>JBBJLY010000480.1:0-3127 GCA_037720695.1 Kofleriaceae bacterium | reverse complement strand
GCTCGGGCCGTCCTAGACGAGCTTCACCACAAACGCGCTGAAGAGCAGCAGACCGTCATCAGCCGCGCCGCGGTCGTGGCAGAACCTTGGAGCTCGGAGGACGCGCGCAAGGACGCCCAAGACCGCCTCCTCACGGCGATCGATGCCCGCATCAGTGCGGCAGACCCTGCCGATGCAGTCTTGAGACGCTCGGCGGCCCAAGTCGCGGGACCAATGTGCCACTCGCCACCCTCATGGGTCCATCGATCGTCAGGATCATGGGGCCAGGCGGAAGTCCGTCGACCGGTCGGTATCATGACCGAATCGGGCCCTCCGTGTCGAGTCCCGGAGCCGGCCGAAGGCCGGCGACGCATGCCGTCTAGGTCACGAGGTTGCGGCCCCGGCCGCTGGCTCGCTTCTTCACCGGAGCCGAAGGCGGAGGCCGGTCGTTCTCCGTGGTCGCGTCCAGCTTCGGCTTGAGACGCGAGCGGTACGACTCGCCGTCGACGACCAGATCGTAGGCGTTGTTCTTGAACCGGTCGACGGCGCTCTGGGCAAGCAGCGTATCGTCGAACACCGCGAGCCACTCGACCGTGTCGCGGTTGCTGGTGACGATCGTCGAGGCTCGCGCGTTGCGCTCGACGAAGAGCTGATAGACGTCGCGACTCTCGTCGCGTGTCATCGGCTCGAGGGCGAAGTCGTCGACGATGAGCAAGTCGACGGTGCACAGCTCGATCATCAGGGCCTCGCGCGAGTTGTCCATGCGGCTCTGTCGCAGCTTGCGAAGCAGCGCGTCGGCACGCTCCATCCTCACGTGAAACCCGCTCTTGCACGCGAGCTGACCAAGCGCGCTGGCGAGAAACGTCTTGCCCACGCCCACCGGGCCGAGCACGACGACGTTGCGCTTCGCTTCGAGAAACCGCAGCGTCGCGAGCTCCTGCAGGAGCCTGCGATCGAACTTCACCGCCGCGGACTTGTCCCAGCGCTCGAGCACCATGTCGGGATCGAGTCCGGCCTTGGCGGCGCGGCGGGTGGCGGCGCTGCCGTCGCGTCGCTGGATCTCGTCGGTGAGCAACATGAGAAGGATCTCGTCGACGGCGAGGCCGCGCTCCTCCGCCAGTGCGAGACGCTCGGGCATCGCGTCGAGCAGCTTGCCGAGACAGAGGCGTTTGAGCGCGCGCACGAGCTCGGGTGCGATTGGGCGGTTGCTCACGATGCGCCTCCTTCCTCGCGGTCGGTGCACGTTGCACGCGTCACGAATGCTTCCTTGCTCCTCGCGAACCGCCCGACCGGCAGGAGCACGACGCGCCCCGCAGGGGCCGCCGGCTCTCTCGTGGTCTGCGCCGCTTTGAGCATGCGCTCGAGCCGCACGACGTCGAACACCTCGAAGGCGAGCGCGCGAGCGCACAGCTGGTCGACGCGTTCTTCGCCGTAGCGATCGCAGAGACGAAGCAGCGCGTACGCCTGCCGCATCTTGGCCCAGGGCAAGGGTCCCTCGAGGAGCGCGGCGACGAAGTCGCCGACGTGCGCACCGCGGAGGCGCGCTTGCTGACGAACGCGGTCCACGCTGCGCAGCGCATAGTCGGCCTTGCCCACCGGGTAGTCGCTCGCGTCGGTCGATCGGCGCCCGGGCTCGACGCGCGTGTGTATCTTGATCAGCTCGGAGCCGAGGTAGAGCCGGACGCTCGACGAATCAAGACGGACACGCACCGTGCGACCGAGGTACGCGGTGGGGACCGAATAGAGAGCGCGTGCAACTTGCACATGATGATCGGGATGCACCTTGGCCTCTGTCCATACCGGCACATCGAACGGCTCCGTTGGCGGCGGCAACATGTGCGGTCGCTCTGCGGACTCGTAGACGTCGCGCGGCACCAGCCGCGTCGTGCCGTGGACCCGCGCCCCGGCGACGTCGCGACACCAACGCTCGCAGTGCGTGCGCCACGCGTCGACGGTGTCGATGTGCTCCCCGTCGAAGCAGCGCTCGCGCACGTAGGCGTTCTGATTCTCGACACGTGCCTTGTCCTGCGGCCTGCGCACGCGCGCCGGGTCGACGAAGAAGCCTCGCGCTTGTGCGTACTCCAGGAAGGCCGGCTGGATTGTTGGCTGAAGCGGATCGGCACGCACGATCGCCGACGACATGTTGTCGGGCAGGACGCGCTTGGTCACACCGCCGAAGAAGCGCCACGCGGCGTCGAGCCCGGCGCAGACGGCGGCGGTGGTCTGCTCGAGCGTCGGCCAGACGAACATGTAGCGGCTGACGGTGAGCGTGACGACGAGCGCCCAGAGCTTGCGGCGTTTGCCCGTGGCATCGAACACGAAGCCCATGTGGCCAAAGTCGATCTGCGCTTCCTCACCGGCGGGCGGATCGTCGATGCGGACCGAGCTGCGGCGCTCCTTCCACCCGAACTCTGCGTGCGCGTAGCGGCGTAGCGAGGAGTAGCTGATCTCCACGCCATCGCGCGCAAGCAGCTCCTGCACGCGAACGAGACGCAGCGGTCGCTCCGCAGTGAGCCCCGCTTCGATCGTCGCGCGGTGCTTCTGCAGCTCCTGGCGCACGTCTGTCGGCGGCGGCTCGGGTCTGGTTTGAATGTATTGCGCAACCTCGCGCACCAGGGCGTCCGTCAGGTCGGTCTCTGGTCCGATCTCGTGCTGCCTGGCAGCCTCGAAGTAGCGGCCCGCCGTCTTGCGATCGACGACCCCGTCGCGCGCCAGTTGGCGCGCACTTTGACCCGCCTGCATGCGGCGCAGAACTTCTCGAACATCAATCATCGTCAACTCCCGAAAACTCATGGCGCCTCCCGAGAGCGGCCCGCGCCGCGTCCGAGGTGCACCTCGATTGTCGTTTCCGGTCGCCGAGCTCGATCCCTGCCGCCGTGTCCTAGGTGGCCCCATGACCCTGGCGAATCGCTGGCCCCATGACCCTGGCGATTTTAGATCAGCCCGCCTGCGGGTGGCCCCATGACCCTGGCGAATCGCTGGCCCCATGACCTTGGCGAAAACGCCCGGTCATGGCCCCATGAGCCTGGCGATTCGCAGTGGGGGCGCATCGTGCCGCTGCCACTCTCTCACGGACTGTTCTGCGTCGACTGTGGATGGAACGGAAAGAGCTACGGATGGCCCGCGTGAATCGCGTGATCGCATGCTG
>JBBJLY010000479.1:0-3128 GCA_037720695.1 Kofleriaceae bacterium | reverse complement strand
CGACCCGCAGCTCGAGGATCGCGTCGATCCGGCGATGCACGCCGTAGCCGAGCTCGAAGTCGAACGAGAACGGTGCGCGACCGGTACACACGGGGGCGACGCCCAAGGCGGCGGTCGAGTCCGTGACCCCGCAGTAGGTGCCCTTGTCGTACGTCGCGATCGCGCGCAGCCCGATCGGAACGCGGAGCGACGCCTCGAACTGGCCGACGTGGCTGTGGTCGGGAGCCAGTGGTTTCGGGGTGTCGGCGCGTGCGCTGCCCCCGAGGACGAGCACGAGAGCTGCAACCCGCATCGCGCAACACGCTAGCACGGGAGGCGGCTAGCCTGCGTCGACGGGTGGCGCTACCTTCGGCGGGACGATGTCGATCACGCGACGCGGGTTCCTGGCCGGCGGTGCCGCCACCGCGGCGACTCTCGCCGCACCGCGCGCGCGGGCGATCGGCCCGGGTTCGAGGTTCCGGTTCGGCCAGCTCCAGCTCGCCGGCGGCGCGACCTGGAACCCGCGACCGTCCGCGCTGCGGCGACTCGGCTGGGAGGTCGAGAAGCGAACGTCGATCGCGGTCGAGCTGGCTCCCGCGATCGTCAGCCCGACCAGCGATTCGCTGCACGAGACCCCGTTCCTCTACCTGACAGGCGAGCGCGAGATTGAGCTGCCGAGCGCATCGGGGATCGAGGCGCTGCGCAGGTTCCTCACGTTCGGCGGGTTCCTGCTGATCGACTCCGCCGAGGGCTCGACCGACGGCGCGTTCGACGGCTCGGTGCGCAAGCTGATCTCGGCGATCTATCCGGCGCCCGCGAAGGGGCTCGACGTCGTGCCCGCCGACCACGTCGTCTATAAATCGTTCTACCTGCTCGACCGTCCGCTCGGCCGGCTCGCGATCGCACCCGCGATGGAGGCGATCATCCGCGACGGTCGAATCGTCGCGGCCTACGTCGCGAACGATCTCGGTGGTGCGTGGGCGCGCGACGACTTCGGCAACCACGACTTCCGCTGCGAGCCGGGTGGCGAGCGCCAGCGCGAGCTCGCCTATCGCATGGGCGTGAACCTCGTGATGTACGCGCTCTGCCTCGACTACAAGTCGGACCAGGTCCACGTCCCGTTCATCATGAAGCGGCGCCGCTGGAAGCCCGACGACGGCGCCCAGGTGCCGGTCAAGCCCAAGAAGTGAGCGGCGATCGATGAGCGAAGCGAATCGTAAGGGGTGGGGCGGGGCTTCGCCCCAGGGTAGTGATCAATGAACATCGTCCTGTTCTCCGAGCTCGTCCGCTACGCGCTGGGTGCGGTCGCGCTCGTGCTCGTGATCGCGACGGTGATCGCGATCAAGCGCGGCTCGGTGCGGCTCGGTGCGGCGCTCGGCGTCGGTGCCTTGCTCTCCGGTGGTGCGCTGCTGACCGAGGCGCTGGTCGCGTTGACCGTGTGGCTCGCCGCGCCCGATACCGCGGACTTCAACGAGTACCGCTGGGTCGTGCTCGCGCCGTGGGGGCGACTCGGTCTCGCGCTCGGCGGGATCGCGGTGATCGCGATCGTCGGGCTGTCGTGGCGGGCCAGCCGCGGGGCGCCCGCCTGGCGACGTGCGCTGATGATCGCGTTGCGAGCGGGTGCCGCGGTCGGCGCGCTCGTCGTGTTCCTGCAGCCCGCCGTCGAGCTGCGGCAGGTCGCACGCGAACCCAACCGGATCGCCATCCTGGTCGACGATTCGAGCTCGATGGCGCTCGCGGAGGGCGCGGGGACGAGTGACCGCTTCGCCCGTGCTCGCGCCATGCTCGCCGCGTCGCGCGACACGCTCACCGAGTGGGAGCGCGACCACAAGCTCGACTTCTACACGTTCTCCGAGACGCTCGACGCGACGTCGCTCGCGGGGCTCGCCACCACCACGCCCGATGGCAAGGCGACGCTGATGCGCAAGGCACTCGATCAAGTGCGCGCGCGCTACGAGGGCCGCGACCTCGCCGGCGTGATCCTGATCTCCGATGGCGCGGCCACCGGCGGGTTCGGCGAGGACAGTGGTGCCGGCGCCGTGCGCGACTTCCTGCGCTCGCTCGACACCCGCGTCCACACCGTGTGGGCGGCGCGCCCGGGCCTCAAGGATCTCGCGGTCGCGAAGGTGATGGCCGACGAGTTTGCGTTCGTGCGTACCGTGGTCCGGATCGACGCGGTGATCCGCACCACCGGGCTGCCCGCCCGCCAGGTTCCGGTGACGCTGTCCACCGACGGTCAGCCGCTCCGCCAGAAGCTCGTCGAGCTGCCGGCCGGCGAGGCCGAGGTGACGGTCACGTTCGAGCTAACGCCCCCGCGCGTCGGCCGGTACGTCTACGAGATCTCGGTTCCGGTCGCGGCTGGCGAGGCGGTGCTCACCAACAACGCGCGCAGCTTCGTGGTCCGTGTGATCCGAGACAAGATCCGCGTGCTCCAGGTCGCCGGTCAGCCGTCGTGGGATGTGCGGTCGCTGCGGCAGATGCTGAAGTCGAACCCGAACGTCGATCTGATCTCGTTCTTCATCCTGACCACGCAGGACGACATCTCGCTGGTGCCGAACGACGAGAAGTCCCTGATCCCGTTCCCGACCCGCGAGCTGTTCGAGCACCAGCTGCTGTCATTCGATCTGATCTTGCTCCAGGACTTCGAGTTCGCACCCTACGGCATCGGTGACTACCTCGAGAACATCCGCAGCTATGTCGAGGGCGGTGGTGGGCTAGCGATGCTGGGCGGTATGGTGTCGTTCTCGTCGGGTGGCTACTTCGGTACCCCGGTCGCGGCGGCGTTGCCCGTCGAGCTCTACGGCCCGTTCGACTCGAGCCCGGTGCTCGACACCAAGCGCTTCTCGCCGCAGCTGACCGACGCCGGGCTCGTCCATCCGGTGACCTCGCTGCGCTATTCGCCGGCGGACAACGCCGCGGTGTGGAAGGCGCTGCCGCAGCTCGAAGGCGTCAACCTGGTCGCCGCGGCCAAGCCCGATGCGACGGTGCTCGCCACCCATCCCCGACTGAAGACGCGCGCCGGCAAGCCGATGCCGACGATCGTGGCTGGCGAGTACGGCAAGGGGCGCTCGCTCGCCGTCACGACCGACACGCTGTGGCACTGGGGCTTCGTGGCGGCGGCCCGGCCCGGCGACGACGGTCGCCACTAC
>JBBJLY010000242.1:0-13089 GCA_037720695.1 Kofleriaceae bacterium | reverse complement strand
TGCAGACGATCAACAAGTACGCGCACATGTACCAGCTTCAAGCGTCGACGCTGAAGTGACGCAAGTCTTCGCGTGCGTACCGCGCGGCTGACCAAACCGCTGCGCGACCGGATCCGCGCCGGCCACCCGTGGCTCTACGATCGGGCGCTCACGCTGCCAGCCGGGACCGCCGCCGACGAGCTGGTGGTGATCGCCGACGACGACGGCACGGTCGCGATCGCATTCGCAGATCCGGCCTCGCCGATCCGCGCGCGCGTGCTCGACGCGCCGGGCGTCGCGATCGATGCGCGCTGGGTCCGCTCGCGCTGTCAAGCCGCAGCTGCGCGACGCACGCGCGACCCACTGCTCGTCGGGTGCACCGGCTGGCGCCTCGTCCATGGCGAAGGCGACGGGTGTCCCGGGCTCGTCGTCGATCGCTACCGCGACACGGGCGTGATCGTGTTCGATGGTCCCGCCGCCGCCACGTTCTGGCGCCCGCTGCTCGACGCCGTGCTCGACGGACTCGAGGCTGGCGGTGCACCGCTCGCGCATGTCTGGGTGCGCGGCGAACGTCGCGATCGCGGCAGCGCGGCTGCCTACCGCGGCGATCCACCGGCGGAGATCGATCGAAGAAGACGAAGCCCGGTTCGCGGTCGACGTCCGCGCGGGCCAGAAGACCGGGTTCTTCCTCGACCAGCGCGACAACCGCCGCACGGTCCGCAAGCACGCGGCCGGGGCGACCGTGCTGAACGTGTTTTCGTACACCGGCGGGTTCTCGCTCCACGCCGCGCTCGGTGGTGCGAGCCGCGTGACGTCGGTCGACCTCGCAGCGCCGGCGATCGCCGGCATCGCGCGCAACCTCGCGCTCTCGGGCCTTGCCACCGCAGCGCACGAGCTGGTGGTGCAGGACGCGTTCGAGTTCTTCGCGCGCGCAAAGGACCGCCGGTGGGATCTCGTGATCGTCGACCCGCCCAGCTTCGCGCCGAGCGAGCGAGCCCGCCCCGGCGCGCTCGGCGCATATCGCAAGCTCGTGGGTGCCGCGCTCGCCCGGGTGGAACCGCGGGGACGGTTCGCGCTGGCCTCGTGCTCGAGCCACGTCACCGAGGCCGACCTGCTCGAGATCTGCGCCGGGCTCGCACCGCTGCGGCTGCGAGCCGCGTCCGGCGCCGCCAGCGATCACCCCGTGCTGCCCGCGTTTCCCGAGGGGCGCTACCTCAAGTTCCTCGTGTTCGACCTCGGATAGCGAGCGATCGCGCTGACCGGCGTGCTGTCGTATCGCTCGCTGTTGGCCCGCGGAAATAGCGAGCTAGGCGGCGCGCCGCGCCGCGCGTCGCAGCTCGGCCGCCCGCGCGTTCATCACGCGCTCCTCGGCGTCATCGCGGTGATCGTAGCCGAGCAGGTGACACAGGCCGTGCGAGGCCAGGTGCAGCAGCTCGGCATGCAGGCCACGCCGGGCCTGGCGACGTGCCGTCGGGATCGAGATCACGATGTCGCCGAGTAGCGTCGGGTGGAGCGTCGCGGCAGGGCCTTCGAGCTGCGCGAACGCCAGGACGTCGGTCGGCTTGTCCTTCGCACGGTAGTCGCGATTGAGCGTCTGGATCGTCGTGTCGTCGGTCAGCCGCAGCCCGACCTCGAAGTCGCGATGACCGGCCGTGCGGGCCGCGGCGCGCACCATGCGAACGACCTCGCCGCGGAGCTTGGTGCGCAGGGGGCGGTCGAGCTCGACGCCGTCGTCGACGATCAGATCGACGGGCACGCTAGTGGCGGTCGTCGCGCGACGAGGTGATCTTGTACACCTCGGCGCCGATGAAGATGTCGAACAGGTTCTGGTCGAGCTGGCCGCGCTTGACGTCGCCAGCGAGGATGTCCAGCGCCTTCTCGACCGGCATCGCCTTCTTGTAGGGCCGATCCTTTGCGGTCAGCGCGTCGTAGATGTCGGCGATCGCCATCATCCGCGCTGGGACCGGGATGCCATCACCGCGCAAGCCATTGGGATAGCCGGTGCCGTCGAGCTTCTCGTGATGGGCGCCCGCAATATCGGGCACGTCGCGCAAGGCGCGGCTCCACGGGATCCGGCACAGGAAGTTGGATGTGTGGATGACGTGGCTGTTGATCTCGAGCCGCTCGGCCTCGGTCAGCGAGCCACGGCGGATCTGGAGCGAGCTGGCCTCGGTGCTATTGAGGAACGGGCCGATCGAGCCGGCATCGTCGGAGTAGGTCATGCCGGCGATCGATGCGATGCGGTCGAAGCTGCCCTGCTCGAGCACGCTGGGCTCGTTGGACGTCAGGATGAACCTGATGATCTCGTCGAGCTCGGCCACCTTGCCGACCAACTCGGTGTCGATCGTGGAGAGCTGCTCGGCCGCCTCGTCGCGCGACTTCTCCATCAAGTAGCGGACCTTGCGCTCGAGGCCGTCGATCTTGAAGCCGCGCTTGATCAGCTGGAAGCGCTGCAGGATCAGCTCGCGCTCGTGCTCGTACAGCTTCTTCGCCTTGACCAGCACGTGCTCGCGCACGCCGACCTTGCCGAAGTCATGGAGCAGTCCCGCATAGCGGATCTGCGTCAGGTCATCGCGGGTGTAGCGAACCTCGCGGTAGTGGCCCGCATCCTGGCGGCTGACCGCCTGGGCGAGCCCGACGGTGAGCTCGGCGACGCGCTCGGAGTGACCCGACGTGGTCGGATCGCGCGATTCGATCGCAGTGACGGCCGCCTTGACGAAGCCGTCGAACAGCGTCTTCACCTCCTCGTAGAGGAGGACGTTTTCGAGCGCGATCCCGGCCTGCGACGCGAGCGTCGAGACGTAGGCTTCGGAGACATCGTCGAACGACACGACGCCGCTCTCGAAGTCGCTTGGCAGGTCGAGCTGGATCCAGCCCTTCGCGCGCTTGTTGATCAGCTGGATCACGCCGATCACGTCGTTGCGCGCCGAGATCATCGGTACGGCGAGCACCGACCGGGTTTGATAGCGGTGCTTGTCGTCGAACGTGCGGTCGTGGACGAAGCCCCACGGGTTATTGCCAGTGCCAGGCTCGTCGAGCGCGTACAGATCCGGGACGTTGATCCGATCCTGCGACAGCACGCACTGCCCGGCGATCGACGACGGCGAGACCTTCATCCTGCCGCCTGCCGATTCCAGCTTGCGGCTGTCGTTCTGCGACACCGCGAACTTCAGATCGCGATCCGCGATCTCCTCCGCGGTCCCCATCACGACGTAGATCGAGCCGGCATCCGCGTTGGTGACCTCACACGCGCGGCGCAGGATGATCGCGAGCAGCGAGTCGATGTCGCGCTCCTGCGACAGCGCCCGGCCGATCGTGATCAGCATGTCGTTCTCGTGCCGCGAGCGCTCGAGCTCGAGCTCGAGCGTGGCCGAGGCATTGCGCTGGGCGATCGCGTCGGCGCGCGAGCGCAGGATCAGCAACAGGCGCGCCATCCCGATCGGTGACGCGAGCGCCGTGAGGTCCGCATCGCCCGGCATCATGTCGAGCCGCGCCGCCTCGATCTCGTCGTCCGTGCCGACGATGATGAGGCCGTAGTTGCCCGCGCGTGCGCGGACGAGATGCGGCTGCAGCTGCTTGGTGTCGTTCCACACTCGGGCCACGCGAGCACGAGCAGCACTGGCAGGCGGGCACGCTGGGCTAGCACCTCGAGCTCGATCCAGCCGTCGCCCTGGCGGCGGATGCGGTAGGCCGCCATCCGGCGGTCGCGAGCGACTGCGTTGACCAGGTCGTCGGGGTCCCCACCACCATCGTCACGATTCTATCGCGTCTTGACCCGGTTTGCCGTCGAGTTTCGCGGCCTCGGCGGCCGGTGTCACCTCACGCGGGTCGCGCGCGTCGCGCGCTTCCGAGCGCGAACGGTCCCGCGAGTCGTACGCGCGGATCAGGGCGGCGACCAGCGGGTGGCGGACCACGTCGACGTCGGAGAACTGGACCCGGGCGATCCCGCGGATGCCGTCGACCAGCTCGAGCGCGTCCCGCAGGCCGCTGCGCTGACCGCGCGGCAGGTCGGTCTGCGTGACGTCCCCCGTGATCACGACCTTCGAGTCGAAACCCATGCGGGTCAGGAACATCTTCATCTGCTCGGGCGTCGTGTTCTGCGCCTCGTCGAGGATGATGAACGAGCCCGACAGCGTGCGACCGCGCATGAACGCGAGCGGCGCGATCTCGATCGTCTTGTCGATCAGCATGCGCTCGAGGCGCTCCGCGTCCAGCATGTCGTGCAGGGCGTCGTGCAGCGGGCGCAGGTACGGGTCGATCTTCTCCTCGAGCGTGCCGGGCAGGAACCCGAGCCGCTCGCCGGCCTCGATCGCCGGGCGCGTCAGGATGATGCGCTTGATCTGCTTGTCGAGCAGCGCCCGCACCGCCATCGCGACGGCGAGATACGTCTTGCCCGTACCGGCAGGACCGACGCTGAACACGATGTCGTTGGTGCGGACCAGATCGACATATGTCTTCTGCGCGGCGCCCTTCGGCGCGATCGGACGGCCTGCACGTGGGGTCAGGATGGTGTCGCCGAACACCGCCTGGATCGCGGCGCCGTTGCCCTCGCCCTGTAGCAGCTTGACCGCGCGGACGACGTCATCCGACGCCAGCGGCTTGCCGGCGAGCGCGAGATCGTAGAGCTGCTCGATCGCCGACTTCGCGATCTCGGTCGACGCCTCGTCGCCCTCGATCGTGATCTCGTTGCCGCGCAGGTTGACCTGTGCGCCGGCGGTCCGCTCGATCAGCTTGAGCCGCGCGTTGTTGCTGCCACACAGCGCCTGCAGCGCCTCGGGGTCGTCGAACGCGAGCTTCTCGCGCCGGATGGTCTTTGATTGGGTCACGTTGGTTCGTGGTGCTTCCAGGCGATCCTCCGGCCCGTCAGCGAGCCTCGTATAGCATGCCGAGCGCTTGCTATGGTGCGCCATGACTTTGCAGCCTGGCGCGTCGCTGACCCGACTCGTCGACATCATGGATCGCCTGCTCGCTCCCGACGGCTGCCCGTGGGACCGCGAGCAGACGCTCGAGTCTCTCCGGCCATTCCTCGTCGAGGAGAGCTACGAGGTGCTCGATGCGCTGTCGCGCAACGATATTCCCGGCCACTGCGAGGAGCTCGGCGACCTGTTGATGCAGATCGTCTTCCAGGCCGCGATCAGGCGCGCCGAGGGTGCGTTCGCGATTGACGATGTCGTCACCTCGATCTCCGACAAGCTCGTACGTCGGCATCCCCACGTGTTCGCGGACGCGACCGGCGTCGAGACTTCCGAGCAGGTGCTCGCGCAGTGGGACACCATCAAGCAGCAGGAGAAGGCCGCGGCCGGGGTCGCCACCGATCGCGTGCTCGCCAACGTGCCGAAGGGCCCTGCCCTCGCACGCGCCCAGAAGCTCGGCGGCAAGGCCGGCAAGGTCGGCTTTGACTGGCCGGGCTGGGAAGGCTCGTTTGCGAAGATCGAAGAGGAGGTCGGCGAGCTCAAGGAGGCCGCGCAAGGCAAGCACGCCGCCGAGATCCACCACGAGCTCGGCGATCTGCTGTTCGCCGTCGTGAATGTTGCTCGCAAGCTCGGGGTCGATGCCGAGAACGCGCTGGTCGATGCGACGAACCGATTTCAACGCAGGTTCGAGTTTGTCGAGGACCGGCTGACCGAGCGCGGCAAGACGCCGCGATCTTCGACGCTCGAAGAGATGGACTCGTTGTGGAATGACGCGAAGCGTACCGAGCCGCGAAAGTGACGCTTTTTTGAGCAGTCATGATCGAGTGAGTGCGATCTCAGTGACATCAGTCCGCTGCACCACCGCTCGGTCCGCAAGTTATCCACATCACAGCATGAACACTCCCGAGGTACCGGCCGAAAACGGACGGGCCGGGATTCATTCCCAAGCCCGGGGTTGACACCCGGGAGCGCTCGGGTTAACCACTCGCTCCTTCAGGAGAATCACAGTGGCCAATATTGCCTCGGCCGAGAAACAGAATCGTAAGATGATCAAGCATCGCGCGCGTAACCGCGCCGCGATGGCTGCTCTTCGCACTGCCGTCAAGAAGGCGCGCGCCGCCGTCGACACGAAGGCTGGCGAGGCGCAGACCCTGGTCCAGAAGGCGGTGTCGATCATCGACAGCGCCGTGACCAAGGGGATCTTGAAGCGCGGCACTGCGTCGCGCTACGTCTCGCGTCTGTCCACTCGCAAGACCGCCTAGCTCACTCTCGTCTCGTGCGCGGTCGCCTAGCGGCGACGGCGCCGCAACCACCACACCACCGCGAACAGCGGTGCGAACAGGCCGGCACTTGCTGGACCGTTCGCCGAGCACGCGCAGCCCGCTGCGGTTGCGCCACCCGGATTCGGGTTCTCGTCGTCCGCTGCCGGCTCGCAAGTGGCGCCCTCGACCGGCGCCGTGCAGCCGGTCCACGCACCGGCGCTGCAGGTCTCGCTACCGGGGCCGCAGGTGTTCGAGCAGTCGCGCGACAACGCCTCATCGATCTGCCCGTCGCAGTCATTGTCGAGCCCATCGCACAGCTCGTCCTCGGAGATCGTGCCGACGATCGTGCTGAGTGCGGCGACCAGCTCGATCGCGTTGTTGACCTGGAAGTAGCAGTTGTCTGCGGCGGCGGGGTCGTCGCTCGTCGGATCGCAACTCGGCCGCTCGGTCTCGGACATCAGCGCCATCTGATTGAGCGCCGCGGCGTCGACCTCCGCCCCGAACCCGACGACCCACGTCGTGATGCCCTGCGCCTGGAGCCGGCTGACCGCGTCGACCCCGTCGTATCGGGTCGCCGGATCGTACGGGTCGCACCATTGCCAGCCGTCGGTGACGATGATGACGTGACGCGCGCCAGGCCCCTGCAGCGAGGGCTCGGTCGCGGCGACATCGAGCGTCTGCGCCATCGGCGTCCAGTTGCCGCCGACCGGCGGCGGGGTCGCGAGCGCGCCGAGGATCGCCGCGCGGTTGTTGCGAGCGGGCGCGACGTCGAGCGCACCCGGCGAGCACTGGTTCGGCTTCGGGAACGTCATCAGCCCGAGCTCCGCCTTGTCCTCGTACGCGGCGAGCACCTGCCCCAGGCCGTCGACCGCAATGCTCCACTTGGTCGCGGTCCCGATCATGCCGGTCTGCATCGAGCTCGACTTGTCGAGCACGACCATCACCTTGGCCGGGTCACAGGTATCCGCAGCGGCCGGTGCTGCGGTGGAGAGCAAGAACATCGAAGCGGCGAACCGTTGCATGGGGTGCCGCACCGCCACGCAACGGTGATGCCAGCACGCGGGAGGCTTTCGCGGCGTGCGCGCGCGGAGTTACCTCGCTCCCGCCAGGACTGGCCAGCCCGGTGGCCACCACGCGACTAGCCGTCGGGTCGCGCGACCCGAGCGTCAGGTGCACGCACGCGATCCTCGTGTGCAGCCGCCTGCTCAGTTGTCGTCTTCGACGTCGGCCGTGATCCCGTACTTCCGCAGCAGCTTGTGGAGGTACTTGCGATCCATGTCGGCGTCGCGCGCGGCCTTCGAGATGTTGCCGTCCGCACGCCGGATCAGCCAGGTCAGGTAGCGGCGCTCGAACAGCTCGTTCCACTTCTCCTTGGTCTCGCGGAACGACATCCCGGCCTCGAACTCGAGCCCGGTCGGCAGGTGGGCACTCTTGTCCGGCGTGCTGCCGAGCGGCGTGGTCGGGAACAGATCGGATGAGCCGAGAGCGACCGCGCGTTCGATCACGTTACGAAGCTCGCGCACGTTGCCCGGCCAGTCGTGGGCCATCAGCGCCACCCGCGTCGCCTCGGACAGCGCCTCGGTGTTGCCGGGCGACAGCTTCGCGAGGATGTTCTCGATCAGCAGCGGGATATCTTCGCGCCGCTCGCGCAACGATGGCGCGGTGATCGGTACGACGTTCAGCCGGAAGTAGAGGTCCTCGCGGAACTTGCCCTTCTCGACCTCGGAGCGCAGGTCCTTGCGGGTCGCCGCGATCACCCGCAGGTCGACCTTGATGATCTTCGACCCACCGACGCGCCGCAGCTCGCGCGACTCGAGCACGCGCAGCAGCTTGGGTTGCAGATCGAGCGACAGCTCGCCGAGCTCGTCGAGGAACACCGTGCCGCCGCTCGCGAGCTCGAACGCGCCTTGCCGCGCCGCGACCGCGCCGGTGAACGAGCCCTTCTCGTGACCGAACAGCTCGCTCTCGATCAGCGTGCCGGCCACCGCGCCGCAATCGACGACGATGAACGGTCCCGCGTGACGCGGCGACAGCTGGTGCAGCGTCCGCGCGATCATGTCCTTGCCGGTACCGGTCTCGCCCTCGATCAGCACCGTGGCATCGGTGGGCGCGATCTTTTCGATCAACCCGAAGATCTCGCGCATCGCGGCAGACTTGCCGACCATCTCGCCGAGCTGCTCCTGCTCGCTCGGCAGGATCTCGATCCGCTCTTCGAACGGCGTGAACTTGAGCTCGACCGAGCCCGCGGCGATCACCGAGCCCGCGCGCAGGTACGCCTCCTTGACCTCCGCGCCGTCGAGGAACGTGCCGTTCGTGCTCTTCATGTCGCGCACGAGGTAGCCCTTGGCATCGCGCATGATCTCGAAGTGGACGCGCGACACCGTCTCGTCGCCGAGCACGAGGTCGTTCTCCGGCGCCTTGCCAACGCGGAACAGATCGCCGCCGATCACGAACTCCGTGCCGCGCTGTGCGCCCTTGATGACGACGAGCTTGCACCGGCGGAGGTTGACCGTCGCCGGCGTCGCCTCGCGCCGGATCCGCGTCCCCGTCAGATGCTCCATTGTCGATAGACTACCGCACGTCGCAAACGGCCGAGGTCTGTTGTGGGGCCGCTGTAACGAGAGTACCGTGTTGAAAGTGCTGCGTTCCTGGGGAATCGCACTCGCTGTGGTCTGGACAGCGGGTAGCGCGCTCGCGCAACCGGAGATTCCGAAGCCGACCGACGAGGCCGTCGCTGGCGGCAGCGCCAGTCCCGCCAGGCCGTCGGACGCCCCCTTGCCGTCGTGCCTGGATCAGACGATCCGCGACCAGCTCGGCGCCGAGCTCAAGCCGCGTGGCGTCCAGAAGCGTGACTTCGCGAAGAACAAGAAGCTCGTGCTCGCGGCCAAGGGCGGGCTCTACGGCGGCGACCTGACGTCCTCGTCCTGGATCGCCGGCGGCTCGCTCGGGTTCTTCTTCACCGAGGATCTCGGGATCCAGGCCGAGTTTCTGCTCACCCCAATAACGCTCGATCTCGACTCGCCGCTCGCCGAGTTCTTCGACGATAACCGGTTCGAGCCCGGCATGGCCTACATCGGCCTCGCGAACCTCGTGTGGTCGCCCGTGCACGCGAAGCTCAAGACCGGCGGCGGGATCGTCCACGCCGACCTGCTGCTGTTCGCAGGCGGTGGTCAGATGATCCACGACACCGTGCAGGGGATCTCGTTCGATGCGGGCATCGCGCTCGATCTGTTCGTCACCCACGCGCTGACGATCCGGATCGAGGGCCGCGACCTGATGGCCGTGCAGGAAGCCGCCGGCGAGACCCATTACACCAACAACCTGATCCTGACCGCGGGCCTCGCGCTCTACCTCCCGGTGGGGCTGTGAGAGCGGCCGCACTCGTCGTCCTCGTGTTGCTCGCGGGCGTCGCCCGCGCCGACGATGAGAGCGACGCGGACAAGCCGGCAACCAAGGACGGCAAGACGCCGGTCACCACGGATCTGCGCACGACGCAGATGTGCATCGATCAGGAGATCGCGGACCGGCTCGCGGTCAAGCGCAAGCGCCGCGGTGCGGTCGATCGACTGTTCGTCAAGCAGGGTCGCCACGAGCTGACCGCCGGCGGTGGTTACTACGCGAGCGATCTGCTGTCCGGCACGTACGTCGTCGGCGCGTCGTACACCTATCACATGACCGACGAGACGGCGGTCGAGTTCGGCGGCGCGTGGACGCATGCCAATGCCGACGTGATCCGCGCACTCGAGGATCGTCGCGGCACGACGATCGCGGAGACCTACGCGCGCATCCTGATCGGCGAGTCTCTCCTGGTGTGGAGCCCGGTGTACGGCAAGCTCCGACTCGGAGGTTCGATCGTCCACTTCGACCTGCACGCCGACATCGGCGTCGGTGTGATCGACTCGAAGACCAGCCGAGGAGCCTCCGGTGTCCTCGGGTTCGGGATTAAGCTGTTCCTGGGCCAGGCCGCGGCATTCCGGATCGACGCTCGCAATCGCACGTTTCGCCAGGAGCTTCTCGACGAGCGCTTCCTCGTCAACGACAGCGCGATCACCGCCAGCCTGTCCCTGTTCCTTCCGTTCAGTAACTAATCCCGGGCGCCGATCGCGGCGTCACGTCACCCTCGGAGAAGTCGATGCGAGCGAGAACCATCATCCTGATGCTGGCCGTGATGTTGATCGGGATGTCCCTCGCGATCGCGAAGCCGCGTCCCAAGAAGAAGAAGCGGCCGAAGAAGGCCGTGCCGGCGGCACCGGTCGAGCCGCCGGACGAGCCCGCGCCGACGCCGGATCCGGAACCAACCCCCACCATCCCGCCGACCTTCCCGCCGCCGACCACGCCGGGCCAGCCGCCCGTGGGTGCCGGCTCGGGCAGCGGTAGCGCCGCCCCGGCCGAGATCAAGCCGAAGGAACCCGAGCCGACCAAGCAGGTCGAGGCGGGCCCGGACGTCGACAGCTTGCGCCAGGAATACCTCGCGCTGCGCGACGAGCTGTTCAAGTCGCGCGCGCGCGCGAACGCGGTCGCGAGCCAGCTGTACTCGACCCGCGTCCAGATCAAGCTGACGTACACGACCGCGCGGTACTACAACCCGGCGAAGGCGACGATCCGGCTCGACGGCGCGACGGTCTACGAGAACGCGGCCGGCGCGATCGGTGGCGACGACGGCATCCGGTTCGACGGCTACATCGCGCCCGGCCGCCACCTGATCACGTTCCGCGTCGAGGCCACGGGCAAGGACGACGACACGTTCACCTCGGTCACCGAGACCCAGGTCGTGGTCAAGGCGGTCGCGAACAAGGACCTGATGGTCGTGGCCAAGGCGCGCGACAGCGGCAACATCGCCTACGAGTGGAAGAAGTCCGAGCGCGGTAGCTACGGGCTCGGGATCGACGTCGCGGTCAAGACGACGGCGCGCGCGGCGGGTGAGAACAAAAAATGATGCGTGGAGTCAGCGCCGCTGGTGTGATCGCGACGCTCGCGCTGCTGGTCACGCAGGCGTTCGCACAGCCCGATCCGGCACCGACACCGGACGAGTCCGGTGAGCCGGCGACGCCCGAGGCGCCGGTCACGCTCGATCCGCTGTCGAAGTACTTCACCGTGCTCGAGCAGATGAAGCTGGTCGACGTCGAGAGCGGCAACCTCAACACGCTGCGCCGCGAGCTCCAGCTCGCCGAAACCTTTCTACGCGACGGCGCCTTCGTGTCGGCCGCGGTCGCGCTGTACGCGATCGTCAAGTCGCCGCGCTACGCCGCGTTCACCGACTTCGTCGAGTTCCAAAACGCCGAGTACGATCTCGCGGTCGCGCTCGCGCGCGCGGGCAGCTACGGTGCGTCGCTCGATGCGGTCGAGGCCGTCTTGAAGCGCGGCCCCGCGGCACCGTACTGGGGGCCCGCGCATCGCCGCGCGGTCGATATCGCGCTCGAGACCCGCGATCACGCCGGTGTGCTGAGACGCATCGAGGCCGTGAAGAGCTCCGAGGCCATCCCGCCGTCTGCGTCGGGCGAGCGCGCCTACCTGCGCGGTCGTGCGGCCTACGATGCCAACAAGCTCGCCGAGGCCGAGGCCGAGCTGATGTCGATCTCGAAGAAGAGCCGGATGTACTCGTCGGCGGTCTACATGCGTGGCGTGATCCGCGCGCGGCGCGGCCAGTACAAGGCGTCCGCCGAGGCGATGTGCGAGATCGCCGGGACGCCCGACAACGACAAGTTCACGTTCGTCGTCGACGACCGCTACTTCACGGTCAAGGACCTCGCCCGGCTCGGGCTCGGCCGGCTCGCACACGAGCAGGGCGAGTACGACGACGCCTACTACCATTACTTCCAGATCCCCGACGACTCGAGCTACCTGCCCGACGCGCTGTTCGAGGCGTCGTGGGCGATGTACCAGAAGCGCGAGCTGGCGACCTCGCGCGACCTGGTGAAGGAGTTCCTGACCGAGTTCCCGTCGTCGCCCCTGTGGCCCGAGGCCAGCCTGCTCGCCGGATACGTCGAGCTCGCAGACTGCAAGTTCAACGACTCGCAGAAGTGGTACGACACGCTGGTCGCGAAGCTGCAGCCGATCGTCGACACGATCGACAAGGCCCGCAAGGACCCCGGGCTCCGCGCGCAGCTGTTCGCGCAAGCGCTCGCGCGCTATCGCGAGGTCAAGCAGACCGGCGAGGTCTCCGGCGCGAAGCCCGGCAAGGGCGCCGCGAAGACCTCGATCGACGAGGTGCTCGCCCTGCTCCGCCTCGATCCCAAGTTCATCCGGCTGAACGACGCGATCGTCGGCATGCAGGAGCTCGCGAACAACGCGCCCGCCGTGGTCCGGTCGTGGCAGACGCTCGGCACCCAGGTCTCGGAGCGCAAGGTCGGCGCGGTGTCGGCCGAGAAGACGTACGAGCAGGAGCAGCTCGCCGACGCCAACGCGATGGTCGAGGATCTGCGCCGGCTGTCGGAGCAGATCGCGAGCCAGAAGCGCGAGCTGTCGCGCGCGCAGCGCGAGGGCACGATCGCCCGCGAGGCTGCACGCGACGAGATCAAGCGGCTCGACGACGTCGGCCAGAAGACCGCGAAGGCGCTCGCCGGTGCCGTGGCCACGGCAGATACCGCAGCGAAGGCGGTCGGCGACTCGGCCGCCGGTGGCATCCGGCCGCTGATCCAGGCTGACATCTCCGAGGCGCGCCGGCTCGACAAGTCGGCGCACCGGCTCGCCGCGCAGTTCCACAGCGCGGGTGACAAGCTCGCGCAGGCGACGGTGGAGAAGCTCTACAACGACACCCGGCGCGTGCTCGACAAGGCCAAGCTCGGCAAGATCGACGCGATCATCGGCCAGAAGCGCAAGCTCGACATCGAGGTGCAAGACCTCGCCGCCGGCCGGTTCCCCGAGGAGCTGATCGGCCGGCTGTGGAACGCGAGCATGATCGGCGACGACGAAGAGTTCTGGCCCTGGGAGGGCGA
>JBBJLY010000241.1:0-13135 GCA_037720695.1 Kofleriaceae bacterium | reverse complement strand
CATCGGGTCGAGGATCACGGTATGGATCGCGCGCCCGTTGTCGATCACGCCGCGGCCCTTGTTCCTGATCTCGAAGACCACGGCGATGGCGATCGGCCGCATGCGCGCCGGTCGAGCCAAGGTCGGCGATCGCGTGCTGCTCGTGCACCGCGACAGCAAGAAGGAAGAGTTCCGCGTCCAGAAGGTGCTCGGCTTCCAGGGTCTCAAGCGGTTCGAGCTCGCCGAGGCGCTTGCCGGCAACATCGTTGCGTTCACCGGCATGCAGGAGCTGAACGTCGGCGAGACCATCACGTCAATCCAGAACCCGACCGTGATGCCGCTGCTCACGGTCGACGCCCCGACCATCACGATGAACTTCCGGGTCAACGATGGCCCGTTCGCCGGTCGCGAAGGTAAGTACGTCACCTCGCGCAACCTACGCGAGCGGCTCGAGCGCGAGATCAAGAGCAACGTGGCGCTCCGCGTCGAGGAGACGGCGGAAGCCGGCATCTTCCGGGTGTCGGGCCGCGGCGAGCTCCACCTCTCGGTGCTGATCGAGACCATGCGCCGCGAGGGCTACGAGCTCTGCGTGTCGCAGCCGCAGGTCATCCTCCAGCAGGACGACAAGGGCAAGACCCTCGAGCCGTACGAGGACGCTGTCATCGATCTCGACGAGGCGTACACCGGTGCGGTCGTCGCGGAGCTCAACCGTCGCCTCGGCCAGATGCAGGAGATGCGGCCGTCAGCCACCGGTCGCGTCCGCCTCGAATACCGGATCCCGGCGCGCGGCCTGATTGGCTACCGCTCGCAGTTCATGACCGACACCCGCGGCACGGGCGTGCTCTACACCCAGTTCGCCGAGTACGGCCCGCAGGGTCCGGACATCCGAACGCGCCAGAACGGCGTCCTCGTCGCCAGCGAGGAAGGCGTCTCCAACGCCTACGGCCTGTTCTATCTCCAGGAGCGCGGCCAGATGTTCATCGGCGCGAACATCAAGGTCTACTCGGGCATGGTGATCGGCATCCACCAGCGCGAGAACGACCTGGTGGTGAATCCGAGCAAGGCGAAGAAGCTCACCAACATTCGCACCACGGCCGCCGACGAGAAGCTGGTCCTCGCGCCGCCGCGCCAGCTCACGCTGGAGTACGCGCTCGAGTTCATCAACGACGACGAGCTCGTCGAGGTGACGCCCGAGTCGATCCGGCTCCGCAAGGCCGTGCTCGACCACAACGTTCGCAAGCGGTTCGAGAAGAAGGCGTCGGACGTCGACTACTAGCGGCGCCGCGGCACGATACGAATCGTGTGCAGCTCCGAGTAGCGGTACGGATCGATCCCGAACCGGCACTGTGTCGTGCCCGGCTGCTTGCCGGTGATCGTGACGACGTTCACGTAGTTCGACTTCTGCCGCATCGCGACGCCTAGCAGCGACGGGTCGTCGCAGCGATAGCCGATCGCGATGCCGACCTCGCGCTCGATCGAGTCACCGACCGCGACCTCGAGGCTGGGGACGTCGGCCCGCGCGACCTGGCTCGCGACGAGCGTGGCGGCGATCCAGAGGCGCATCCCGTTGCTATAGCAGGGTTCGGCTGCAGGAACCCTTGGTGCGGGCCGTCCCGGGGTGCCAGCATGGGGGCGAGGGACCATGAAGCAGCTGGTGGGACTCTGGATCGCGGTCGCTGCGGTCGGCTGCGGTGACAACGAGCCGTTCGCGGTGTGCGACGAACCGGGTCGCGCCTGCGTCTATGCCGGCGTCTCCGGCGTGTTCGGGTTCAACGGCGACGGCCATGACCGGCGCCAGACCGAGCTGTACTGGACGATGGACCTGGTGTTCGGGTCCGACGGGACGCCGTGGTTCATCGACTGGAACAACCACCTGGTCCGCAAGATCGGCACCGACGACAAGGTGTCCACGCTCGTCGGCTGGACCGACCCGGTGTTCCCGGGCGACGGCTTGCCGGGCACCGCCGAGCGCTCGGCGGAAGGCGCGCCGGGTCAGGACGTCCAGCTCAACCACCCGACCGACCTCGCCGAGGGACCCGACGGCAAGATCCTCGTGATGGCGTGGCACAACCACAAGCTGCGCGAGCTCGATCCCGAGACTGGACGCGTGCGGATCCTCGCCGGTGCAGGCGCGGGCTACGCGGGCGATGGCGCGACGACGATGACCGCGCTGTTCAAGCAGCCGAAGGGCCTCGAGCTCGACGCCGACGGCAACATGTTCATCCTCGATCAGCAGAACTTCCGGATCCGCAAGATCGAGCGCGCGACCGGCGCGATGTCGCTGGTCGCCGGTAACGGCATGCAGGGCTCGGATGGCGACGGTGGGCTCGCGACCGCGGCCCAGCTCAACTTCGAGGCGGGCTCGAACCCCGAGCCATCGGGCGGCCTCGCGTTCGCGCGCGGCAAGCTGTTCGTCGCCGACACGCTCAGTAGCCGGGTCCGCGCGATCGACCTCGCGACCGGCATGATCGAGACGGTCGTCGGAACCGGGGTCGTCGGATACGGCGGCGATGACGGCCTGGCGACCGCGGCGCAGCTCAGCTTCCCGCGCGATCTCGAGATCGGCCCGGAGGGCGACCTCTACATCGCGGACACCGACAACCACCGGATCCGCGCGGTCAACCTCGACACCGGCGTCATCCGGACGGTCGCTGGCACCGGCGAGCTCGGCCTCGATCCCGACGACGGCCAGCTGCCGACCGAGACCAAGCTCGCGCGCCCGTTCGGGATCGAGTTCGATCGCGACGGCAACCTGTTCATCTGCGACACGATCAACAGCCGGATCCTGAAGGTGGCGCGATGACTCGACTCGTTGTCTCGATCTGCTTGCTCGCTGCCTGCGGTGGTGACGATCCGCCGGCGTGCGATCCGACGGTCGTCGGCGACATCTGCACGATCGTCGGCGACGGCACGTTCGGCTACTCCGGCGACGATGGCCCCGCGCGCGCCGCCCGGATGTCGTTGCCGCAGGACACGATGATGATCGGCGACGAGCTGTTCATCCTCGACTGGAACAACCATCGCGTCCGCAAGCGGGAAGCCGACGGCACGTTGCGCCACGTCGCCGGCCGCGGGGAGCTCGGCGGCACGCTCGATGATCCGGCGAGCTCGGATCTCAACCACCCGACCGGCTTCGTGCTCGACGAGGCGCGCAACCGCATCGTGATCGCCGCTTGGCACAACAGCAAGCTGCGCGAGATCGATCTCGCGACCGGCGAGATCACGGACTCGTGCGGCGATGGCCGGCGCGCGTACTTCGGCGACGAAGGCCCCGCCCTGACCGCATCGCTCGATCTCCCAGCCAGCCTCGCATACGCACCCAACGGCGACCTCATCATCATGGACCAGGCGAACCAGGTGCTGCGCCGGGTCGACGCGACCGGCACGATCCACCGGCTCGCCGGCCGCTGTGTCGTCGACGCGCTGCCACCGACCGGCGGTGGCCCATGCGCCGTCGGGGTCGAGCCGACGCCCTGCCCTGCACCGTCGGGCAAGTTCACCTGCGGCCCGATCGCGACCTGTGCCGCGCCGTGCACGCCCTCCTACGGCGGCGACGATGGCCCCGCGCTGGCGATGCGGATGGCGCAACCGTTCGGCCAGTCCGCGGACCCCGCCGGGCGCATCGTGTTCGACCGCGCGGGCAACCTGTACTTCGCCGACACCGCGAACGCGCTGATCCGCAAGATCGATCCCTCTGGCACCGTGACGCGGTTCGCCGGCACCGCGCCGCTCGCGGGCGTGCCCCAGGCCGGCTACGCCGGCGACGGTGGCCCTGCCCTCGCGGCCAGGTTCAACAACCCGGTCGACCTCGCGTTCGACGACGACGGCACGCTGTTTGTCAGCGATGTCTACAACCACTGCATCCGCGCGATCGATCCGGGCGGCACGATCCGCACGGCCGCGGGCCGCTGTGGCGAACAAGGCTACGACGGCGATGGCGCACCGGCGGAGCTCGCGACGCTGAAGCGGCCCTACGGGATCGACCTGGTCGGCGGCGTCCTCTACATCTCGGACACCGGGAACAACGTCGTGCGCTCGGTCAAGCTGCGTTAGGCAAGTCGGCGACTGCACGCCGGATGGAAATCGAGTGAAGAGCGAGTGCGACTGAATTAATGCGCAAACCGCGCATCCTGTCCGAATTCCGGACAGCTCGATCGCGTAACTGGCCGGAGCCGCGTCGAGGTGGGTCGAGGCGTTGCCTTCGAGGCCTGACATCGATGTCGCGTTTGTCCGACCCGCGGACAATGCGGTACCTGCGCGCGCAGCTCTGGCCCGCGATCGGACTCGCGGTCGCGGTCGCAGCATGAGCCGCTCATCGTTGACGCCCTGCAAAACGCGCACGCCGGGGGCTGGAGCGCCACCGCTGGCGGGGCATCGAGCCGAACGACAATCGTCGAAGCCCGCTGGCGGCATCGAGCCGAGCCGAGGTCGCGGACGACGTGGGCACCGAGCGAGAGATCCCCGAGACCGTGAATGGTCTCGGTGCGCGCGTGGATCGTCGTTGGCGGCGGCAGCGGATTCCCGGAGCTGGGGTCGCGGTGGGTGACCGCGACGTCGACCACGCGGTACGGCGCCGCGACCGTGAAGGCGAGCCAAGGTGACATCGCGTACTCGGCAGCGAGCCGGGTCTCGACGAGCAGCAGCGTGGTGTCGTACAGCACGGGCCCGGTGGCCTCGGCGAGCACCTCCTCGCTCGCGATCGGCAGCAGTCCGGAGGTGAGGTTCACGGTCAGCCGCCCCGGCATCAGCTCGCTCGATGCCGCGGCACCGACGGGCAGCCCGGGATTGCTGCAGGTCGCCTGCCCGGCGCGCGCAGTCGCGGGCGCGAGCCCGAGCGCGACCACGGCGATCCAGCGGTACACCCCGGCGACGGTAGCATTGGTCACACGGGGTTCCGGTTTGCGCGACCGGCCGGAACTATCGGCTCGCTGTCACCGCGAAGTTACAGCGCAGGCGTGCGACACCGAATGGCGCGCGGCATCAGCGACTCGACTGTTGCCATGCATACGTTCGTTACCGACCGCCGGCTGCGGGCCGCTAGTCCGGGCTCTCACCTCGTCAGGACACCAGAGAGGGAGGCGCTGGCCCTCGCCCACCTCGTCGACGATTCTCCGGCCTCGATCGCCATGCCCATGCACCTCCACAAGCTCCTCGCGTTGGTTGTCGTACTCGTTATCGGACTCGGCGGCTGCAACAATGGCGAGTTCCGTGACTGCGCCGTGGCGTGCAACGCGACGTCGGGCTGTCCTGACGGCCTGACGTGCAACGCGGAAGGGTTGTGCCGGATCTCTGGTGCGAACGGCGAGTGCGGAGACAACCCGTTACCCGACGCGGAACCGACCGACGCCGATCCGCCGGGCTCGACCCGGTTCGACTTCACGGGCGAGGCCGAGAGCTACGTCGTGCCGACCGGCATCACCGAGCTCCGCCTCGTGATCAACGGCGCGAGTGGCGGTGACACCGGCACGTTCGTCGGCGGCTTTGGCGCGATGGTCGATACGATCGTCACCGTGACCCCCGGCGAGACGCTGACGGTGATCGTCGGCGAGAAGCCAGTCGATCAGGTGGTCGGCATGGACGGCTGCGGTGCCAGCGGGGGCGGCGGCAGCTTCGTGATGCGGACGGCGACTGCACCGGTCGCGGTCGCCGGCGGCGGCGGCGGCGCGAGCGGGTACACGACGGTGATGATGGATGGCGGCGACGCCAGCACGACGACCAGCGGACGGTCATCGACCGTGACCGGTGGTTCGGGCGGCTCGGGCGGTTCGGGTGTCGTCACGGCCGGTGGTGGTGGTGGCGGCGGCGGCATCCTGAGCGCCGGCGGGGCCGGTGAGCTCGCGAAGGGCGGCTTCTCGTATTCGAACGGCACCGACGGCGGCCTTCGCGACTCGAGCGAGATGTGCGGCACGACCTCGATCGGCGGGTTCGGCGGCGGCGGTGGCGGCGGCCGCGATGCGGGCGCCGGTGGCGGTGGGTACTCCGGTGGCGCGGCACGCGACAGCGCCGCCGGATCGTCGATGGCCGGCGGCGGCGGATCGTTCGCGCTCGGCACGCCGGCGATCACGATCCGCACGACGCACGGCCACGGCAGCGTCGTGCTCACGCCTCGTTGATCACGGATCGCAGATCGGCACGACCACACCATCGTCGGCGGCGAGGATCCCGGGTCCCCGCACGAGCACGACGAGCGCGAGCTCTGAATCGG
Source organism: Kofleriaceae bacterium (assembly GCA_037720695.1). Lineage (GTDB taxonomy): Bacteria > Myxococcota_A > Polyangia > Haliangiales > Haliangiaceae > JABFXX01. Next base: position 6,951 of record JBBJLY010000241.1, on the reverse strand, counting down.
TTTACTCGACGACGGAGTAGACGGCGACATGCTCGACGTGGAGCTTCGTGTAGCCGAGATCGAAGCCCAGCTTGCCGCTCGGATTCAGCACCGAGTCGTGCTCGACCTTGACGAGCTCTCCCGCCGCGTTGGTGATCGTGCAGCTGATGAGGCGGGACCGGAACTGGGCGCGCACGCTGTAGGTCCGGGTTGCGAGGAACGGGAAGCCGTCCCCGAGCCTGCGCTCCTCGGAAGCTCCCCCGGTCCCGCTCGCGATCAGCCGGTTGGAGTAGCCCAGCCCGTTATCGATCCGATCGTGGGTGCACTGGATGGTGTCGCCGGGTATGGCATCGCGGTTTCCGAGCACGGAGAACGAGGCCGGCTTGAGGAGGTCGACCTCGTCGAGCACGACGCGGAGCTGGACCTCGAACGGCAACACCTGGAGGTCGTTGTAGACCACGGCCGGATAAGGCTGCGTGGTGACCGGTTCGTCCGCGTACATCGCGTCGTCGCGTACCGACCAGTCACGGATGCGGGTCCATCGGCTCGACATCGTGGCGAACGGCTCGAACAAGATCTCGCCGTTGCCATCGAGCGCCGGTTGCGGATCGCAGTCATCGCCGACCTGGTCGCCGTCACCGTCGAGCTGGGCCGGGTTGCTGGTGCCCTTGCAGTTGTCGACCGAGTCGCCGCATCCATCTCCGTCCTCGTCGTGCTCGTCGATCGCGAGCGCGGGACAGGCCGGGTCCTTGTCGTCGAGCGAGAACGCGAGCTGGCACGCCGACCCGAGCACGGCGACAGGGAGCACGAGGAACCACTTCATGCGCAGCGTCCAGGGTAGCAGCCCGGGCGCTTCCGGTGGTGCCCGCCGGTCAGCCCGGCTTGCGCGCAGCAACCACCGCCGAGATACATGCGGCTGCAGGTGGTGAAGCGTGCGCTTCGTCGAGCGCGTCGGCCCACGCGGGCACGCGGCGCCGCCAGTTGGGGCGTTGGTCGACCGTGCCGGGGACGTTGTGTGGCACCGGCTCGAGTGCGAGATCGTCGAGCGCGACCAGCATGACCTCCGCAGGACCGATCGCGAGGTCGGTCGTGGCGCTGACCATCGCCCGCTCGACCTCGGTCAACGGGTCGCCGACCTCGAGTCGCGCCCCGGCATGCGCCAGCAAGGCCCGGCGGGATGCATCGCGTTCCAGGCGTTCTTCCATCTCCTGGGCCTCCGTGATGAGGCCGAGGTCCCGGCGGTCGTCGATGTCGGAGCCGCGCCACCAGCCGGCGAACGTCGGTGTGTCGTGCGTGTTGAGGCTCGCGACGGATTCGCGCGGCGACGGCTCCGGCACGTCGCCGACCTTGGCTGGCAGGAACCACTGGCCGACGTGCAGCCGGAACAGGCCATGGCGCGCCATCGCCGGACGCACCTGCTCGGGCACCGTGCCGAGGTCCTCGCCGACCAGGGCGCACTTCGCGCGGGACGACTCGAGCGTCAAGATCGCGAGGATCTCGTCGGCTTGATAGCGCAGGTAGACGCCGTCGGTGGCAGGCCGGCCGGCGGGCACGCAGTACAGCCGGAACAGCCCCATCACGTGATCGATGCGCAGCATCCCGCTGACCGCCATGTGGTGACGGATCGAGCGGATCAGGTAGCGGTAGCGATCTCGGCGCATCGCGATCGGTGACAGCGGCGGGAGACCCCAGTTCTGTCCGCCGAGGAACAGCGCATCTGGTGGCGCACCGGCGGACAGCTCGGTCAGGAACAGGTGCCGATCACGCCACACCTCGTACGCGTCGCACGACACGCCGACCGGCAGGTCGAGGTAGAGGTCAACCGGATGTTCGGCAAGCGCCGCGAGCTGACGCTGCATCGCCCACTGGGCGACCACGTGCGTCGCGACGCGCGCGCTGTCGGCACCGAGTGCGACCGCGTCCATGTGCGACGCGACGAACGGTGCCGCATCACGCCACATCGCCGGCCAGCTCGACCAACCGGTGCGGTGCTGCTCGCCGATCGCGCGGAACGTGGCGTAGTCGTAGGCACCGGTCGCGCGAGCCCAGCTGTCGATCGCCGGACCGTGCGTCGGGTGGGTGAGCAGCCCGGTCGCGATCGGATCGAGCCAGCTGCGCCGCCAGTGATACTGCGCGCGGTAGTCGAGCCAGGTCCCGCTCGCGATCGCCGGCGCGCGCGGCGGCTCGGCCCCGACGTCACGCGCGATCGCACCGAGGTCGAGGTACAGCTCGTTCCAGAACAGCCGGCTCACCGGCGAGTACGGCGAGAACAGGCACGGCTCGTCGAGCGTGGCCGCGAGGATCGGCAGCGTCGCGACGTAGCTTCCGCCGCGCTGCTGCACCTGATCGAACAGCCGGCGCAGCGTACCGAGGTCGCCGCATTCGCCGCTGTCCTGGCTCGCGAGCCCGTAGACCGGCGCGAACACGCCCCACCGGCGCGAGCCTTCACCGGGACCGCCCCACGCACGCGTCGGCGCCGCGATGCCGAGCGCTTCGCCGGTGGCGCCGCCGACCTGCCACTCGACGCGGTGATAGCCGAGCTCCCCGTCGAGCCGCACGGTCGCGCGGCGGATGCAGTGCGCGACGCCGTCCGGCCACGCATGCGCGTCCGCCGGCAGCTCGAGCAACTTGCCGGTGATGTGGAGCGTTCGCCCGCTCTCGGTCGTGATCGCGAGCTCGAACGGACCATCCGACTCGGCCGGCACGGCGAACGGGATGACGAGCGCGCCGTCCCAGCCGATCACGACCGGCGGCACGAGCTCGGTCCAGCGCGCGCGCTCGAGCTGGTCGCGCGCGGCGTCGGAGCCGTCGCCGTGCTCGAACGCGATGCCGAGGTCACGCGCGAGCGCACGCAGTGCCAGGACCAACGCCTCGTCGGACGATCCGCTCGGCTTGCCCGCCCAGCTGGTGAAGTCCGCGTCGATCCCCGCGACTTGCGCGAGCTTGCGGAGCGCGCTCGGTCACGGGACTACCCGACCAGGCGCAGCCAGAAGCCGGGCAGGATGCCCATCTCGAGGATGATGATCGGGCACAGCGCCATCACGAACACGAGCCCCGCCGAGCGAGTCGTCACGAACGGCTGGGTGGCATCTCGGAAGTACATCTGGGTCACGATCCGCAGGTAGTAGTAGATGCTGATCGCCGAGTTGACGACACCGACGATGACGAGCCACAGCAGCTGGCCGTCACCGACCTCCATCGCCGACTTGAACAGATAGAACTTCGCGAAGAAGCCGTTGGTGGGCGGCATCCCGCCGAGCGAGAGCAGACAGATCGTCATCGCGAGCGCGGCCGCGGGGTGGCGGGCGCCGAAGCCGGCCCAGTCATCGACCAGCAGGCGCTCGCGATCGCGCGACCCGATGTACGCCACCACGGCGAACACGCCCATCGTGGTGACGCTGTACGCGAGCAGGTAATAGACCAGGCCGCTGTTCGCGGTCGGAGACCCGAGCCCGAGCGCCGCCACGCCGACGAGCAACACGCCCGCGTGCGAGATCGACGAGTACGCGAGCACGCGCTTGATGTTTTCCTGGCGCACCGCCGAGATGTTGCCGATCGTGATCGTGATCGCGGCGATCACGACGACCGGGCTCGCCCAGCCGAGCGTGCCGAACGGCACGACGTCGCCACCGAGCGCGATACCGAACATCCGGATCATCGCCGCGACTGCGGCGGCCTTGACCGCCGCTGCCATGAACGCGGTCACCGGCGTCGGAGCGCCCTCGTACGCGTCGGGCGCCCACATGTGGAACGGCACCGCCGCGACCTTGAAGCCGAACGCGACGACCAGCAGGAACGCACCCGCGATCACGAGACCGGGGTTGGTGGTCTTTGCGAGCGCGGTCGACATCTCGGTCAAGTTGGACGTACCGGCGGCGCCGTAGAGCAGCGCCATGCCGTACATCAGGAAGCCGGTCGCGAACGCGCCGATCAGGAAGTACTTCATCGCGGCCTCGTTGCCGCGTCGCGATCGCCGTCGCATCGCCGTCATGATGTAGACGCCGATCGACATGGTCTCGATGCCGAGGAACACCGTGACCATGTTGCCCGCGTGCGCGAGCATCACCATGCCCGACGCCGACAGCAGCATGATCCCGTAGTACTCGCCGATCTCCCAGCCGTGCTCGCGCTGGTGCGCGGGCGACATCAGGGCCGTCAGCATGGTCGTGAACGCGAACAGTCCCGACAGCACGTAGCCGGTGCGGTCGGCCAGCAGCATGCCGGACAGCAGCGGGATGCGCGTACCGGGCTCGAGCTGGCGATACAGCACGATCGACGCGATCAGGGAGGCCAGGGCACCAGCGACCGCGAGGGTCGCGAGCGTGGTGCGGTCCTTGCCCTTGAAGAACGCCTCCGCCAGGACGAGCAACATCCCGACGATGACGAGGATCAGGTACGGCGTGAGGTAGCCGAGGTGCGAGGGATCGAAGCTGATGGGCGTGGCAGGAGTCACGAGGCACCTCCGCCAGCGACAGGGGGTTGGGCGGCACTGCCCGCAGGCACCGGCACGGCACTGCCAGCGGCGCTGCCATCCGAGCCCGCGCTGCCCGCTGCACTGCCGGTCTCGGGTGGCGGCACGGCACTGCCGGGATCAGGCGCAGCACTGCCGGCCTGGTCGGGAGGCGTGACGTCGGACGGCGTCGCGGGCGGGGGTGCGTTGGGATCGGGACAGGCGGCGTTGTAACGACGCGCGCCGCAGTCGGCCGAATCCGCATGCATCTTGAACTCGCGCAGCATCTTCCGCACGGACGGCTCCATGACCGCGAGGAACGGCCGCGGGAACACGCCCATGAGGATGATACCGATCGCGAGCGGGATGAACACGCAGAGCTCGCGGCCGGACAGATCCTTCAGCTTGCCGTTCTTGGCCTTGTCGAGCGGGCCGAAGAACACCTTCTGGAACATCCACAGCAAGTAGATCGCGCCGAGGATGACGCCGGTGGTGGCGAGCGCGCCGAGCAGCCACGGCTTGGGGATGAAGTTTGGATAGTTGACCGGGAAGTCGACCGCGGGATTCGCGGTGAACGTCCCGAGCAGCGTCAGGAACTCGCCGACGAAGCCCGACAGCGCCGGCAACCCAGCCGAGCCCATCACGATGATCAGATAGAGGCCCGCGAACACCGGCATCTGCTTCCAGATGCCGCCGTACTCGGCGAGCCGGCGGGTATGGCGGCGCTCGTAGAGCACGCCGATCCCGAGGAACAGACCGCCCGTGGTGAGACCGTGCGACAGCATCGCGTAGATCGATCCGGTGACGCCGTACGAGGTCAGCGCGAAGATGCCGAGCGCGCAAAACCCGAGGTGCGAGACCGAGGAGTACGCGACCAGCTTCTTGACGTCGTCCTGCGCGAACGCGACGAACGCGCCGTAGATGATGCCGATCACCGCGAGGATCGCGATCGCAGGCGCCCACACCGCCGCGCCGTGCGGGAACAGCGGCATCGCGAACCGCAGGAAGCCATAGATGCCGAACTTCAGCAGCACGCCGGCCAGGATCACGGAGCCCGCGGTGGGCGCCTCGACGTGCGCGTCGGGCAACCAGGTATGCAGCGGGAACAGTGGGACCTTGATCGCAAACGCGATCGCAAACGCGGCGAAGCACCACACCTGCGCGCCGTGCGGGAACATCACCTGGGCGATCTGCTCGAGGTCCGTGGTGTACGTGCCGAGCACCTCGCCGGCCGTGACGTAGACGTAGAAGATCGCGACCAGCATCAGCAGCGAGCCGACCATCGTGTAGATGACGAACTTGATCGACGCGTAGAGCCGGCGCTGGCCGCCCCAGATCCCGATCAGCAGGTACATCGGGATCAGCATCACCTCCCAGGCGACGTAGAACAGGAACAGGTCGATCGCGACGAACGCGCCGAGCATGCCGGCCTCGAGCACGAGCATCGCGGCGATGAACTCGCGCGTGTGCTTCTCGATCGACTTTGCCGTGCCGAGCAGCGTCAGCGGCATCAGGAACGTGGTCAGGATGACGAGGAACAGCGAGATGCCGTCGACGCCGGTCTTGAAGTGCGCCCCGAGGCCGGGGATCCACTCGACGTCGAACACGAGCTGATAGCCGTCCGCGCGCGGGTTGAAGTAGCGCAGCGCGAACAGCGACACGATGAACGTCAGCGCGGTGAAGAACAGGCCGATCCCGCGATGCAGGGTCGACTCCGACTTCGGCGTGCACATCACGAAGATGGCGCCGAGGATCGGCAGACCGAGGATCAACGGCAGGATGAACGAGCCGGGCATGACTACTGGCCCTCCTGAACGGGCGTGACCGCAACCGGGACGGTCGTCTGGGTCGACGGGGGTGTGTCGACCACGGGGATCGGGCGCGAGATGACCTGGCGTTTGCGCGTGACGCCGTCCTCGATCACCATCGTGACCGTGCCGCCGATGACATCACCGGGCAGCACCCGGGTCTCGAGGCCTTCGCGATCGGGCTTCCAGTCCTTGGCCTGGACGTTGGAGCCGTTGATCTCCCAGCCGACCTTCGACGTCGTGCCGACGATGCCGGCGCCCGGATTGGCGCGCAGCAGCAGCTCGCTATCGCCGACCCACTGGATCGTAAACGCCGGCTCGTGCTTGCAGTCGGTGATGAAGAACACCGCGGCGGCGCCGACGACCAGCCCCGCGAGATAGCGCTGGACCTGTCCGTTCTGGAACCAGCGCGAGATCCGCGAGAACAGTTTGATGACGACCGCGGCGCCGTTGACCGCGATCGTGTCGATCACGAAGCGATCCGCGATCTCGTACAGGCCACTCGCCAGCCACTTGAACGGGCGCACGAACACGCGGTCGTAGATCTCGTCGACCCACAGCTTGTGCTTCGACGCCTGGTAGAGCGGCTGGAGCGGACCTTCGACCAGCTTCTCGACAGTCTCCGACGCGCCGCGCCGGCCGCCGTAGAACACGTAGGCGAGCCCGATGCCAAGCAGCCCGACGCCGGGCGTGGCCGCCATGCCGTCGCGCACC
>JBBJLY010000478.1:0-3164 GCA_037720695.1 Kofleriaceae bacterium | reverse complement strand
CGCCGAGCCCAACAGCAACGAGCGCGCCGGCTTCGATCTCACCGTGCTCGGCATGTCGCCCGACCAGACCGGTCGGTTCTGGGTCGACCGCAAGGTCCGAGGTCAGGGCACCGCACCCCGGGCGATCCCCGCTATCCACCTCGTGAAGGTGGTCGCGAAGTTCCCGGGCGCGATCAGCTACGTCCGCGTCGACCAGCTGACCTCCGACGTTCGTCCGGTGAAGGTCGATGGCCTCGCGCACACCGACCCTCGCTACTCGATCGTGACGCGCTGAGCACCCGCTCCTCGAAACGCACGTTCTCGCTCAACTGGCCGCGCACGATCCTCCGCGTCGCGCTTGTTGATCACACAGTTCACGGCGAGCGATCCGTGGCCCCAGAAGGGCTTCGCGATCCATGCCGCGGTCGCCGGATGTCGAGGCGATCCAGGCCGTCGAGGCCCGCGGTAAGCTGATCGCGCGGCACGTCCGGCGCCGCGATGGTTCATCGCCGAGCGAGCTCCAGCGCCCTAGCCGGGCTGTTATCGACGGCGCCGGCGGATGGCAACGTCGGCTACCCCATCGCACCCAGATCATTCTGGCGAGCGGCCGATACGGAAAACATGTCTCCGAACCGCCGCGCAGCTTCCGCCGGAACGACCGAGTTCCTCGCATCCGAAGGGCACTTGCGCGCCTGGCGGCTCGCTGGCGTGCTCGTCGGCCTCGCGGTGTGCGCGGGCTGTGACCCCAGCACGCTGTGCGACGAGGACCAGACGTACTCGAATGGGCTGTGTTTCGCACCCGACGCCCCCGCCCCGACGGCTGATGCGGATCCCCGGTTCGCGCACTTCGGTGACGAGTGCACCGTCAACGCAAATTGTGCAGCGCCTGCCGGGTTCTGCGCAATTCAGCCGCCGGCGCCGACCGGCTACTGCACGGGAGTTGGCTGCCTGGAAGACCCGACGGTGTGCCCGGCGCAGTGGTCCTGCTTCGACCTCTCGGTGTTTCAGCCCGGCCTCCCGGCGATCTGTACCCGGCCATGACCGACCGGCTTCGCCACATCCTGTTCGTCGATGACGATCCACGGATCCTCAGCGGCCTGCGCAATGGCCTACGTCGCCATCGCGCGTGCTGGGACATGGCGTTCGCCGACAGCGGACAAGCCGCGCTACTCGAGCTCGAGACCAAGCGCTTCGACGTCGTCGTCTCCGATATGCGGATGCCGCAGATGGATGGCGTCGAGCTGTTCGAGACGGTCCGCTCGCGGTATCCGCAGACCGCGCGGATCATCCTGACGGGCTACGCCGAGCACGGAGCGATCGCGAGGATCTTTGCGGTCGCGCACCAGCTGCTGAGCAAGCCGTGCCCTTCGGCGGTCATCTCGAGTGCGATCGAGCGCGCTTGCGAGCTGCACGACGTGCTGAGTGACCCGGCGACGTGCGCGGTGATGGCGCAGATCCCCGAGCTCCCGGGTCCGCCGCGCCTCTACTTCGACATCGCCTTGACGCTCGCGTATCCCGAGATCCCGATCGCCGACATCGCCGCGACCCTCGCGAACGCCCCCGACACCTGTGCTCGACTCCTCGAGCTGTGCACCCCGCAGCTCGGCTTCGATCACCCGATCGAGAATGCCGAACAGGCGATCACCCACCTCGGTCCCGAGCTGATCGGCCCCCTCGTCCTTGCAGCGCATGCGTGGACGACGATCGGCTCGGTTGCCGACATCTCACCGCTCGGCACCCGGCACCACGGGATCGATGTCGCGCGCCTCGCCGCGACCTCGTCGGATCGTGGCCAGGCAAGCGACGCGTTCGCCGCGGGCCTCGTACACGATATCGGCAAGCTCCTGCTCGCGCGATACCTGCCAGCCGAGCACGCCTCGATCGCGCGGACCGCGCGCGACACCGGCGTGCGTGCCCATGTCGCCGAACAAGCGTTGCTGGGCACGACGCACGCCGCGATCGGCGCGAACCTGATGGCGCGCTGGGGAATCGCGCTGCCGATCATCGACGCGATCGCCCGCCACCACTCGACCACGACGGTGGATGCGCTCGCCGCGACGATCTCGAACGCCCATCGCTCCGCGCGCTCCTCCCGGCCGCCCATGACCTTTCCCCACCCGTCGTCGAGCTCTCGCACGTTCTAGGAACTCTCATGCACAGACCACACCTCTCGCTGCTCGTTGCGATGACGCTGGGCCTCGTTCGCGTGGCCTCGGCACAAGCCCCTTCGTCCGCGACCCCCGAGCCAGCACCCGCGCCCCTCACGCCCACCGCGTCTCAGCCGGCCTCACCACTCGCCGACCCGGTGGCCACGGAGACGCCTGCTGCCGAGTTTGACCTGTCCTCGCTTGGCCTCGACCCGAACGCGGCGTTCGACGATAAATTGAACGTCTACGGGTTCGCGGACTTCACTTACACGGCGGCCTGGCTGCGCGACTCACCAATCGCGAAGGACTCGCGTGGGTTCGCGTCGGGCAACCTCAACATCTATGTCGCGAAGAACCTGAGCCGGAAGTGGCGGGCGCTCGCGGAGATCCGCTTCCTGTTCGCGCCGAACGGCAGCATGAAGGCCGACGGCACCATAACTGACACTAGCGCGACGGACTCGACGAATCTCTATCGCACCATCGAGTGGGGTGGGATCCGGATCGAGCGCTCGTACCTCGAGTACGACGTTCACCCCAAGCTCACGCTCCGCGCCGGCCACTGGCTCTCGCCGTACGGACTGTGGAACATCGACCACGGCTCGCCAGCGATCATCTCCCCGATGCGGCCCTACATTATCGGCGAACAATTCATCCCCGAGCATCAGACCGGCGTCCACGCGTTCGGCACCCACTACCTCCGCGACTACCGGATCGGCTACCACGCGACGGTCTCGAACGGCCGGTCCTCGGTGGAGGCGCTTGGTGACCCGGACGGCAAGCTCGCGTTCGGCGGCCGGCTCGAGCTCGGCCTCGCAAAGATCGCGCTCGACCTCGGCGTGTCGGCCTATGCCGGCCGCGCGAGCGGTGTCGCGAAGTCGGTCGTCGACGTCCCCTCGAGCTACGACGAGGTTGCCTACGCCGCGGATGTCGTGTGGCGGCACGACGGCCTCCTGGTCCAAGGCGAGGTCATGCGGCGTGACCGGCGCTACCTGCCGGGCCGGCGGTCGGCCAGCGTCGGCGGGTTCTTGCCTGACGGGC
>JBBJLY010000477.1:0-3170 GCA_037720695.1 Kofleriaceae bacterium | reverse complement strand
GGCGCGTATCGGATCCCGGTCCTCGGCGATCTGCCCAGGGGCGCGCGCGTCACCGAGTTCACACTCCTCGTCTACAAGCGCGGCTACATCGCGTACCGCAGCGATCGCCGGTTCGACGATCTCGGGCTCCGCATGGACTTCGCGCAGCACGCGAACCAGGTGCTGCTCGAGCGCTGGCGCACCGATCTATCGCACGCACGGCACCTGCGGTTCGTCGGCAGCGGCACCGCGGTCGCCGCGCTGACGCAGTGGGAGCTCGCGGATGCCAGCGCCGAGCTCGACGGCAAGAAGCCGGGCGAAGGTGACATCCGGCCGGGGCGCGGCGAAGGCACGTACGTGGTCGCGGCGCAGCTGCTGACCGATCTCGATATCAAGGCCCGCACCCGCTACGACGGCGGGTTCGAGACCGGCCCGCTCTCCGACGAGCCGGACACCGCGACCTACTCGTCGCAGCACTTCAAGGCGCTCGGCCGTCCCGAGGAATGGGATGTCGCGATCCGGCTGTGGCGACTCGACGGCGAGAAGGCGCAGAACCAGTACGAGGAGCTGCTGGGTCAGCTCCCCGGCATCGTCGAGAAGGACGATGTCGCGACGCGCTCGTTCCTGTCGACCGAGGACAAGATTCGCGCGGTCGGCTTTCTCGACTCGCAGCGCGGGGTCGTCGTCATGATCAACTGCGGCATCAACCAGTGCACGACGATCGAGGACACCACCGCGCTCGCGAAGGTGACCTACGATCGCGTCAAGGCGCTGCTTCCGGCCGGAGACACGAACAAGTGAAGAAGACCATCGCCGCCGCGCTCGTGACGATCGCGCTCGCGCCGCCCGCGCTCGCGTGGGAGCCCGAGACCACCCACGCCGGGCTCGCCGAGCAGGCCGCGCTCGCGTCGCGCTTGCACAAGCGCCTCGTCACCCTTGGCTTCAACGGCGGGCTGTTCGAGCCGCTCACGATCCCGCCCAAGGACGCGCCCGCGCTGACCGAGGCGGTGCGTCTGCTGTCGCCGACCCACGGCGCGGTGCCCGACAGTCGCGGTCGCCAGACCGCGCTCGGCTGGCTTGCGGCGGGCGCTGGTCTGGCGGACGTGCCCGGTGCGTACGGGGCCAACCACTTCTACGATCCGCGCACCCGCCGCGGCTGGTCCGCGCCGGACCGCAACGTGCTGGCGGGGCTGTCGGACAAGGTCCGCGAGGCGTTCGGTCGCTCCGCGCTGCCCGACCGCGGCGTCGCGGCTCCCGACTGGGTGCTCGACCGCAGTAACCCGTTCAACGTCGAGTCGTTCCACAGCCAGTACGTGAAGGCAGTCAGCGCGGCGACCCCGGGCGAGCGCTCGCGACACATGGCGGCGACGCTCGTCGCGGCCGGCGCGATCCTGTACACGCTCGGCGATCTCGGTGCGCCTTCACGCGTACGCGGCGACACCGCGGCGCACTTTCAGCCGCTCGGTGGCGGGCCCGACGACCTCGGCTCGCGATTCGAACGCGTCGCGGCGCTGGCGTACGGCCGGCTCGGCGTCCCCGGCCCATCGCGCGTGATCACGCGGGCGCGGCTGCGGGATTACTTCACGACCGCCAGCGGCAACGGGCTCGCCGATCAGATCGAGCGCACGTACTTCTCGCCGAACACGCTGCCGGAATCGAGCCGCGTGGTGCGCGACATGCGTCCACGCCTGGTGCGGCCGTTGCCAGTCGTCCCGGCGCGGTTGAACCTCGTGAGCGCGAGCCGCGAGGAGACCACGCTGCGCGACGCGAAGAACGTGTGCCTCGCGCGCTACCGCGTCGAGCACGACATCCTCGAGTTCTCGCTCGATGACGAGTGCGTGCTCGAGCAGATCGCCGTGATCCTCCCGGAGGTCGCCGCGTTCGAGGCCGGGTTGCTCGACTTCCTGCTGCGCGGCGAGCTCGCAGTTCAGATCACCGACGCCGTGACGGTGTCGGCGACCGGGCTCGGCGCCGGCACGATCGACGTGCTGGCCGAGGACGATCGCGGCGTGCGGACCAAGCTGATCTCGCAGGCGGTGGCCGCCGGCGCACCCGAGCTGATCCGCGTCGCGGCGCCCACCAGCGGCACGCGGGTCGTGGCCGTGTTCCGCGGCGTCGACGCCAACGGCGAATCGATCGTCGCGGTCGGCGCCATGCCACTCTCTCGATAGGCGGCGGATCGATGCCAAGAAAGCGTCGCGAGGACGAACCCGGAAACGGGCTCGAGCGGCTGTTCCTCGAGCTCGACGAGGCGCCCGCGGGCCTGCATGATGTCGAGCCCGCGGCGAGCGCGCTGCCGAACGGGCTGCCGGCACCGCTGATCGATCTCTACGCGCACTGCGTTGGGATGCGCATGTTCTTCGACACCGTCGAGCTCGTGCCGTCGAACCAGGTCACGATGCCGGTCCCCGGGCGCTGGCGGTTCGGCACCTGCGACGACGATCCGATCCTGATCGATCATCGCGGCCGGGTGTGGCGCACCGATGCGTCGCTCGACAGCGACATCTGCGAGGGCACGCGCCTCGATCGCTGGCTCGCGGGGATCCACGACGCGACCGCCCTGCTCTACGACACCGATGGCGAATTCGCCGACGACGTGTTCGACGAGGACGGCGAGATCACGCCGAAGGTGCGCGAGCGCCAGCTCCGCGCGCACCTCAAGCGTGACGTGGCGGCGCCCGCGCCGCGGTGGCGGCTCGCGCTCGCGATGCTCGATCAGGGTGCGCAGGACGACGCGCGCAACGAGCTCGAGCAGGTGGTCTCCGACGATCCCGCGTTCGCGTGGGCGTGGCTCGACCTCGCCGGGATCTCCGAACGGGTGGGCGACCTCGGCAACGCGACCGACGAGATCCGGATGGCTGCCGAGACCGCCGAAGCGGCGGGCCACGAGCAAGCCGGCTACTTCTGGGCCCAGCTCGCGCGGCTGGCGACCCTGACCGGCGACGAGATGCTGCGCGCGCAGGCGGCGACCAAGACGTCGCTGCTCGCGCCCGAGCTCAAGCAGGCGCAGCTCGAGGGTGCACGCGAGTCGCTCGCCGCCGGCGACGCCGCGAGCGCGAAGGGCCTGCTCGATCTGCTGCGCGCCGTGTGGCCGCGCGATCTCGAGGTGCTCGAGCTCGCCCGCAAGATCCCGACCAACTAGAACGCATCTCAAAAACGCCGTAGCAAAATGACGGCGCAGGCGAGCTCGA
>JBBJLY010000056.1:0-36895 GCA_037720695.1 Kofleriaceae bacterium | reverse complement strand
GCTGCCGGCGCGGCCGACCACGATCGGCTTCTGCGAGTCGCGCTCGACGACGATCAGCGCGCCGATCGTGAGCTCGCCTTTGTTCTCGCTCCACGACTCGACCTGGACGGCGCATGCGTACGGCAGCTCCTTGCCGAGCTGGTGATAGAGCTGCTCGCGGATGATCTCCTGCGCGATGAACTGGGGCGATCGATCGGTGATCATGTCGTCGGGGAACAGCGCCGGGCCGGTCGGCAGCTGCATCGCGATCGCACGCTCGAGCACGTCGACGTTGTCGCCGTGGGTGGCCGAGAGCGGAATGACGTCGACGCCCGGCACGAAGCCCGACCACGCCTCCATCACCGGCAGGAGATCCGGCTTGGCCACGCGATCGATCTTGTTGAGCCCGATCACCAGCGGGCGCGCTCGTGACGCCTCCTCCAGGCCGCGGGCGTCCTCGTCGGCGAGTCGCTCGGGGATCCGGCCGCGACGGTCCGTCGCGTCGACCAGGAGCAGCACGACATCGGCATCTGCGGCGGCGGCGAACGCGGCCTCGCGCATGTAGCGGCGGAGCGGCCCCCTGCCGTGCTGGACGCCCGGCGTATCGACGTAGGCGATCTGGGCGCGCGTGTCGCCGGTGAGCGGGATCGTGTGGACGCCCAGGATCCGGTCCCGCGTGGTCTGTGGCTTGGCCGAGACAGCCACCAGGTGGCGCCCGAGGATCCGGTTCAACAGGGTCGATTTGCCGACGTTCGGAAGGCCGACGATCGCGCAGAAGCCGGCACGGAGATCGTCGGACATGGGCGTGCCTTTAGCACGGTTTGGCGCCGAAAACTTCGCCCGACGCGGGTGCTGCCCTAGTGTCGAGGGATGCACCGGCTCGCGCTCGCGCTTGCCCTCCTCGCCGTGGTCGCGACGAGCGTGGCCACACCTGGCCCGCTGTTCGCGATCGGCTTCGGGATCGCGGCGATCGGGACCGGCTGGGTCGGCTACGGCCGACGGGCCGCGCCCGGTGCAACCCGGCTCGTGTCTGCGGGCGCGATCACGCTCGGCACGATCGGCCTCGTGCTCGGCGCGTTGCGCGTCGCGGTCTCGCTGCTCGCGATCGCGCATCTCGAGCATCTCCTCGCGCCCTGACCGGGGGCGCTGCTATGGTTGGGGCGTGTTGCGCGCCCTGATCCTTGTCCCCGTGCTGGCGTCCTGCGGTTCCAGGACCGGGGTGGACTACCACCGGGTCGCACTTCCAGGCTTCAGCGTCGAGCTGCCGACCTACCTGCAGTCGGATCCGTCCGCCGCCTACCGCGAGGGCCAGCTGCAGGCGAACTTCGGGGTCCGCGTCGTGCTGGTGTCCTGGCAGCTCGGTGGGATCGATGGGGTCGACAGGATGCCGGCGACCGTGAAGTCGATCGTCGATCAGTTCTCGACCAAGCGCACGATCGAGCTCGACCCCGCGCGCAGCGTCCAGATCGGCGGCCAGCTCGCGACGCGCGTCGACGGCCGGTTCGCCGATGTCAGCTTCAGCTTCGCCGACGTCACCTGCGGGTCGCGCAGCGTGCTGCTCGGACTCAGCGGCCTGCGCGACTTCGAGCAGATGCGCGACCGCATGTACCAGACGTTCGCTTGCGCCCCGATCCCCGCCGACGAGGCCGAGCTGGTCGCGGTGGCGAAGGCGACCGCTGGCTCGGTCCCGATCGGGATCGACGATCCCGCCACGCTCTCCGGCTGGCGACGGGTCGACGACGATCCGGTGACGCTGACCATCACCAATAACAAGGTGGTCGCGATGTTCGCGTCGATGCCCACCGAGCAGGCGACCGACGGCAAGGCGATCGTCCCGCAGCTGGTCGCCGGTGGCACGTTCGTGCAGACCGGCAGCACCAGCCTCGGGAACCCGACGGCGCTGCTGGAGATCGAGCGCGGTACGATCAAGTCCGAGGGCGAGGTCTCGCACGCGTCGGTGACCAGGTGGACGTGCGACGACCGCACCGTGGTCGGTGTGGTGATGACCGCGAATGTCGTCGATCGCGATGCCGCCACGCCGTGGCTGGCGAAGCTGCGCTGCGCCAGACCCGAAGACCCGCCGCTACCGCTGGTCAAATGAGCGTGCGCCCGCTGCTCGCGATCGCACTCCTCGCGGGGTGTCGTCCGATGACGGTCGAGCTCGAGCCCGCGGCGCTGCCCGGGTTCTCGGTCGCGCTCCCACCGTACGTGAAGGTGCCGGCGCAACTTGGCTACGACGAGGGCGAGCTCGACGGCCTCCGCGACGGCAACCGGGTCCTGGTCCAGTGGAGCGTCGGACCGATCCTCGCGCCGGGCGAGCTGCGGAGCACGTTTGGCAAGGCGCTCGACGAGGCGATGGGAGGTGACCCGCCCGAGTGGGACCCTCCCCGCTCGGTCACGATCGCCGGGCAGCAGGCGAGCCGACTCGACGGCGGCGTCGAAGGCGTGAGCGCCGTGACCGCGGTGGATATCACGTGCGGCGGCCGCAACGTGGTGATCGCGGTCGCCGGGCTGAACACCCGCCGGGTGCGCGAGCGGATCTTCGAGTCGTTCGCGTGCACGCCGATCGCCGCTGAAGAAGCGCGTCTCGCGGCATCGGCCCGATAGGCCCGAAATAACAAAACGCCGGTACCGCGCGAGCGATACCGGCGACTCACCGGGAACCCGGCGAGTGAAGTCGACGACTACTCCTCGTCGATGATCGGCACCATCGTCGTGGCGTTACCCACGGTGACGGCGGCCTGCGTCGCGGTCATCGGGTTCGGCCCGAAGTCGACGCTCACCACGTTCGAGCAGAAGTCCGTCTGCTGCTCGCACAGCTTGAACGAGTACGCGGTCTCGTAGCTGCGGAACCGGTAGCTCTGCACGCCGTCGTTGTCCGGGATGTCGAACAACAGGTTGTTGCGGTAGAAGTCGACCAGGGCGGTCTGCGCACCGCTCCACGCGAAGCCGAACACGAACTCGAACTTCGGCCGGTTACGCGTCACGCCGGTCAGCTGCAGTGTCGGGTTCGACCGCGTCGCGGTCACCTGCTGCGACGTCGTACCGGTGAGGCCACCGGCGTCGGTCACGGTCAGCGTCACCGTGTAGGTGCCGGCGGCCGCGTAGGTGTGCGTCGGGTTCTGCTCGGTCGAGGTCGTGCCATCGCCGAAGTCCCACGCCCAGCCGACCACCGCACCGCCGCTGCAGCCGCCGTCGCTGCTGGTGTCGGTGAACTGGAACGTCAGGGCCGTGCCCGTGTACGTGAACGAGGCGTTCGGCGGGAAGTCGCTGGGCGCGCCGGTCGCGCGCAGGGTCCAGCTGTCGAGCGTGCCGACGTCGGCACCCGCGGAGTCCGTCACCGTGAGCTGCCACGTGCCGGCCACGTTGACGCCGTCGAACCCGGTCACCGGGTACGTCTGGTGGAGGTTGTCCGTGCCACCGCCCGTGCGGTTGTGAAGCACGACCGCGGTCCCGTTCGGGCCGGTCAGCGTGACCGTGAGGTCGCCGATGAACGTGTGGGTGATGTTCACCTCGGCGGTCAGCGCGGTGATCGGGAACGAGTCAGCGACCACGAGGTTGCTCGTGATGCCGGCCGGGTTGTTGTCCGGGATCGAGATCGGCGTGTCGGTCGAGGGGAACGTGCCCTCCGACGTGCCGAACGGCGTGACGATCAGGGTGACCGTGTCAGTCACCGTGACGCCACCCGAGCTACCGGTGATGGTCAGCGTGTACGTGCCGGGCGCGGTGTCGCAGTTGGTGGCAACCGTGAGCACGGAGGCGCCGGGCGCGGTGACGGTCGCCGGGTTGAACGACGCGGTGCCGTTCAGGGCCGGCGACGACTCGACAGTGAGCGCGACGTCGCCGGTGAAGCCACCGAACGAGCTCACGGCCACGTCGTACGTGGTCGAGGCGCCCTGCGCGATGCTGCGGCTCGCCGGGGTCGCATCGACGCCGAAGGTCGCCGCGCCGGGGACGCCGATGATGTGGAGCACCCAGCTGTCGAGCGTTCCGACGTCGACGCCTGCGAGGTCGGCCACGTTCAGCGTCCAGTCGCCCTGCGCCGACTCGCCGATGAACTCGACCGGCAGCGTGTAGAGCTGGTGGATGTTGTCGGTGCCGCCGCCGGTGCGGTTGTGCAGCGTCACGGTGGTGCCGGTCGGCGACGTCAGCGTCACGACGAGGTCACCGATGAACGTGTGCGTGATGTCGAGCTGGACCTGGACCTCTTCGATCTGGATCGGCTGCTGGACATTGATCGTGCTCGTGATGCCGGTCGGGTTGTTGTCCGGGATCGCGATCGGGGTGTCCGACGACGGGAACGGAACGTCGACCGTACCCTCGGCACGGACGCGCAGGCTGACCGTGCGGCTCTTGGTGAGCGCGCCGCTCGTGCCGGTGATCGTCAGCGTGTAGATGCCAGTCGAGGTGGCCGTGGTGGTCGCGACGGCGACCGTGGCCGAGCCCGGAGCGGTGACGACGGGCGGCGTGACGGTGATCGTCGCGTCGATGGCGGGGTTCGAGGTCACGGTGATCGCGACGTCGCCCGTGAAGCCGGCGACCGACGTGATGTCGAGGCCGTAGCTCGCCGACTCGCCCTGCGTGATCACCACGGACGGCGGCGACGCGGACATGTTGAAGCGCGGGACCGGCGGGCCGGCCTCGTCGAGCGCGTTCGCCGCGTTGAGGCGACGACCGGAGACCGTCTGCGCGAGCGCGGGGATCGTGTCACCCGACGTCATCAGCGCTGCCTTGAGCTCCTCGACCGTGAGGGTGTCATTGGCCGACAGCACGAGCGCGGCCACGCCGGCGACGTGCGGGGTGGCCATCGAGGTACCGCTGAACGACTGGTACGTGTTGTTACGCGTGGTCGAAAGGATGTCGACGCCGGGGGCGCCCATGTCGACCGAGGTCGCGCCGAAGTTCGAGAACGAGGCCAGGCCATCGTTGTCATCCGTCGCGGCGACCGAGAGCACGTTCGCGTTCTCGTAGCTCGACGGGTAGTGTGGCGTGGTGTCGTTGTCCGAACCGGCGTTGCCGGCCGCGGCCACGAACAGCATGCCCGCGCCATTGGCGGACTCGATCGCATCCGCGAGCGCCTGGCTGAACCCGCCGCCGCCCCAGCTGTTGCTGAGCACGCGGAGGTTGACGCCGGCGTTGCGCATCATGACGGCGTAGTTGACCGAGGCGATCGCGCCATCGGTCGTGCCACTGCCACCTGCGTCGAGGAACTTCATGCCCATGATCTGGACTTCCCAGTTCACACCGACGACACCGATGCCGTTGCCGCCGACCGCGCCGATCGTGCCGGAAACGTGCGAGCCGTGATCGTGGTCGTCGAGCGGATCACCGGTGTTGGTGATGGCGTTGAAGCCGTGGACGTCATCGATGACACCGTTGGCGTCGTCGTCGATGCCGTTGCCGGCGATCTCGTTCGGGTTGACCCACGCGTTGGCCGCGAGGTCCTCGTGGTTGTAATCGATGCCGGTGTCGATGACGCCGACGACGATGCTCGACGAACCGACGCTGTTGTCCCACGCCTCGGGGGCGTCGATGTCCGCGTCCGCCGTGCCACCGGTCTGACCGGTGTTGTGCATGCCGTAGAGCTCGCCAAACCGCGGATCGTTCGGGGTCGCGATCGCCTTCACGACCCAGTTGCGCTCGGCGTACGCGACGGTGGGGTCGCCTGCGAGCAGCGCGATCGCCTCGTCGGGCGTGACGCCCTTCGCCAGATCGATCACGGCGAGCTCGCCCTTGCCGATGCTCGAGAACCGGTCGTAGATGCCGTCCTTGTTGTTGTCGACGATCGTGCCGCGAACGCGCGCGAGCGCGCTCTGGGTGCTCGATGCCGAGAGCGGCGCGGCCTTCCACTTCACAATGATCGAGTCGGTGCTCCAGTCGAGCTTCTGGCCCGGGGGGAGCTGGGGGTGGTCGTCGTCGATGGGCGGGGTCCCCGAGGTGGGATTGCCGCATGCCGCGATCGCGAGTGCGATCGCAGCCGAACTGCGCCTGAGTAAAGAAATCGTCCTGGTCGTCATCTGTGGTCGCCTCCGGAAGATCAAAAGATCGCAGTGGTACACGTGCACACGCGCACTCGGCCACGGCACTGCCACGCGTCACAACGCGCGGCGCTACCGTCCCTGACCGATCCCAAACCGAACACTGCGGCGCGCGAACCTAAGGGACAACGCCATCACCAGCAATGCAGCAGACCGAAAACGATCAACATATCATTTGATGTCAGATCAGATCCAGGACTCTGGGAACACCGAGGTGACACCGGCGTTCGACCACGAACGTCGACGGAAACCGCGGCGCGATCCGCCACGCCATCGCCCTGCCCGCCCTGGCAAAGGTTGGACCGGAGGACCCGAAGCGATCTCGGCTTCACAGCGCGACGGACAGCACGAGCCACCCGATCGCACCGATGATCGCGAGCAGCACGATCAGCACGGCGATGCCGCGCAGCAGCTTCCACTTGTCGATCGAGGACAGGATCTCGCGCAGCTCCATCGCGCGGCGATCGCCGGTCCCGAGCTCCATGTCGATGACGTCGATCGGCGCGAGCTGCGGTCCCAGATCGGGCGGGCGATCGACATCGAGTCGCTCGCCGAGCTCGAACAGGATCTTGTCGCGAAGCGTCTCGGCATCTCCGGCCGCGCGGTCGACGACCTTGCGCTTGGCACCGATCGCCGCGAGCAGCTCTGCGGCCCGCCCTTGATCCTGCTGCTCGGCCTGCTCGAGCTCGAGCCGCCGCTTGCGCGCGTCGCTCCGCCGCGCCTCGAGCGCAGCGATCCGCGGCGATAGCGCGTCGAGCTCGGTCGCGATCTTCGGCTCGTCGCGCATGATCGCCTGCCGATCGGCGCGCAGCGTCGCGAGCTCGGCCTGGATCCCGGCCTTGTCCTGCTTCGCGGCCTTGATCGACGACAGGCTCGCCTCGGTCGCCGCGAGCTGGCCGTCAATCCTGCGGATCGCGTCGCGCATCTCGGTCGTCCGCCGGGTGACCCGTGCCTGCTCCTTCTCGAGTGGCTCGAGCTTCTTGGTCGCGTCGACCAGCTCCGCATCGAGCGCCGCGATGTCGACGACATATTGCTTCGCGCGCGCCTCGCGATCGCGCCGGACCCGCAGCAGCTCGCTATCCGCGGCGGCGACCTGCCCCGCGTGTTGCGAGCGCTCCTCCTCGACAGCGCCGAGTGCCTCGCGAGCGGGCCCGAGCGCCGGGTGGTCGAAGCCGTCGAGGGTCACGGCCGCGCGACCCAGCGTCACCAGGTGGCGCTCGCGCGACTGGGTCCGCAGCGCCTGGCGCGACTCGAGCTGGGCCAGCTCGCGCCGCGCCCGCCGCACACCCGCGACCGCAGTCGCCACGTACTTGAGGTCGCCACCGAGCCCGCGCTTCCGCCGCAAGGTCGCCGAGGTTCGCAGCGTGCCCGAGAACGCGCGGGCGCCACCCGACGGCTCGGCCTTCGTGTTGTCTGCGCGGTCGCCCAGCGTCGGATCCGCGCGCTCGAACCGGCTGGTCGACGGTGACTCGAGCGTCGGATCGCCGCGCAGGTGCGCTGCGGTCTCGCCGAGCAGGACCTCGACTGGCGTTGCCTTGACCACGGTCAGCGCCGGCTCGGGCAGGCCGAGGATCGCGTTCGCCGCGTCGCGCTTCATCGTCGACTGCTCGAACTGCACGCGCAGCTTGTCGGCCTCGATCTCGGTCCCCGCGACGGAGCCGTGGTCGAACTCGCCGACCGGCACCGCGAGCGCGGGCATCGCGCCCGGCGGCCCATCCTCGACGAACGTCTCCGAGTCGTCGGGCATCACGAAGTCGAGGCGCGGCAGCGGGCGTGCAGCGGGAATCGGTGGCGGCACCGCCGAGGGGCGCGCGGACACGTCGGTCACATCCGCGCGCAGCGGCAACCGATGGGCCGCCGATCCTCCAGGCGATCCGCTCGGCCCGGCAGGGGGCACGACCGCAGCCAGCGAGCCGCTCGCGCTGCCGCCCTTCTTGCCCGGGGGTGGCGGCGGGACCGTGCGAGGACCGCGCGCGCCGTCACGCGGCTCCGTCGAGATCGTGCCCGAGGCGGCGTTGACCGCGCGCGCCTGGCTGCGGTCGGACGCGACCGGCCCGCTGCCTTGACCGGGCGGCTGCGGGATCGCTCGGTTTGCACCGGTCCGGGAGCCGATCGCGGCCGTCGATCCGGACTTCGAGCCGATGCGACCGCGCGCATCCTCGCCGGGGACCTCGGTCGTCGGACCCGACTTCGTGGCGAGCGCAGTACGTGGCTCATCGTCGCGCAGCGCCGGGGTGGAACCGGTACCGCGCGACGCACCCGCTGCCGGATCCGCGATCGCCTGGGTCGAGCCCGTCGTCGAGCCGGTCTGTACAGCGCGGCTCTTGGCGAGCAGGGGACCGAAGATGCTCTCGTGCTCCTCGGGATCCTCGGTCACGACGCGCACGGATGGACGGCCGGGGGATGCGCTCGTTGGTGCACTTGCCGGTGTGCTCGCCGGGGTGCGCGTGGTGGTCGTCGGCCCGCTCCGCGTGATCAGCTCCAGCGCGGTCGGCGCACCGGCTGCCGACAGGGTTGGTGCGCTGGGGTGCGCGGTCCGGGCCTTGACGCCGGTGGTGGTCACGAGATCGAACGGGCCGGTGTGTCCGATCGTGCCGCTGGTGGCGGGCAGATTGTTCGACACCTCCGCAGGCCTGGTTGGAGACTTCGTGCGAGCGGGCGGCGGTGCGCTCGGCGGCGAGGTGCGCGCACCGGGAGGTGCATTGGGCGGTCGCGTCCGTGGTGCAGCCGACGACGATCCATCCGAAGTCGACGCGGTGGTCGAGTGATCGGGCGACGGCGTGGCCGCAGGACCCGGCGCTCGGCTCGGTGCGAACGCGGCATCGAACGCGTGATCGAGCGCAGCGTCGATCGAGGGCTCGATCGCCGGTTCGATCGCCGGTTCGATCGCAGATTCGATCGCAGGTTCGATCGCGGACGACTCGTCGACTCGCGCGCCACGCGCGGTGGTTCGTGGCGGCGGCGGCGGTTTGCCGCGCTGCGGTGGAGCCGGATCGCGGTCCGGAGCGGCATCGCGATCAGGCGCTGAATCGACCGTCCAGCCCGACGCCAGATCGGCGATCCGACCTTTCGTCGCGTCGCCGAGACGACGGCGTGTCCGGTCGTCGTCCGCCACGCCGCGACCATAACATGTGCGCGTCGTCCCACGCGCGCGCCAATCTGGTTGACAGCCGCTGCCAATCTCGTTGTCATGCTCGGGTGGCCACGTCCGCGACGCACGACGAGCTGATCCTCGGCAGGTATCGCCGGGTCGCCGTCGCCGGTCGAGGCAGCTTCGGTCGCGTGCTCCACGTGATCGACGTCGAGACCGGCGCGCCGCGCGCGTTGAAGATCGTTCCCCGGGGTCCGTACGAGGACGGGTTACTCGACGAGTTCGAGCAGCTCACGCAGCTCGAACATCCGTCGCTGCCACGCGTGTTCGAGGTCGGGCGACTCACGGCACCGGTCGACGGCCTGCCCGCGGGCTCGCCGTGCTTTGTCGCCGAGTGGATCGAGGGCGGGCGCTCCGACGAGCGTACGTGGACCGAGCCGGCGATGCTGTGGGGCTTGCTCGCCGATGTCGCCGGCGCGCTCGCGGCATCCACGCCGCCGGCATCGTGCACGGCGATGTCGCGCCGCAGAACCTCCTGGTCGCCGGAGATGGCCGCACCGTGCTGGTCGATCTCGGGCTCCGGGCGCGACCGGTGCGATCGCGAACGAATACGCGCGCGGCACGCCGATGTACATGGCACCCGAGGCGTTCGGCGGGCGGGTCGAGCCGCGCAGCGATCTGTACGGGCTCGGTGCAACCGCGATCCGGCTCGCGACCGGTGCGCTGCCGTTCGCCGGTGCGACGCTCGGCGAGGTGATCCAGGACATCCTCACCGGCCGCCCGCGCGCGCTCGCTGGCATGCCGCGCCCGCTCGCCGATCTGGTCGCGAGGCTGGTGTCGCGCGACGTCGACCTGCGGCCGGCATCGGCGATCGCGGTGCTCGACGAGCTCGATGCGCTCGCGCCGGCGATCGCACCTGCCGCGAAGCGCCGCGCGCGACCGATTGTCGGCCCACCGCCGGCCCCGGCCGCGTGGCCCGGTGCCGCCGCGTTCACCGCGAGGCTCGCGCAGGCGCTCGACGATCGTACGCGCGCGGTGCTGGTCGTGCTCGGCAGCGAGGCCGCGGGCACCCACGTGCTCGTCGGGGCGGCGGTCCGTCGCCACCAGCTCGAGGCCGTCTCGCGCGGGTCGGCGCTCCACGCCGCACCCGGCATGCTCAGCGGCACGCTCGACGAGGTGGCCGCGCGGCTCGGCCACGGCCTCGATCCTCATGCGAGCACCCGCGCCTGGATCGAGCGCGTCGCCCGGGCGGCGCGGGGCGAGGACCGCCAGATCGTGGTCGACGCGCTCGACGATCCACGTGCCGACGATGTGATCCTGGCGCTCGCACGCACACCCGGCGCCCGCGCGGTCGTCGTGATCGTGGAAGGCGTGCGGCGGGCGGTCGACCCCGAACGTGTCGCGATGCTCGACGTACCGATCCTCGACGTCGAGGCGATCGCGCGGCTCGCGGCCGGAATGCTCGGCCACGAACCTCCACCGGCGTGGGCTGCCGGGCTCCACGCGACGAGTCAAGGTCTCGCGCTGTCCGCGATCGAGCTCGTACGATCGATCGCCGACGAGCGCGATCCGTTCGCGGTCGACTGGTCGACACGCAGCACGGCGGGCGCCGCCGAACACCGCAGCCGCGCGCTGCGTGCGATAGCTCCAGCCCCCGGCTGATCGCCGCCGTGCTCGCGGCCATCGGCGGCCACGCGCGCCTCGATCGCGTGCTCGCGGTCGCGCGGGCGGACAGCGGCCCGATCGCGAACCACCGAGGCTCGGCGATCTGGTCACGCTCGAGCGGCGCGGGCTCGCGCACCGTCGCGACGACGAGGTGGTGCTCGATCGCGTGACCCAGACCGCGGTCGAGCTGGTCGAAGGACCCGCGACGCTCGCGCGGCTCGCCGGCATCGCACTCGGGCTCGCGCTCGCCGATGACACCGCGGCGCGCGCGAGCTGGAGCTCGCTGCTCGAGCGCGCGCCGCTCGATCGCGATCGGGCGCGGCTCGCTTGCGAGGTCGCCGAGCAAGCCCTCGCGCACGGCCGACCTGATCGCGCGCGCGCCCTCGCCCGGCGCGCGATCGCGAACGAACCGGCGCGCGCAGGACTGCTGGCGGCTCGCGCGGCATCCGCCGCGGGGATGTATCGCGAGGCGATCGCGCTCGCCGAGGTCGCCGCGCGTGACGGCGCGGATCGGGTGGAGGCGGCGCTGGTCGGGGCGCGTGCGCTGCAACGCGCGGGCGAGCTCGATGCGGCGGAGGCCGCGCTCGCGCAGCTGCACGCGAGCGAACCGGATCATGCCGAGGTCGCCGGCACGTACGCACGGCTCCTCGTCACGCGGTCGCGCTACGCCGAGGCGCGCGCGATCGCGAGCGCGGGCGGGCCGCTCGTCGGGTTGCGCGCCGAGGCTGCCGGGCTCGCGGCGTTCTATGCCGGCGAGCTCGAGGCCGCCGACACCGCGTTCGCGGCACTCGAGGTCGGCGCGACGGCTGCGCGCGACGAGTTGACGATCGGGCGCGCGCTGTCGCTGCGCGGCATGGTCGCCCAGCAGCGCGGGCAGCTCGCGCTCGCGAGCGATCGCTATCGCGAGGCGCACGGCCGGCTCGAGGCGACCGGCGAGCTGCATGCCGCAGCCACCGCGGAGCTCAACCTCGGCACCGGGCTGGCGGCGCGCGGCCGCGCGAGCGAGGCCCTGCCCCGCCTGGTCGCGGCCGGCCGCGAATTCGCTGCGCTCGGGGCGACGACGGAGTGGTGCGCGGCGGATCTCAACCGCGGCAACGCGCTCGTCGCGCTCGGCCAGGCCGCGGAGGCGCAGGTCGCCGCCGATGCCGCGCTCGCGCGATCCGCCGGCGCGCCGCACCTCCGCGCGTTCGCGCTGCTGGTCGGTGGCGATGCCCGCCACCAGCTCGGCGACGAGGCCGGCGCGGTCCGCGCCTATCGGGAGGCCCTCGCGATCGGACGCGAGCGCGGGGATGCCCACGCACAGATCAGCGCGTACGTCGCGCTGGCCGAGGCCGGGGTCGACGAGGCCGCTGGGATCGATGTCGAGGCACTGTGCGCGAGCGCCGACGATCGCGATCGCTGGACGCTCGCGCGCGGGCGCCTGGCACTCCGCCAGGGCACCCACGAAGCTCGCGCCCTCGCACGTGCGTGCTCCGACATCGGCGCCCGCGCCGAGTCCGCCGATCGTCTCGAGCGCGCGTTCCGCGGCCACGCGATCGCCGCCCAGCTCGCACACCGCGCGACGGACGTGGCGCTCACCCGGCGCGCCGTCGAGCGCGCGCGCGCCGCCCACGCCGCGATGGTCGCCGCCGCCGCGCCGGGATTTCGCGCCGCACTCGAGGACGATCCAGATCTAGCTGCGCTCGCAGGGATCTCGCCGCCGATACCTAGCGTGCCGCGCGACCACGGCTGGATGCGCCGCCTGCTGACGCTGTCGCGCCGGCTCAACAGCGAGGCCAGCGTGGAGCGCATCCTCGATGAGGTCATCGATACCGCGATCGAGCTGACCGCAGCCGAGCGCGGCTTCTTGTTGCTGCGGCAGGCGGGCTCCGGCGAGCTGCAGCCCGTGGTGTCGCGGAAGTTCAGCGCCGCGGATCTCGAGGTCACGGCCACCGCCTCGGTCAGCCGGTCGATCGCCGAGCGTGCGGTGCAGAGCGGAGAGCCGGTGATGACGGTCGATGCTGGCGTCGACGAGCGATTCGGCGCGGCTGCCTCGGTTGCGGCGTTGCGCTTGCGCTCGGTGCTCGTGGTCCCGCTCCGCCAGCGCGGCACGGTGATCGGCTGCATCTACGTCGATCACCGGCTGCGCGGCGGCGCGTTCGACGAGGCCGCCGCCAACGTGCTCGGCGAGCTCGCAGATCTCGCCGCGATCGCGATCGAGAATGCACGGCTCGCGGCCGACCTCCGCCACACCACGAGCGTCGTCGACGATCTCAACGCGCGGCTGTCGGCCGAGCTCGCGGAGCGAGATGCCGAGCTCGTGCGCGTCAAGGCCGAGCTGCCCGATCGCGAACGTCTTCGCCATCGCTACGAGCGGATCGTCGGCCGCTCGACGGCGATGATCCGGATGCTCGACGTGATCGATCGTGCGACCGCGACGGCGCTGCCCGTCGTGATCGTCGGCGAGAGCGGCACCGGCAAGGAGCTGGTCGCGCGCGCGTTGCACGACCACGGTCCGCGCGGCGCGGGGCCGTTCGTCGCGGTCAACTGCAGCGCGGTGCCCGAGCCGCTGCTCGAGAGCGAGCTGTTCGGTCACATCCGGGGCTCGTTCACCGGCGCCGAGCGCGATCGTCGAGGGCTGTTCGAGGTCGCCGACGGCGGCACGCTGTTCCTCGACGAGATCGCCGACACCAGCCAGGCGATGCAAGCCAAGCTGCTGCGCGTCCTCCAGGACGGAATGATCCGGCGGGTCGGCGACACCAAGACGCGCCAGGTCGACGTCCGCGTGATCGTTGCCAGCCAGCAGCCCCTCGGCGAGCTGGTCACCGCCGGCCGGTTCCGCGAGGACCTCAAGTTCCGGCTCGAGGTCATCCTCGTGGCCGTCCCCGCGCTCCGCGAACGCGATGGCGACATCCCACTGCTCGTCGAGGCGTTGCTCGCGCGCCTGATGCTGACCGGCGCGATCCCGCCGCGGCTGACCCGAGCCGCGGTCCGTGCGCTCGCGCAGTACCGCTGGCCGGGCAACGTCCGCGAGCTCGAGAACGCGATCGCGCGGGCGATCGCGATGGGTGGTGACGTGATCGACGTCGACGATCTACCCGAGACCGTGCGCCAGGCGACCGCGCGCCCCGAACCGGGGAAGCCTTCGCTCGGCGAGGATCTGCGGCTCAAGCCCGCGCTGCAGTTGACCGAGCAGGCCTACCTCGCCGCCGCGATGACGCGCGCGAAGGGCAACCAGACGGTGGCCGCGCGGTTGCTCGGGCTGTCGCGGTTCGGGCTGCAGAAGAAGCTGCGCCGCCACGCCGGCGCGGGAGACGAGCCCGACGACGAGTAGGACCCGATACCTATCGGTGCGGACACCACGACCACGCGGTTCGCCGACTTGCTCCTCGCGCAGATCGACTCCGACGTCTCAGCCCGCGCAGACGCGGCGCCACGCGGCCTGCGCGATCTTGTCGATCAGCTGCGCGTACGACAGGCCGGCGACCTTGGCCGAGCGGGCGACGCCGGCATCAGGAGAGATATCGCAATTCGGGTTGATGTCGATCACCCACGGACCATTCGCGTCAACCCGCAGATCGACGCGCCCGTAGTCGCGCAGGCCAAGCGCGGTCCAGGCCGCGCGCGCCGTCGACTCGACGGAGGCGACCAGCGCCGGGGTCGCGTCGCGGAGTGGAACTGGCCTCGTGCCTTCGTAGTCGACGTGGTTCTCTTCCCACTTCGCCGCGTAGCTGACGATCCGCGGGCGGTCGCGTGGCATCGCCGCGAAGTCGATCTCGTGAATCGGCAACATCTCGAGGTCGGCACCGTTGCCGATCAACGTCACGTTGATCTCGCGGCCGTCGATGTAGCGCTCGGCGAGGATCGGCTGCTCGAACTCGATCATCATCTCGAGCGCGCGGGCGCGCAGGGCGGCGACATCGGTGACGAGGTTGGCCTCGGTGATGCCGACCGACGCGTCCTCGTGCTCGAGCTTCAGGAACCACGGGTAGTCGAGCGCCTCGAGGGTCGGATCCGCCAGCGCGGCGGCATCGACGAGCACGCGGTACGGCGGGCTCGGGATCCCGCGCGCCGCGAGGATCTCCTTGGTGCGTTGCTTGAACAGGCAGGACGCGAGCGACAGGAGGTCCGCGCCGGTATACGGGATGCGGAACAGGTCGAGCAGCCCGACGAACGTTGGCTCGTTGCGCGGATCGCCGGCCATCGACTCGCAGAGGTTGAACACCAGCTCGGGCTTGGTTTCGCGCAGGCCGGCCAGCACCTCGAACACGTCGGTGCCCTGGATGCCGATCAGCTTGATGTCATAGCCGGAGTCGCGCAGGCCATCGCTGATCGCGCGCGCGCTGACCTCGACGGAGCTGACATCGATGCCGGGCCCCGTGAGCTCCGCATCGTAGTCGGTGTTGTAGAGAACGCTGATCCGGGAACACCGCACGGCATCCGAGGTTATCTCACAACCCGAGCGCCCGGACGACGCGTGGGCCCAGCTCGATCGCGAGCTCCTCGACCCGGAGCGGCTGGCCGCGTGCGGCCGCGAGCGAGTGCTGTGGGACATCGAGCCCGCACGGCTTGATCCGCCGCCACATGTCATCCGGCGTTGCGACGTTGACCGCGAAGCCATGGACGCTCACCCCACGCGCGACGTGGATGCCGCACGCGGCGAGCTTCGCGTCGCCGAGCCAGACGCCCGCCGGATCACGGCGCCAGTCGGCTCCCGGCACGCCGAGCGCCGCCGCTGCCTCGACGATCGCCTCCCCCCCCTGCGCGAGGAACCGCACGACGATGGTCACCCGCACGATCGGGTAGACCATCAGCTGCCCGGGCCCGTGATAGGTGACCTCGCCGCCGCGCTCGATCCTCTCGACCGGGATGTCGCCTGCGTCGACGATGTGCGCCGGCGTGGCCGACCGCCCGAGCGTGATCACCGGCGGGTGCTCGCACAGCAGCACGACCCCCGGCCCACCGGCCCACACCCGTTCCCGCGCGGCGAGCTGGTCCGCGAGCACGCGGCGATACCCCGCACGTCCGAGCCAGTGCCAGGGGATCACGCTGTCATCCGGCGAGCAGCTCGTCGAGCAGCTGGTCGTCGACGTAGCGCAGCGGCGCGGCAGCGCTGACCACACCGACACCGTTCGCGATCAGTGCGGCGACCAGCTGATCCCCGCACACGACGGCGACCGAGCGGCCCGCCCGCTCGAGCTCCTTCTCGGCATCTTCGGACAGCTCGCGCGCCGAGAACAGGATCCCGGCGACGAGGTTCTTGGCCTCGACGCCGACCCGGAGCTCGCCGATGCCGCGACGGTCGATCGCCGAGTCACCGGAGCGTGCGCTGATCAACACCGTGCGATCGATGCCCGGCGCGGTTGCCGACGCATAGCTGATCCCACCGGTCCGCTTGACCCACTCGATCTCGCGATAGCCCGCGGCGACAAGGTAGGCGTGGATCAGCCGCTCGAAGCCGGCCGGTGACGCCTTCGAGATCCGCTGCGCGAGCGCGCGGTGCGTCGCACCGGCGAGCCGCGACAGCGCCGCGGCAAAGCCGGCCTCGGCCTCGGCGGTGACGCTCATCGACACCGGGCCCGGCGCGAACAGATCGCGGCCGCGATACACGATGCGCGGCCGGAGCCCGAGCGTGCGGTAGCTACGCTCGTCGCCGAGTAGCTCGGCCTTGAGCTGCGGGGCCAGCTGTTCCGGATCGATCTCGACGAGGCTGCGCTTGCGCATCATCGCCGCGAGCTGGCGCACCGGGAGGGGCTGACCATTGCGCAGCTGCGCGAACACGGTCGCGGCCGCATCGCCGAGTGGCGTGCCGACCCGCGCGAGCGCGTCGTGATCGTGCCCGTTGGTGGGCATGACCGGGGCGGGCGGCGTGGTGCGCACCTGCGCGGGCAGCGGGAGCTGGCCCTGGCGCTGCTGGGAAAGCGGCGCCGCCGGGCGGCCCCCGTTGGGCGGCAAGGCCTGCGCCGGGTTCGAGCGCGCCTGGCTCGGGTTCGCCGGATCGCGACGCTGCGAGCGCTCCTGATCGCGCTGGTCACGGCGCTGGCGGCGCTGCTGGCGGCGGTCCTGCCAGTGTGCCTTGCGCTCGTCGCGCGCGTTGATCTCCGGCATCATCGGCCGGTCCTCGTCGGCGGTCTGCCGATCCTGGTACTCGCCGTGGACCTTGGCCGGCGCCGACAGATCGTCGCCGTAGATCGCGGCGAGCTGCTGCTCCTCCTCGGTCAGCGGGATCACGGGCTCGACCGCGCCGGAGGCGTCCAGCTCCTCGGCCGGGGTCTCGGCAAGGATCTGAGCGTCCTCGATCTCGTCGTCAGCGTCGACGACGTCCACCAGATCGGCGACCGCCGCGGCCGTGGCCTCGACGGCGGCCTTCAGGGCGGTGTCCCGCTTCTTGCGCGGGGCGGGCTTCTTGGGCGCCGGCTTCTTGGGCGCCGGCTTCTTGGTCGCAGCCTTCTTGGCACCGCCGGCGGGCTTCTTCTTCTTGGGCTCGCTTGCCTCGGCTTCGGCGGTTTGCTTCTTCGTCATCGTTGGGCTTCGTACCGTGCGCCTTCCGGCGCCGTCAAGACACCGGAGGGCACCGGAGGCCGCCGGAGCGCACCGGAGGGCGCCCAAAACTTGCCCGTACAGCTCCCGGAAACTAGCGTCGGAATGACGGCAGGCGGCCCGTGCGTTGTCATTGCAATCAAGGAGCTCGAACGATGCAGTCTCGAAAGATCGGTGTCTTGCTGGGTGGACTGTCGAGCGAACGCGAGGTGTCGCTGCGCACGGGTGAAGCGGTGCTCGCTGCCCTGCGCGGTCGCGGTCACGACGCGACCCCGATCTACGTCGATCGCGACGTCGATGTCGCACTCCGGCAGGAGCGCATTGACGTCGCGTTCGTCGCGCTGCACGGCCGCTGGGGCGAGGACGGCTGCATCCAGGGCCTGCTCGAGACGCTCGGCATCCCGTACACCGGCTCCGACGTGATGGCGTCGGCGCTCGCGATGCACAAGGGCAAGGCCAAGGAGCTGTTCCGGCTCCACAACCTCCCGACCCCCGCGTACTACACGATCACCGGCGACGAGGCGATCGACCTCGAAGGCGTGCACGGCGACTTCGGCTTCCCGTGCGTCGTCAAGCCGATCCGTGAGGGCTCGTCGGTCGGCGTCGCGATCTGCGAACGGTTCGAGCAACTCGGGCCCGCGGTCGAGCGCGCGCTGTGCTTCGACGACGATATCCTCGTCGAGCGCTTCATCAGCGGCAAGGAAGTCTCGGTCGCGATCCTCGACGAGCGCGCGCTCGGCGCGGTCGAGATCGCGCCCCGCGACGGGTTCTACGACTACGCGAACAAGTACACGCGCGGCGCGACCCACTACTTCATCCCGCCGCGGCTGTCGCCCGAGCGCTATCGCGGCATTCTCGCGCAGGCGCTGCGCGCCCACACCGCACTCGGCTGTCGCGGCGCGACACGCGTCGACATGATGGTGTCCGAGTCGGGCAACGAGTTCGTGCTCGAGGTCAACACGGTCCCGGGCCTGACCCCGACCAGCCTGCTACCGAAGATCGCCGAAGCCGCCGGGATCTCGTTCGGCGAGCTGTGCGAGCACATGCTCGCCGGTGCGCGCCTGGCGACCCAGCGCGGTCGCGGCGAGCGCCGCATCCTCCAGCGGGCCTTCGTCGGCGACGAACGCCGCGAGGCCGTGATCGAGCACCACTGATGCTCGTGCGGGTGCCCCAGGTGCTGCGCGCGGCGGTCGCGAGCGGCCCGATCGCGAGCCTGTCCGAGGACCCCGCCGTCACCGCCCGCATCTCCTCCCCGCGCCGCCGCCGCGAACAGCGCGTGCTGGCCATCACCGCCGTGCTGGCGCTCGGTGCGCCGCTCGGATCCTGGCTCGTGTTGCGGTCTCGCACCGACGAGCTCGCGACGCGACTCGGCGAGGCGGGCGGCGTCCCGGCCCGGATCGGCGCGATCGATGCCGACCTCACGGGCACGCTCCGGTTGTCGGAGGTCGCGCTCGGCGAGCTGGTGTCGGCCGATGCGATCGAGGCCTCGGTTGGGATGGGCTCGTTGCTGCGTGGTCAGCTGCGCGCCGACGAGATCCGGGTCGCGTCGCCGCATGTCGCGATCCAGATCGGGACCGACGGTGACTCCGACCTCGCGCGCCTCGCGCGCAAGTTGCTCGGGTCGGGGCCCGCTTCCGCACCACGCGCCAGGAGTGGCACCGGCGTCCGCCGGATCGTGGTCGCCGGCGGCACGCTGACGGCCGATCTCGTCGGGATCGGGGAGCTTGCGGCCGACGGCGTCGAGCTCGTCCCCGATGCAGGTGGCGCGCGCGTGCTGACCGGGCCGGTCCGGATCACGCGAGTGGCCCAACCGGGCACGCCGCACGTCGAGCTCGCCTTTGCGCGCAGCGCCGCCGAGGTCACGCTCCCCACGCTTCACGTCGGGCGCGTGCTCGCGGTCGGCGGCACGGGTCGCGTCAGCACGGGCCGCGCAGATGACGTCGCGCTGGTCGATCTCGCGGCGGGCCGGCGCAGCGCTTCGGCGCCGCTCGAGCTTCGCGGTGCGATCGACGATCGCGGTGTGCCGCGTGCGTTCGAGGTCGACCTGGCGCGCGGTCGTGGCGCACTCGCGATCACGTTGCGCGGCGAACGCGTCCCGCTCGCGATGTTCGCGCCGCTCGCACCCCGCGGGCTCGAGCTCGAGGCTGCGCGTGCCAGCGGTCGGATCTCGGTCGAGCTGCCCGACGACGCCGGCACGACGTCGTGCTCGCTCGCCGGATCGGTCGAGCAGCTCGTGCTCTCGCACCCTGCGGTGGCTCCGGACAAGGTCACGCTGTCCGCTGGCGCGCGTGCCGAGGTCTCGATCACACCGTCGGCGATCACGGTCTCCACCGCCTCCTTGCAGCTCGGCGCGATCGATCTGTCCGTCGCGGGGTGGACCAGCCGCGGCGCGATCCGCGCCGGCACGCTCGAGCTCGCGCTGACGCCGGCACCGTGCGAGGCCTTGCTCGCGTCGCTGCCCGCGCCGATCCGCGGTCCGCTCGACGGCGCGGTGCTCACCGGTTCGATCGGCGGACGGCTGCGACTCGTTGTCGATCTCGCGGCCGTGCCCGGCGAGGGAACGAAGCTGACGAGCGAGCGAACCGGTACGTGCACCGTGACCAGCGAACCGCCGGCCGCGGATGTCACGATGCTGACCCGGGCCAGCGAGCAGCAGCTCGCCGACGGCACGCGCGTGAAGGTCGGCAAGGGCGAGCCCGGGTGGGTCGCGCTGCGCGGCCTGCCATCGCACGTCACCGGCGCGTTCGTGTCCGCCGAGGACGGCCGGTTCTGGAACCATCCCGGCTTCGATCTCGAGCAGATCGCACGCAGCCTCGAGATCGATCTTCGCGAGAGTCGGCTCGCGCGCGGCGGCTCGACGATCAGTCAGCAGCTGATCAAGAACGCGTTCCTGTCCCAGCGCCGCAGCTTCGACCGCAAGCTCCAGGAGGCGATCCTGACCTGGCGGCTCGAGGAGCGGCTCGAGAAGCGCCAGATCCTCGAGCGCTACCTGAACATCATCGAGCTCGGGCCACGCGTGTTCGGGATCGCCGCCGCGGCGCGCTACTGGTTCGATCGCACGCCCGACGACCTCACGATCCGCCAGGCCGCGTTTCTCGCCGCGCTGACCTCGCAGCCAACCTCGATGTCACGCCGCGTCCGCCGGACCGGCGGGCTCGATCCGGACTCCGCCGAACGGGTCGCGGTGGTGATGCGCGCGATGCGGCGAGACGGCGTGATCGACAAGGCCGCGCACGACGATGCGAAGGGATCGCCGCTCGGCTTCGCGACGACCGCGATCGAGTGAACCAGCTCACACGCCGAGGAACAGGCGATTGCCGAAGTTGCGCTCGAGCTCGGCCGCGAAGATCTTCTGCGCCGCAGCATCGATGTCGTAGGCGACGCGCTTGAACTCGAACACGCGCTCTTCGGTATCGTAGATCGTGTAGCTGGCGCGGTTGTCGTAGTCGCGCGGCTGGCCGACCGAGCCCACCGAGATGATGTAGCGGTGCTCGGGTCGGATCACGAACTTCGTGGCGACGACCTCGAACACTTCTTCGCGGGTCAGCGCGAACGACTTGCAGAGGTGCGAGTGGCCGATGAAGGTGACGGTGCCGAGCTCGTCCCAGATGTCGAGGCAGCGGGTCGCTTGCTCGACCGAGAAGATGTACTCGAACTCCTCGAGGTTGATTGGCGAGCCGTGGCAGAACGTGACGTCGTTCTCGCGCACCTCGTACGGGAGGTTGCGCAGCCAGAGCATGTTCTCCTGCGTGAGCTGGCGCGAGTGCAGGTCGAGCGCCTGGCGGGCGGCGTCGTAGTAGTACGAGTAGTCCATCCGGCCTGCGACGGCGGCGTCGTGGTTGCCGAGGATGGTGTACGCGGCGAGCTTGCGGATCAGGTCGCAGCATTCGTTCGGAGACGCGCCGTATCCGACGACGTCACCGATGCATACGTACTTATCAATGCGCTCGTTCTTGTACGCATCGATCACCGCGCTCATCGCTTCGATGTTCGCGTGCACGTCGGAAAAAATGCCGATCCTCATGAAACAGCCTGCTGATGATACCAGAGCTCGGCGAGCACCGGGGAATCCCCGTCACCGGATGAGGTCGGATTCATCGAGCTCGGCCTCGTCATCATCGATAAGGTCGGCCTCGTCGAGCATCTCCATCGGCCCCGAGGCCTCGAGATCGACAAGGCCCGGGGCACCCGCCTCGGGCAACCCGGCTTCGAGCGCCTCGAAGAACCTGCGCGAGAACGCGCGATTGACCGTCACCTCGCGCCCGGGTTGGGAGCCGTTCGGGCTCGGATTGACGCGGATGTGATCGTTGGCGGCCGACGCGTGGAGGTCCAGCGCGTGCCTGGCGACAGGTGCGACCACGCTCTGGCCCCGCGCCATGGTCTCGATCGCGGCCTTGCCGCCGCGTACTGCAACGTGCGCCATCGCCCACGCCACCCGCTCCGCCATCGCCGGGGACGCCGATTCGCCGCGGCGGCCAAACGTGCTCGCCAGCGGCAACAGTGCGGTCGGACCGACCTGGCCGATCGCGCGTGCGACCTCGCGCCAGATCTCCGTCGGCTCGGTCAGCAGGAGCTCGATCACGGCCTGCGCCCCGTCCTCGGTCCGCAGCAGCGCCAACGCGAGCGCACAGCCATGCCGGAGGAACGCCTTGCTGCTGCGCAGGCCCTCCAGCAGCGGCTGCTTCGCCGCGTCTCCGAACTTCACTGCCATGCCGAGCACGCGGACGGCCTCGGCCCGCGACATCTTGGTGACCGCCGCGATCACCTTGGCCGCGGCCCGCGCCTCGCCGCGCTCGCACAGCTCGAGCGCCGCGGCGACCCGGAGCTGGCGGTCGTCGAGCTCGGCGATCAGCTCGTCGACCGACTTCGGCTGCTTGAACCCGCGCGCCGGCGTGTTGCCGCCGATCGAGCCCGAGACCGCAGACATCGCGTCGCTCGCGATCGTGCCGGTGCGAGGCCGCGGCAGCTCGACGCCGAGCGCGCTCGCCTCCTCCGCGATCGCCTTCGCGTTGTCCTCGGCCGCCTCGTCATCGATGTCGAGCGCCGTCGGGTGGCGGCGCAGGGTCTCGAACCCGCGATCGACCTTCGCGATCAGATCGCGGCGCGAGCGCGCGAGCCCCTCGCTGACCGCGACCTGCGCGAGATCGGGCCCCATCCAGATGCCCCACTCCACCGCCCGCTCGAGCACCTTGCGGCGCAGCTCGCGCCAGCGCGGCAGCGAGAACCCGCGGGTGCACACGAGGTAGTCCTCGCGGGCGGGCCGCGCGAACCGGCGCGCCATCGAGATCGCGCGCCGCACCTGTTGCGCGGTCTCGAGCTGCGCGAGCTTGTCGTCGCGAAACTCCGATGCTTCGGGGTGCTGACTCCCGAGCAGGTCATAGCCGGCACCGCTCACCAGCTCGCGTGCGCGCTCGGGCGCCAGCTCACCTTCGGTCGCGATCGCGCGCAGATGATCTTCGGCGCCGCGCAGGATGTAGCCGACGTTCTCGGCGAGCGGTGCAGTCAGCTGGACCCGGCGGATCCGCTTCCGGCGCACGACGATGTCGATCACGAGCTCGAACCGCTTGACCAACGCGACCAGCACCTGGCGGTCGTGGTCGCTCGAGATGTCGAGCATCACGGTCGCGAGCTGCTGCACGTTCGGGGTCCGTAGCGCGGCCGGCGGACCGAGCACCAGCACGATCAACGGATACGACGGCGCGCGGTGCAACAGCACGCGGACGTCGAGCGGACCCCCGAGCCCGCGCGCGAGCTGGTCGCCGACGACCAGCGCGAGCCGGATCACACCGTGCTCGACCGTGAACGTCGAAACCTCCTGCTGCGCGGCCTGCTCGAACCAGTCGTCGCGCGGCGGATCGAGCGGGAGCTCGACGAGCTCGGTCTGCGCCAGCTCGCTGGTCGCTGTCGCCGGCGCTGCGCCCGGCGTCGCGCCGGTCGGCTCCTCGTCGAACTCGACCATCACCTCGTCGTCGCCCCCGACCGCATGCTCCTCGTCGGCCTGGTCCTCGATCGCGAGCGCGTCGACGACACCGGTCTTGAGGTCATCGTCGTCCGATGCACCATTGGTCATCGCGGACAGGTTGGCGTCCAGATCTTCGAACGCAGTCTTCGTGATTGGCTTGGTCGGGAGATCGGTGTCGCGCTCCGCCTGACTCGACGGTGCACTGGTGACCACGGTCTGGTGATCGGCCGGCTGCTGCGCCGCCGCGATCACGCGATTGCGGGCCTCGCTGCGCAGCCGCTCGATCTCGGTCCGTTCGCGCGCCAGCTCCCCGCGCGCCCGCTCGAGCTCCGCCACGTGCCTCACGAGCTCGGTCTTCGCCAGCGTGACCTCGCTCCGCGCGCGTTCGAGCTCGGTCTCGCGATGCGCGAGCTCCGCGCGACGAACAGTCTCGAGCGCCTGGTCGGCGCGTTTCTCGAGGTGCGCGCGCAACCCTGCGGCGCCGTAGACTACGGGGAGATCTTTGACGTACGCCGGGATCGTGGCGTCGTCGGCACGCAGCCGCTCGTAGATCCGGATCCGCTCGTCGAGCTCGCGGTGGCAGGACGCTTCGGCGAGCACGAGCACGAGGATCTCGGCGGCGGGGTCGTGATAGAGCACGGGCACCGACACGCGGATCGGTTCGCCACCGTCGATCCGGAACATGTTCAGCGCGCGCGCCGGATCATCGCTCAGCAGCCGATCGGCGAGCTCGGGGTCGCTGACCGCGTCGATCGTGGTGTGCGCCTGGACCGGGATCAGATCGCCGGTCGTGACCGCGACGTGAACCCCCGTGGTCTGCGTGCGCCCGAGCGCGCCTCGATAGGCATTCTGCGATGGTGCACGTGCGACTCCCCGGGCCATCCTGCAGGAATATCGCTACGCGAAGGTCGCGGTCAACGTCCCCCGTCGCCCCGCGTCGCGGCAGCGCGTCAGGTGACTCAGTTCAGCGGGCCGCTGGGCTCGTCGGACGCAGCCTCGGGGACGCCGCCGTCGCGCGGGGCGCCGCGCCCCCGAGGCTCGAGGTCGTCGTCGGACGCCGCCGGGCCCATCATCTGGGCGGCGACCGCGACCAGCACCTCGTGGAGGTGCTCGAGCGTGTCGAGCCGACCGCACAGCGAGTAGTAGTCCTCGACCGAGACCTCGCCCATCCGCTCGAGCGCCTGCTGGACGTACGGCCGCATCCGGGGCGGCGCCTCGAACTCGGAGTCGAGGTCTTCCAGATCGGCCTTTGCGATCGCGGCCGCGACGATCCCGGCCGGTGCGAAGTTGAGCCCGGTCGGCAGCACGACGCGCCACTCGATGTCATTGGCGGCGGTGGCCTCCCAGCGCCCTCCGAGCCGTCGCCGCACGACCTCGCCGAAGTACGCCCCGGCGGTCGACACGACGAGCGCGATCGTCTCTGGCTTGACCGGGGTGTCGCCTTCGGGATCGAGCGTGCGGATGTAATGATCCAGCAGCGGCAGCGTGTCGCTGTCGTACTCGAGCGCGACGCCGATCGCGCGCCGGACGTAGGCCACCACCTGGTCCGCGTACTCGCGTACACGCGCCGGGACAGCCTCGTCCATACGATCGAGCCTACCTCGCCCATGCCGGCGCGGCGAGCCCCCCGGGTTACTGCGCGATCGCGAAGCGGACGATTCCGCGGTGCGATCTCAGCTCGACGATCGACGGAGCCTCACCACGCTGCAGCGAGCCGAGCTGGGACTCGACCCAGCCGTCGGTCAGCGCCTTGACCGCGGTTCCGAGATCGACCTTGACGCCTCGCGCCCGGACCACGAGCGCGCCGTTGCGGCGCAGCCGGACGTCAATGTCACCCTTCATGCTGGCGAGGATCATCCGGCCGCGGAGCGCGGCCTCGCCCTCGAAGCTGATCTTGCCGTCGGTCGTGGTCAGCTCGACGTGGCGCGAGCGAATCCGGCGCCCGGCGATCTTGCCCTTGGTGGCGGTGGCGAGCAGCCGCTCGCCGCTGATCGTGTCGAGATCGAGATCCGACGATAGCGTCTGCGCGTCGACCGAACCGAACACCTGCGTCAGCTTGGTGCGGCCCGACACCGAGTGCGTCGAGAGCTCGCCCTGAACATTCCGGACGTCGATCTTGCCGGACGCGGTGTCGAGATCGCCGCCGGCATCCATGTTGACGACCTCGAGCGCGCCGCTGCTGGCCGCCGCCTCGACGCGCGCATTGCGCGGCGCGCGGATGATCAGATCGATCCGGACCGCGCCTCGCGCGAGCGGCTTGTACTCCTTGCCGCCGTCGGCGGTGGTCGTGATCCGCACCGTCCCGTCGGGGTTGGGCACCAGCGAGATCCGGAGCCGATCGAGTGCTTCCTCGTCGGGGCCCTGCTTGCGGCTCTCGATCTGGATCGTGGCGCCGTCGTGACCCTCGACGCGGACATCGCCGAGCGGGTTGTCGATCGTCAGCTGCTTGATCGCGCGCCCGCCAGCGGGCTGGATCTCGAGGCGAGCGCGCTCGACGAGCTTGGCCGTCGAATCGGCATGCGCGACGCCGGTCAGCAGGCACAACACCGCAAGCGCGCGGTTCACGGCATCACCCCGGCGAGCACGTCCTCGCGGATCGAGGTGTTTTGCAGGTAACGGATCAGCGCGCGCCACGCCTTCTGGCGCGGTCGTCCGTCAACTGCCTGGTCGATCGCACCACGCAGGCTGTGGACGTGGCGGTCGAACGCGGCCTGGCGATCGGCAGCCCAGCTGCTGCGGACCTCGGTGGTCTCGACCAGCAGCTCGCGCGCCGCGGCCGCGTAGCTGTCGGTGACCCGCGAAGCATCGAACGCCAGGTCTGCGGCGACATCATCCTGCACCGGTGCGGGCGGCGTGACCTCCCGCTGGGGCACGACGATCGGCGACGGATTGTCGACCACCTGTGGTCGGTTCGCGATCTCGTCCTCGCGGTGCCACGGGCGCCAGATCACGACGACGATCACCGCCGCGGCGACCAGCCCACCGGCGGCGAACCGGGGCGCCAGCTGCGTCCCGACGCGCGACCATCGCGACACCGCCCGGCGCCATGCCGAGCGCTTCGATTCGGCGACCTCTTCTTCGGCGAGCCGCGCTTGCACGCCGGCCCACAGCGAGGCGGGCGGATCGACCGAGGTCAACGCGCGCAGCCCATCGCGGAGCGCAGCCTCGTCGGTTGCGATCTGGCGGCACGCCGCGCATGTGCGCAGGTGGCCGCGCACGACGGTCCCGCGATCTCCCTCGAGCTCTCCGTCGAGGTACGCGGTCAGTCGCGGGCGAACGTCGCTACAGGTCATCGAATCCCTTCGCCGAGCAGGTCGCGCATGCGTGCGCGGGCCTTGTGGAGTTGTGACTTGCAGGTACCGACGCGGCACTCGAGGATCGCGGCGCACTCCTCGTGAGACAGCCCCTCGACGTCGTGGAGTACGAGGATCGCACGGTAGCCCGGCGGCAGGTTCGCGAGTGCGGCCTCGATGCGCGCCGCGAGTGCGGAGTCGCGCTCGGCGATCGGCGGCGCGGCCACCTCGGCGAGCCCATCGTCTCCGACCTCGTGGCGACGCCCGCGGCGCGCGAGATGCGACAGCGAGGCGTTGACGGTCAGCCGATAGATCCAGGTCGACAGCGCCGAATCGCCGCGAAACGAAGCGAGCGCGCGGAACACGCGCACGAACACTTCCTGCGCGACCTCCTCTGCGTCCGAGCCACCGACGATCCGGTGGGCCATGCCGAACACGCGGCGCTTGTACTGGTGATAGAGGCGCTCCATCGCGCGCGCCTCGCCGCGCCGGCACGCCGCGATCAGCTGGGCGTCATCGGTCAGGGTCGCGGCGACGCGCGGCCGTGGATCGGCCAGCGCGGGAGTCGGGATGACAGGAATAGGCTCGGCCAGGTCGTTCACGGGGTCCCCACGATCCGTGGATAGATCGTCCGTGGGACCACCCGGGTCCAAAAGGCGTTGCCCGGACCGGTCGGAAGGCCTGGCGATCTGATCGTCCGGGGGCACGAAGGCAGGCACCGTACCCCTGAACGCGGGAACCCCAAACAGCTTTCGAGCTTGTGTAGTATGGCCGGGTGAACGCGCCGCTCGTCGTGGGCCTGGGCCGGATCGGGGTGGCAATTTCGGGACTTGGCCCGAATCTGCCGAATCCAAACGCCGCTTCAGGTGATCTCGCCGCGCTCGCCACGGCACCGGCTCCCGGGGTCGCGATCGCGCTCCGCACCGCATTCCGGCTGGGCTGCCGGGCCCGCGCGGTCGGCACCCATGGGGCCGATCTGCTCGGTCAGCTCGCCCGCTCGGCCCTCCGCGATGCCGGGATCGACACCGAGCTGCTGCGCGCGGTCGGCTCGTCCGCTTGCGACCTGGTGATGGTCGCCGGCGACGGCACGCTGCAGGCGCACTATGCCGGCGAGGCCGGCGAGCCAGTCGCGCTCGATATCACGACCGCGCTGCAGGGAGCGTCCGCGCTCCTGATCGATGGCACCGCCCCCCGCGACCAGCTGCGCGCCGCCGAGCTGGCCAAGCAGGACAAGCTGCCGGTGATCTACGATCTCGGCGGGAGCCGCGACGGCAGCAGCGAGCTGATCGCGTCGTGCGACATCCTGCTCGCGTCGGAGCGCGAGGCCTCCGAGCTGGCGCCGCGAGGCGAGCTCGCCGACGCGCTCGGCGAGCTGATCGCGCTCGGGCCGCGCGCGGTCGTGATCACGCTCGGCAACGAGGGCGCGATCGGTCGCCACGGCGACCAGGTCGTGCGCTGCCCCGCGTTCCCGAGTGACGTGCTCGATGCCCACGGTGCGGGCTCCGTGTTTCACGGCGCGTTCGCCGCCGCGCTGCTCAGCGAGCTGCCGTTCGCACGCTGCATGGAGCTCGCCGCTGCGGCCGCCGCGCTCTCGCTGCGCGAGCTCGGCCCGTGGGCCTCGATGCCGAGTCGCGACGACGTGCTCGCGCTGGTCCGTACCCGGC
This sequence comes from Kofleriaceae bacterium, assembly GCA_037720695.1. Taxonomy (GTDB): domain Bacteria; phylum Myxococcota_A; class Polyangia; order Haliangiales; family Haliangiaceae; genus JABFXX01. The sequence continues at coordinate 8,684 of JBBJLY010000056.1, read as the reverse complement.
GCGCGTAGCGCGGCGACCCAGTCGCAGGCCCGCGAGCTAGCGCTTGGCCGGCCGTACGCCGACGTCGCTGCCCTCGAGCTTGAAGTGCGCCTCGGCCGCGGCCATCTGCTCGGCTTCCTTCTTCGACTTGCCGACCGCGCGCGCCCATTCCTCCGTGCCGATCGAGACCGCGACGACGAAGCGCTTGTCGTGATCCGGCCCGAGCTCCTGGACGACGCGGTAGGTCGGCGTCGCCTTGAGCCGTGCCTGCGCGGTCTCCTGCAGCCGTGTCTTGAAGTCGTAGAAGTTCTTGATCTCGACCGCGTTGATCCGCTCGATCAGTAGGCGCTCGACCAGATCCCACGCGGCCTGGAAGCCACCATCCAGGTACACCGCCGCGACGATCGCCTCGAACGCGTCTGCGAGGATCTTGGGCTTGGTTCGCCCGCCCGACTTGTCCTCGCCCTTGCCGAGCAGCAGGAAGTCGCCGAACCCGAGCTTGCGCGCGACGTCGGACAGCCCGTCCTCGCTGACGACCTGCGCGCGAGTGACGCTGAGATCGCCCTCGTGCGCGTCGGGGAACCGCACCATCAGGCGCTGGCTCACGGTCAGCGACAGCACCGCGTCGCCGAGAAACTCGAGGCGCTGGTTGTCTCCAGGTGCTCGATGCCGTGGATGGCCGGCAGTGGTCGATCCACGCGACTCCAGGCGACAGCTGGTGCTTCACGTTTCTGTCCGCGCGGCGACTGTTCAGCTGTAGTCGCAGCGAGATTCGCCTGTGGACGCTTCCGGAGTCCGCGCCGGCGATTGTCGCGACGATCCCCTCCCCGTCCGTCGCGAACAACGTGGTCTTCGACAGTGCGCACAACGCGTTGCTCGACGGCAACGACGGGCGTGTGTATGTCATCGAGCGCGGCGACACACGTGCACAGCACATCCATACTCACGATGCCCTCAGCTTCGGCGTTGCGTGGTGTGGTGGGGAAGCATGCTCCGCAGGTTGGGACGGGCGCGTGCTCTGCACCGATCTCGTGACGGACACCGTGCGCGTCGCAGCCGACGTGCAATCGGTTGCTCCTTGGCTCGCATCAGGCGGAAATCAGTGCTTCACCGCAGCTGCGAGCGGAGGTATCTTCGATCTGCGAGCGCCAGACAAGCCGTCCTACAAGCACCGCCACGAGCCGTATCGGCTCGCCGTCTCCCCCGACGGCCGCTACATCGCGAGCGGCGACTGGGGCGGCGATGTGGTTGTGTTCGACATCGGACGCCGCGAGGTGATCGCAACCCGCGAGGGCGCACATGACGGGCGAGTCACGAACGTCGCGTGGACGGATGGTTTACTGGTCACATCCGGGTCCGACGGTGTGTTGCGACTGTGGAACGTCCTGCTCGAGGAGCGCAGGACCTGGCGCATGCCCTCCGCGATCCGGCATCTCGATGCTGCGGCGCAGACGGTTGGTGTTGCGCTCGACGATGGATCCCTATGGTTGCTGTCCACACGCGGAGCTTTCACGCGGCACGTCGAGACCGGCGCTATAGTAAGCACTTCCGCTCTATCACCCGAGGGTACATTTCTCGCCGCCGGAACAAACCACGGCGAGGTGATCGTTGTCTCCACGGACGGTCGCGCCGCCGCGACTGGATTCGGACACGGTCACATCTCATGCCTCGGGTTCGAGGGCGCGACCTCTTTCCTCGTTTGCACACCGTCAGGGCGCGTGATGCGCGTACCTGTCAGCGCGTTGTCGTTTCAGTCAACATCAGGAGAACAACGATGAAGAAGACCATTCGCATAAGCAAGACGCGTCTCGACCTTCGCCAGGAGCACATCATTACCCTCATGCGGAGAGACCTGAACCACGTGTTAGGCGCTTACGCCATGACAGATCGCTCGGCCGAGTGCCTGAAGTCTATTCTCGCACACTGCGAATCGCGGAACTGCGCATAAGCGACGCGAAGAGCTACAATGCAGCAGCGTATCTTCTTGGTGACGGCGCTGTTTGCTTGCGCAGGAACCCAAGCAGTGCGCCGCGGCTCGGGAAGGACCACGCGGACCCTGGAGGTCGCGCCCCGGGACAGCAAACGATTCGCGGGACACGTCGTGCGCGCGAACGGGTCTCCACCAACCTGCAGTCGGGTGTGTATGCCTTGACGGCACCAGTCGAGACCAATCGGTACGTGCCGAAGCTCGATGGCTCCACGGTGCCGTCGAGGTCCGCCTCGACGCGAGCTGCTCGAAGGTTGCAGGACGGATTGCCAGCAGCCCGTTGCCCGCGCAGTCGTTTGTTCAGTCTCCGTCGTAACAGCCACGAGATCTGAGATTGTTCGCCGCTCCGCTCTGCCCGACGGCACCTTCCAGGCGTGCTTGCCCTTGGCGACGTACAGAGTCGAGCCGCCAAAATCGCTCGTCGTCCGCAGTCGTTGGCCCAGTTGCCACATGCGGGGACGTTCGTGTGTCGAACGGAGCTGCAACAGGAAGCGGATCGAGCCGGCGTAGATCTGAGCGGTATCGCCCCGGAGTCCGCTTCCGCGTTTGTCTCCGGGTTCCCAGCATCCGCGCGCTTGCCCGCGCTCGGCGAGACGAATCACGGCTATCGAGAGTTCTGATGACGAGCGCACTGCCCTCGCGGTTCAGCTCGCGACGAAGCACGACGTTCATTTGCTGATGCTCGAGGCGGGATATGGGAGACCTTGCCGCTCCACGAATACGACAATGGATCGAAGCTGGACATTGCTGGCGGCGTACAGCAGCTCGGGTACTGAATCTGGGACACTAAGACGTTCCTCGGCTCGCTCGAGACAATCCGGGAGCACAACGCGCCGCTGCCCCCGGGACGACGCATTCGGATGATCGGGGTGGATTGCAGGACACGAAGGGCGCGGTGCAGGATCTCGACCGGCAAGGAGGCACCTCGATGTCGGCCGATGATCGTAGGCGACTGCAGCTGCTCGTGCCGAACAAGGGTGAAGCGTGGAAGTCACTCCCTGCGCCGGAGCGTACACAGATCCGTACGACGCTTGAGAGGATCGCCGCGAAGCGAGGCCCCAACGGTGCGGCGTCCCCCCTGTGCCAGGGTTGTTGTCGCATCGCGCGGGTTGAAGCTCGCGCTTGATGCACCGGGGCAACAGGTCCGAATGTCAGGTACCCAATACAGTGAAAAGTTCCGAGCCCGCATGGTCGAGAAAATGGCCGGGCCGCATCCGATGAGCGGGGTCCAGCTCGCGGCGGAGACTGGTGTGCCGCAGCCGACGCTGTCGCGCTGGCTGCGGGAAGCCACTACCCTTCGTCGCAAGATGGCCAAGCGACACGACGACGAAGAGCAGACGTTGGTGGTTGCGGATGCGTCGCCGCGTTCCACAGAGAACAAGTTCTCGTTGGTGCTGGAAGCGGCGGCAGTCCCGGAGGCCGAGCTTGGCGAGTGGCTACGTCGCAAGGGCGTGTACGCCGCACAGCTCGAGGAGTGGCGCACGCAAGCGATGGCTGGGCTGGCCGGTGCCGCCAAGCGCAGCAAGGAGACGACGGCCGACGCCCGTCAAATTCGCGAGCTGGAGCGTGAGCTCGCGCGCAAGGACAAGGCGCTTGCCGAGGCGGCAGCTCTGCTCGTACTCCAAAAAAAAGTTCGATCTATCTGGGGGGACGAGGACGACGACACCGACGAGAAGAACGACAAATGATCGGCAGGTACATCGACGAGGCCGTGGCTGCGGGCGCTTCGCGCACCAGGGCCTGTGAAGCCATCGGTCTGCCAGCGCGCACGCTGCAGCGCTGGGCCCATAAGTCTGACGACGGTCGTCACGGGCCCAAGCATGTCCCGGCAAACAAGCTCTCCGAGGCCGAGCGGCGGCAGGTGGTGGCCGTCGCGACAAGCCCCGAGTTTCGAGACCTGTCGCCGAAGCAGATTGTCCCGAGGCTGGCGGACCGTGGCAAGTACATCGCCTCCGAGTCGACGTTCTCTCGCGTGCTCTACGAGCACGGCTTGCAGCAGCACCGCGGCCGGGCTCGTCCGCCTACGGCGCGCCCACGTGGGCACGCTGCGACTGGACCTTGGCAACTCGGGGCGTGGGACATCACGTACCTCCGCAGTCACGTCCGCGGTGAGTTCTTCTACCTCTACCTCGTCGAGGATGTGTGGAGTCGGAAGATCCTCGGCTGGGATGTGCATGACGTCGAATCGACGGACTTCGCGGCCGACCTCATCGAGAAGATCCGAAAGGACAATCCGGGCGTCGACCTTCGCGGCTGGGTGCTCCACTCCGACAACGGCGGGCCGATGAAGGGCGCCACGATGCTCGCGACGATGCACAAGCTCGGCATCGTTCCGTCCTTCAGCCGGCCGCGCGTGTCGGACGACAACGCCTACGCCGAGGCACTGTTTCGGACGCTCAAGTACTGCCCGGAGTATCCCTCGAAGGGCTTCGCTACCGTCGACGACGCTCGCGCGTGGGTAACTCGGTTCGTCGCCTGGTACAACGACGTCCACCTGCACAGCAGCATCGGCTTCGTCACTCCCTCATCGCGTCACGCCGGCGACGACATCGCCATCCTCGACGAGCGCCGCAAGACGTACGCGACAGCACGCGAGCTCCAGCCGGCGCGCTGGTCGCGCCACACGCGACCGTGGTCTCGTCCGGCGATCGTGACCCTGCACCCTGAGACGGATCGGACAAGTCAGACCAGATCGGATCAGTCAGACCAGAACGGTCTCGGGGAAGCAGCCGCTTGAAGACTTTTGCGACAACAACCTTGATTCCCACCGCGTCCAAGGCAAACCGAATTGCGCTTACGGCGACAGCGCTGATCATGTGCTTCGATCTGCTCGAGACCACGAACCAGTGGGACGATTCGAACGTGCGCGATGCAGGGATGGCGCGCCTCGTGGTCGAGGTGCTCGCCCGCGAGCCAGGCGGGCGTGCCACGCTGTGGGCGCACCTCGGGCACGTCGGTCGCGAACAGGTGATCGGTCAGCGCACCATGGGGGCTCACCTCGCGACCGCGCTCGGCGATGGCTATCGCGTGTACGGTCTCAGTGCCGTCGCCGGGTCAGCGCGCGCCTGGGATACCAAGGGAGAGGTCGGCGTGATCGCGAACCCGCTGCGCGTGCCGCCGCCTGGTAGCCTCGAAGCCGTCCTCGGTGCCGCCAGCGGTGTGGCCCAGGTGACGTACTGGACATTCGCGCGCGCGACCGGTGATTGCTAGCGCCGACGGGGTACTAGTCGAGCGCTCAGCTGGACCAACGACGCCACCGCCGTTCGAGCGCTCGACTAGTACCCCGTCGGGGCTTGATCCACTCCCGTGGACACCCCACGAGAGGCGGATACGATGGCAAAGATGGCAGCGAAAGAGCGGCGCGCGACCCGAGCGCGGAGACAGTTCACGGCTGAGTTCAGGGCGGGTGCGGTGCGGCTGGTCCTGGACGAGGGCAAGACGGTTGCTGAGGTCGCACGCGATCTCGACCTGACGCCGTCTGCGTTGGGTGGCTGGGTGAAGCGGGCCGTGCGGATCGTGATGGTGGGAAGAGCGGGCTGACCTCCGACGAGCGCGAGGAGCTGACGCGGCTGCGCAAGGAACTCCGCGTGGCGAAGATGGAGCGCGACATCCTGGGAAAAGCCGTGGCCTTCTTCGCGAAGGAGAACGCATGAGGTTCGCGTTCATCCTCGAGGAGAAGGCCTGGTCCAAGGCCGCCATGTGTAGGGTGCTACAGGTATCAACCGCGGGGTTCTACGCGTGGCAGCGGCGACCGCCGTCGGAGCACGCGAAGGAGGACGACCAGCTGAAGGTGCTCATCGGCGCATCGTTCGATGAGAGCTACAAGACCTACGGCAGTCCGCGCATCCACAAGGACCTGATTGAGGCCGGCAAAAAGGTCGGCCGCAATCGCGTGATCCGGCTGATGCAGGCGGGCAAGATCGTGGCGCGTGTGAAGCGCCGGTACCGTTCGACGACCATGAGCGAGCACGAGCAGCCGCTCGCGCCGAACATCCTCAACCGCAAGTTCGAGGCCGACGCCCCGAATCAGCGGTGGGTCGGCGACACGACCGAGTTACTCACCGCGAGCGGCAAATTCTTCCTCGCTGCGATCATCGACCTCTACGCACGACTCGTCGTCGGGTGGGCGGTGAGCGCGGTCAACGACCGCCATCTCGCGATGGCTGCGCTGCGTGAGGCGATCAAGCGGCGATGCCCCGACGCGGGCCTCCTCCACCACACCGATCGAGGCAGCACGTACGCGAGTGAGGACTACCGGAACGTCCTCGAAAAGCACGGCATCGTTTGCAGCATGAGTCGCACGGGCAACTGCTACGACAACGCGGCAATGGAGAGCTGGTTCTCGACGTTCAAGGCTGAGTGCGTAGTTCACTGATCGCGATCACCGAAACCGGCGCATCGTGATCGCCGAAATCGGTCGATGGCGATCGCAGGAGCGATGGAGTCGGTGATCTCGGGTTACTTCTCGGTTTCCGCCTCCTCGCCCTTGCGCTTGGAAGGTCCCTTTAGCACGAGCTTGTGGGCGTTGTGGATCAGGCGGTCGCAGATCGCGTCCGCGTGCGTGGGATCGGAGATGTGTTGATGCCACTTCTGCGGCGGCACCTGGCTCGTCACGATCGTGGACCTCGTGCCGTAGCGATCCTCGAGGACCTCGAGGAGGTCGCGGCGTTCAGGGTCGGTGATCGGTGCCATCGCCCAGTCATCGAGCACGAGCACGTCAGCGCGAGCGAAGCGCATCAGCAGTCGCGGATAGGTTCCTTCGGCTCGAGCAAGTGCCAGCTCCGCGAAGAGGCGGGAGGCTCGACGGTAGATGGCGCGGTGGCCCTTCCGGCACGCCTGCTGCGCGAGCGCGCACGCGAGGTACGTCTTGCCGGTCCCGGTCATCCCGGTGATCAGCACGTTCTGGTGCTCGGCGATCCAACGGCACGAGGCAAGCTGACGGATCTGCGCTCGGTCGAGCTCCCGCTTGGAGGAGTACTCGATGTCCTCGAGACAGGCGCCCGCAAGCTTGAGCTTCGCCTCGCGAAGCGCCTTGCCGAGCCGCTGGTTCTCGCGATGCAGCCACTCGGCGTCGACGAGCATTCCGAAGCGCTCGTCGAAGGACAGGCGGTTCACGTCGGGCTTGCCGTGTTGTTCGTTCCACGCGCTCACCATCGCTTCCAAGCGCATGGCCTTCAGTTTCTCGATCGTCGGTTCCTTCAGCATGGTTCTCCTCAGTGGTAGTAGTCCGGCCCGCGGATGTTCTCGTGATCGAGCGACGGCGGAGCCTCGCCGCTCGGGGTCGGGTCAGGCAGCGGCTGCTTGTCGAGTCCGTGCCTCAAGATCGATTCGACGTTGCGATACGAGCGCGCACCGACGACGAGCGCGCGCTCGCACGCGGCCTCGATGCGCTCGGGTGCGTAGCGCTTCATCAGGCTCTTGAGGCCGCGACACGACCGGAAGCCGTGCTCGGGATGACGACGCTCGTCGAAGATCGCGCGCACGAGCGCATGCGTGCACGGGCCGACGCCCTCGGCCCATGCCGCAAGGTCGGCGATGGATTCGTCGCGGTACCTCTGGTGTGACGCCGGCATGTGCTCGGTCAGCGTCGTGGTTCCGCCGTACTCGAAGCTTCGGACGTGAGTGGCGCGTCGCTCGCCCTTGAAGAAGATCTCCACGGTCGCCGCGGTCACTCGACTCTCGACGTACTCCCCGGCCAGCGTGTACGGCACCGAGTAGTCGTGGTGATCGACGCCGACGTGGTAGTCGATCCCGACGGTGCCAAACGCCCAATCGCCGAAGGAGAAGCGAGACGTCGGCAGCGGCGCGAGCACCGGTCGGTCGAGCTCGTCGAACAGCTGCTGACGGCTCTTGCCGTAGCGTTTCATCACGCGGCTGTTCAGATCGACGAGGAGCGCACGGATGTGCTCGTTCAGCTCGTCGATCGAGAAGCACGTGAGGTTGCGCAGGCGACCCAGGATCCAGCGCTCGGCGATCAGCACGCCTCCCTCGACCTTCGCCTTGTCTCGTGGGCTCGCCGGGCGTGCCGGCAGGATCGTCGTGCCGTAGTGCTGCGACCACTCTTCGTACGTGCGCTGGATCGCGGGCTCGTATCGACTCGCGGTCGTGACTCCGCTCTTGAGTTGATCGGGGACGAAGGCGCCTGGCGCTCCGTCCAGGTACTCGACGAGCCGGTTGTGGCTCGCGATCCAGTCGGCAGACTGCTGGGTCGCCGTCACTTCGGCGTACGTGTAGTTCGACGCGCCCATCACTGCGACGAAGAGCTCGACCTCGATCCGCTCGCCTGTCTTCGGATCGACGATCTTCGGCTTCTTGCCGGCGTAGTCGACGAAGCATTTCTCGCCGGCCTTGTGCACCTGGCGCATGACCACCTTCTGCCGGTCGGCCCACGCGTTGTAGTGCGCGACAAACTGCGTGTACCCGTACCCGTTGGCACTCGTGGTTGCGTACTCCTCGTGCAAGAGACGCAGCGTCACGCCCGGCTTGCGCAGCTCGATGTGCAGCGTCGCCGGATCAGGCTTGGGTCGGGGCGGTGTGAGAGATCGCGGCTGCTCGGCGTACAGCTTGCGATCGAGCTCCTCGTCGCTGAGCGCAGCGATCACGTCCCACGTCGTGAGGTTCGCGGCGATCGCGCGCTTCGCAACGTCGCTCGGTGTTCCGACTCCGACCGCGAGTGCGCGCGCGATCTCCCGGTGGCTGCGCCCGTGCTGCCACTTCA
>JBBJLY010000240.1:0-13165 GCA_037720695.1 Kofleriaceae bacterium | reverse complement strand
GATCGATGTCGCGACCGTCGAGCCGCTGGTCCCGCTCGGCGATCTGATCGAGCGCCTCGGCGAGCTCGAGGCACGGCTGTCCGGCCGTGGCGCCCCCTCGCGTGCGGCGAGCGGTGGCGGCGGCGGCGGTGCCAAGGCTTCCTTCAAGTCGACCACTCCCGGTTCGGGCGGCACGCAGCGCCCGCCCGCGCTGCCCGCGAGCGCCAGCACGCAGGCAGCGAGCACGAACGCGGCGAGCACGAACGCGGCGAGCGCATCCCCATGGGAGGAGGGCACTTCGCCGAGCGAGATGCTTTCCGCCCTCGAGAACCAGGCGAACGCGAAGCCCGGCAAGGCGACGACGCCAGGTGTCGCGCCGACGCGCCTCGCGCCTGCACCGGCCGCGGTGCCACTTCCCGGCGCGAGCCAGCCGACGTCGGCGGGCGATGCTTCGCCAGCCGGGCTGAAGCCGGGTGCGGCGAACGCCGATACGGCGAAGGCCGATACGGCGAAGGCCGATACGGCGAAGGCCGATACGGCGAACGCTGACGCGGCGAGACCAGCCATCGATTCGACGCGGTCGGTCGACGCGGACGCCACGTCGCCGACCGTTGCGAAGTCCGCCGCAGCGACGGCTGACGCGAAGAAGTCCGACAAGGTCGCAAAGTCGGGCGGCGCGAGCTCGGACGCAGCGGGCCCGGACGCAGCGGGCCCGGACGCAGCGGGCCCGGACGCCACGAGCCCGGACGCCACGAGCCCGGTCATCGATTCGATGGGGTCGGTCGACGCGGACGCCACGTCGCCGACTGCTGCGAAGTCCGCCGCAGCGACGGCCGACGCGAAGAAGTCCGACAAGGTCGCAAAGTCGGGCGGCGCGAAGTCGGGCGACCCGAATTCGGGCGGCGCGAAGTCGGGCGGCGCGAACACCGCCGCAGCGAACACGGCAGCGAACACGGTCGCAACGAAGACCGACGCAACGAAGACCGACGCAACGAAGACCGACGCAACGAAGACCGACGCAACGAAGACCGACGCAACGAAGACCGACGCAACGAAGACCGACGCAACGAAGACCGACGCAACGAAGACCGACGCGGCGCAGTCGGGCGACGCGCAGTCGGGCGACGCGCAGTCGGGCGACGCGCAGTCGGGGGCAGTGCTCACCGACGCAGCGGATATTGGCGCAGCGAAAGCCGCCGCGCCGCAGTCGAGCGATGCGAAGGCCGCCGCGACGAACACGGACGCAGCGAACAGGGACGCAGCGAACAGGGACGCAGCGAACAGGGACGCAGCGAACCGCGACGCAGCGAACCGCGACGCAGCGAACAGCGACGCAGCGAGCCCGAACGCAGCGAAGTCGGGCGATACAAAGGCCGACGCCGCGAAGGCCGACACGGCGAAGGCGGACGCGGCGAAGGCGGACGCGGCGAAGGCGGACGCGGCGAAGGCGGACGCGGCGAAGGCGGACGCGGCGAAGGCGGACGCGGCGAAGGTGGACGCAGCGAAGGTGGATGCGGCGAAGGTGGATGCGGCGAAGGTGGACGCGGCGAAGGCGGCCGCGGCGGACGCGGCCTCGGCGGCCTCGGCGGACGCGGCGAAGGCGGACGCGGCGAAGGCGGACGCGGCGAAGGCGGACGCGGCGGAGGCGGCGAAGGCGGACGCGGCGAAGGCGGACGCGGCGAAGGTGGATGCGGCGAAGGTGGGCGCGGCGAAGGCGGGCGCGGTGAACACGGACGCGGCGAACATGGACGTAGCGAGCACGGACGCGACGAGGACGGCGCGCTCGGATACTGCGCAGCCCGACGAGATCGCGCAACGACCGAACCTGGTCGCGCGGGCCGGTAAGGCGACGACGCGGGGATCGGCCGCCTTCGGCACAGGAGCCCGGCGCCGTTCGATTCGCGCGATGACGTGCCGCACGCGGCAGCCGGAAGTGCGAGCGCGGGTGCGAGCGACCGCTCGACCGGGGGACGTCCGTCCTCGGGAGTTCCGCTCGCGTCGAGCGAGCTGCGGACCGGGCCGGTGAGCACCGCGACGGCGATCCAGCCGTCGGGGCCGATTCCGACGGCGCCCGCGGTCGCGGCGGGTTCCGGGCCGCACGCCGAGAAGGCCCTCGGGATTCCCGGGAATGCCGACGATGCACTGCGCGCGTGGGGCGAGGTCCTCAACGAGCTCGAGGTGCGCGGCAAGTTCTCGCTTGCCTGCTTCCACCACGCGCGCGTGATGAAGTGGACCGCCGACGATCTCGAGCTCGGGTTTCCCGTCGACGTCCACGCGATGGGCGAGATGGCGACCGACCGCACGAACGTCGACGACCTGCGCGCGATCATCCGCGAGCTCGGCCCGGCGCAGAAGGCGCTCAGGGTCACGGTCCGGCTGCTCGACGAGCAGGAGTCCGGCCGTACCCAGGCGCGCTCGATCCTGGAGACCACGCGCGAGCGCTCTCACGCCGAGCGTACCCGGCGCGAGGCCGAGGCGCGCGAACACCCGATCACGAAGCACGTGCTGCAGACCTTTGGCGCTCAGATCAAGGAGATCAAGACCGATGTCTAATCCGAAGATGCCGGACCTCAATGCCCTCATGAAGCAGGCGCAGAAGCTCCAGGGCGACGTCGCGAAAGTTCAAGAAGAGCTGGCGGCGATGGAGTGCGAGGGCGCCGCCGGTGGTGGCCTCGTGACCGCGACCGTCAATGGCCAGTTCGAGGTCGTCCGGGTGAAGATCGACAAGTCGGTCGTCGATCCGAACGACGTCGGCATGCTCGAGGACCTGGTCACCGCCGCGATCAACGCGGCCGCGACCAAGGTACGCGACACCAGCAAGGAGAAGATGGCCGAGGCCATGGGACCGCTGGGCGCGATGGGTGGCGGTGGCGGCTTGCCCGGCATGGGCATGTTCTGACCACCGGCTGATCGATGGCAGATCCGATCCGTCGCCTCGTGCAGGAGCTGGCTCGACTCCCCGGCATCGGTGAGAAGACCGCGACGCGGATGGCGTTCCATCTGATCCGCGGAAACCGGCAACAGGTCCGTGACCTCGCGCAGGCCCTGCTGGACGTGACGGACAAGATCCGGCTGTGCTCGACGTGCATGAACATGACGGAGACCGATCCGTGCGGGATGTGCACGGACGAGCGCCGGGAGCCGGAGACGATCTGCGTGGTCGCGACACCGTCCGACCTGATCGCGATCGATCGCGGGGGGCACTTTCGCGGCCAGTACCACGTGCTCCACGGGCTGCTATCGCCACTCGAGGGCATCGGTCCGGATGACCTGCGGATCGCGGAGCTGATCCGGCGGCTGGGAACGGGCCCGGGAGCGGTTCGCGAGGTGATCATCGCGACCAGCCCCTCGGTGGATGGGGAGGCGACGGCGATGTTTCTGGCGCGGACGATCAAACCACTGGGCGTTGCGGTGTCGCGGATCGCGACCGGCCTGCCCGTCGGTGGTGAGCTGGAGTACTCTGATCAGGCGACGATCGCCCGGGCGATGGCCGGTCGGGCGACGATGTAGGACGAGGGGTCTTCGTACCGAGCCGGTCAGGAGTTAGACGGGCGGAAAGGTTGTACGAATCGCGGGCCATTGATACCGTGATTCCGCGGCGGGGAGCCCGAGCCACGTGCCTTGGGAGCGAACCGGCCAAGGGAGCCATGGCGCGATGATCCAACAGCTCGTGATGTACGAGGAGGAGCTGCAGCAGATCAACCGGATCTGCGATGTCCTCCACCGGGATGCGAATGCACGAGCCGTGCTCGTGATCGACAAGAACGGCCAGGCGATTGCCCAGTCGGGCGACACCCAGGAGCTCGACGTCACGTCGCTGTCGTCGCTGACGGCCGGCAACGTCGCGGCGACGGGTGGCATCGCCCAGCTGCTCGCGGAGAAGGAATTCGCGGGCCAGTTCCACGAAGGCGAGAAGACCAACGTCCACATCTCGATCGTCGGCCAGCGCGTGATCCTGGTGGTCCTGTTCGACGAGCGCAGCTCGCTCGGACTGGTTCGCCTACGCGTGCGCAAGGCGACGGCCGAGCTCGTGATCGTGCTCGAGCTCCTCGTCAAGAAGAGCCAGAGTGGCTCTCAACCATCTGTCTTCTCGGAAATCACCGACGACGACATCGACAACCTGTTCAACGATTAACGCGCCATGAGCTTCATTAACTACTCGTCGCGCGAGATCAACTGCAAGATCGTCTACTACGGCCCGGGCCTGTGCGGGAAGACGACGAATCTCCAGTACATCTACAACAAGACCAATCCCGAGGCGAAAGGGAAGATGATCTCGCTCGCCACGGAGACCGAACGCACGCTGTTCTTCGACTTCCTGCCGCTCTCGCTCGGCGAGATCCGTGGGTTCAAGACGCGCTTCCACCTCTACACGGTGCCGGGGCAGGTGTTCTACGACGCCAGTCGCAAGCTGATTTTGAAGGGCGTCGATGGGGTCGTGTACGTTGGCGACTCGCAGATGGAGCGCATGGAAGCGAACATCGAGTCGCTCGAGAACCTGTCCTCCAACCTAGAGGAGCAGGGCTACGAGCTCGCGAAGCTGCCGTACGTCGTCCAGTACAACAAGCGTGACCTGCCAAACGCGATCCCGCTTCCCGAGCTCGAGGAAGCGCTGAACCCGACCAAGGTGCCCAGCTTCGAAGCGGTGGCACCGAAGGGCGTCGGGGTGTTCGATACGCTGAAGGCAGTCGCGAAGCTCGTGCTCACCGAGCTTCGAAAGGGAGGCTAATGCCGGCCGCCGCAGGTCTCGACAGGCCACGATTTCGCCAGGACCTCATCGCCGAAACCATCGAGGACCAGGGCTCGAAGTTCATCGATGTGGCCGATCCCGATGGCCTCAGCGTGTTCCGGTTCTACGAGGCTGAGTTCTCGATCGCGTGCGGCATGGACGGCGAGCGCGACATCGCCGGGATCGTGAAGTGGGCGCAGGACGAGCTCGGCTTGAAGTCCTCGCCTGCCGAGGTCAAGAACGTGATCGTGACGCTCGCGAACCTTGGCTACCTCGACGGTACCGATGCTGCGCGTGCGGCCGCGACTGCCACGCCGGCACGCTCGACCCAGGACCGCGATCTGGCCCCGGGTGTGGTTGTCGGCACGCAGCGACCGGCACCATCGGGCGCTGACGTCGAGCTCGGCCAGGCTGGCTCCCGTGGCATCGCGCGCGCGGAGATGCCCAAAGCGCCTGATCTGGCGCTCGGTGCGCCGGGCGCGTCCGCGGCCAAGGCACCTCGTGCGCCCGCCGAGAACGTGACGCTCGGTGCGTCCGGTATGTCGGCCGTCGTGCAGGAGAACATGTCGCTCGACCTGAGCGATCAGGTCGTCGTGCGGCCAGATGATGTGAAGGAAGCGGTCCGCCAGTCCAAGGTGATGTCGGCGGTCGACGTTCCGAAGGATCTGCTGGATTCGCTCGAGGACAAGCCCCAGACGCCAGCATCCCGCCCGGGAGCCAAGGCTGCGACACCCTCAACCACACGGCCGATTGAACAGTCGAAGCCAGCGAAGCAGGCCGACAAGCCCGTGTCGTCGACCCGGCCGACCGAGCCATCGAAGCCAGTCATCGCAGCCGCGGCCAAGGCGAGCGAGAAGCCGGTCTCGGCGACGCGGCCGACCGAGCCGTCGAAGGCGATCGAGAAGCCCACGGAGAAGCCGACCGAGCCGTCGAAAACGATCGAGAAGCCGATCGAGAAGCTAATCGAGACGCCGGTTGTCGCGGTAGCGACCAAGGCGACCGAGAAGCCTGCGATCGTGGCCAAGCCGGTCGAGCCCCTGAAGCAACCGGTCGAGGTCAAGAAGCCAGCTGCGGACAAGGAACCAGTCGCCGCACCCGAGTCGCGCACCAGCCCCGCGCTGATCGTGCTGCTGATCCTCGCGGTGCTCGCGCTCGGAGCATTCCTCGTCTGGAAGTACGTGCTCAAGAAGGCGGAACAACCGCAGACCACAGGTCAGTCGGTCACGCCAACTGCGCCCGACGAGGTCAAGCCGCCGGAGGTCACTCCACCACCGCCCGAGCCACCGGTCGCGGTGAGCAAGCTCGCACTCGAGACGCTCGCACCCATCGAGCTCAAGGCCGTCGCCGCAGGGCAGCTCGAGCCGTTCCCCGCGCTCAAGGTCGTCAAGCGTGGAGACGTGATTGCCTCGCTGGTCGGTGGTCGCAAGCTCAAGGGCGAGGTCGCGATCCTGACCCGCGAGATCGAGCGCGTCGGAAAGCAGGTGACGGACGCTCAGAAGAAGCTCGACGACGCGACCTCGGGGAACAAGCCCGCGCCCGTGATCAAGGATCTGACCGACCGGCTCGCCGATCGCGTGCAGAGCAAGACCACGAAGGAGACCGCGCTCGCAGCCAAGCAGGCCGAGCTCGACACCCGCTCGATCAAGGCGCCGACGGACGGCCAGGTCACCTACGTGGCAAAGCCGAACACCGCGGTCACGGCGGAGACCACGATCGCCACCGTCGCTCCCGCACCGGCGATGACCACCACGTTCAAGACCGATGGCAGCCCCGCAGTCGCGAGCGCGGTGCTCGTGAAGGTGAAGGAGACCGAGGTCACGATCGGCTGCACGGTCGCCGAATCCAGCGCTGATGGAGTCAAGGTCGCCTGTCCCGTCGACAACGCGCTCGAGGGCAAGGAAGTGACCTACGCCGGCCCGGCCACCGACGAGACGCCCACGACGCCCACCCCGCCCGCCGACAAGCCCGTCGAGGCAGGTGACAAGCCGACCGATCCGCCCGCCACCAAGCCCGCGCCCAAGGTGCAGCCGAGACCGAAGACGCCGAAGCCGAAACCGGCTGACAAGCCGGTCGATCCGCCCGCCGACAAGCCGGCCGATCCGCCCGCCGACAAGCCGGCCGACGGCTCGGCCTCACCATAAACAGGCGAGGCTCGCGCTCAGGGCTCGACGCACTGGTGGACGAGGACCTCCCCACGACCGTCGGTGTTCGGGGCACAGACCAGCGACTCGCAGCAACCGATCGCATTGCTGCTCTCGCCGCAGTGCTGGCCGAGATCCGCGCAGAAGTCGTCGGCGGACCCTGAACCTGTCGCGAGCGCACGCGGTGGCGTCGGAGCTGGCTTGGGGCAGCCTGTGGCGATCACGAGCGCGAGCAACACGAGCCGCATCCGGTCAGCGTACGCGACCGAGCGCCAGCGTGGCAGCCTGGACCCGTGCCCAGACGCTGGTCGACGATGCGACCACGCAGAGATCGAACAGATCTGCATCGGTGAAGCCTTTCGCGCGTAGTGGCTCGAAGGCGCGATCGGACAGCCGCCACGGTGCGAGCGTGACCAGCGTCGCGAGCTCGAGCACGGCGTCGATCGGTCGCGTCGAGGCCGGGCCGGCGCCGACCAGCCCGGTGACCAGCGCGGTGATGGCGGCCCGGCGGTCGCGGTCGAGCCGCGGTGTCTCGCGCTCGATCAAGTAGCTGCGCCAGGCGGCAAACGCGGTCGCGGTGGCGGGACGCTGTGAGATCGCGAGGACTGGCTCACCCTCGAGCGCACTCGGTGCGGGCAGCAGCACGGGCACGGAAGGATCGGTCCGCGGGGGCTCGATCTGGACCGTGTAGTCGAGCGCCACGGCGACCGCATCGGCGATCCGGTTGAGGTGGCCGAAGTATGCGGCGAGCGCGATCGCGTGGAGCAGCTGATCGTCGTCGAGCGGCCCGGCGAGCTCGCGTGTGAGCAGCCACGGTGTCTCGGTCACGACGACGGCGACCGCAGCGAGCGCGCGCAACCGTGGCTCGGGCCAACGCAGCGCCACCGCGCGTGGATCGGTGATCACCGCACGCGGCAGCGCGTCGTCATCCGCGAGAGCGACACGCAGAAACTCTGCGTGACAGGCCGTTCAATAGAAACACTGGTTGAGCCGAGACGTGGTCGCGTTGACCAGCTCGCGCTCGGGCCAGCTCAGCGGACCTGCGCCGTTCAGCGTCGACGAGGCGCCGAACACGAGCGGGATCAACGCGGGATCGAGGCTGTGGGCCTGGATGATTCCCGGGGCGCCGCCGTGCGCCGGCCGATACACGGGCGGCAATGGGCGCTGCAGCATCCGATCGTAGATCTCGCGCAACGAGCCAGTCGCTGCAGCGTGGCCGACGATTGGCAGTCCCCTCACAGCGTCTTGACCGATTGGACCTTCAGGTGAGGGCCGGTCATGCCGATGCCCATCGCGTTCTTGTCGACCTTGCCCTCGACCTCGACCTTGAGGCCGTCCTTGCACTCATCGAGCGAGCCGATCAGCTGGTAGGTGTCGCCATCCTCCGATTCCAGCGTCCAGTGGCCGCCTTCGAGGTCGTTGCGGCGGATCGTCCCTTTGAGCTTCATAGAGTTGAACGATAGCTCGAAGCGGCCATTCGACCAGCCGGTGCATCCGGACGATCGACTCGGTCGCCGGATAGCGGATCAGCCGCGACGGTCATTGGCGCTGACATTCCAACCGCTTGAGCCACGGACCTCGTGGCTCACCGCGTGCAGCACTGCTTCCCATGCGGAAGCTGCTCGCCCTCGCGCTCCTCGGTACGCTCTCCTTCAGCACCGGTTGCGTCGCCGATGCCCCCGCCGAGGACGACCCGATCGACGGCGGCGACGGCAAGTCCGACGGCTCGCCGAACGTGAAGTGGGACGCGAAGATCGCGAACATCGTCCCGAAGAACGTTCACGAGTACCTCGAGAAGTATCAGTGGGGCGACTACCACATCGTGTTCCACATGAGCCGCAAGTGGTTCCTGCTCGGCGACTCGGGACGCGGCTGGCTGCAGCGGGTGTCCGAGGCCCGGGCGGATCTGCAGGAAGGCGATCCGCAGAACGGCATCGAGTTCCTGACCATGCACCGCGCGATGATCGAGCACCTGACCGAGCGCTGGGGCAGCGAGACCGTCGCGAACGATCCCGATGGTCGCGACAGCTTCGCGGACGTGATGCTCGGCTGGCAGACCGATGACGAGCTGATCGCAGGCCTCCAGGCAGTTGGCGGCGACACCGAGACCTTCCGCCGCAGCCTTGCCAAGATCAACGACTTCGCTTCGTTCGCGTCCGAGGACGAGTTCGGTACGTTTCTCCAGACGACGCTCCGCCTGAGCGGCGAGGTCGATCCCGACGACTCCGCGATCCGGTTCTACTCGCGCGACACGACGCCCGGCGCCGGCATCCACAACTGGCTCCACGGTCAGTTCCAGGTCGAGTCGTCGCCGGTCAACGTTGGGAACCCGCAGACCAACCTGTCGAACATCATGTTCTGGCGCATCCACGGCTGGATCGAGGCCAAGTGGCAGGCGTTCGAGCAGGTCCACCAGCGCACGCCACTCGAGATGAGCGCGTTCCAGGCGCAGATGGAGCGGTTCCACCTCCACATGCAGCTGCACTCGGACTACTCCGAGACCCAACACGCGTCGAACCGGCCGTCCAAGACGCTCGTCAAGTCGGTGCTGCCGGTCATGCACGGCAACACGCCGGACTGCTCGCGGCTGTCCGAAGGCACGCGCACCGACAACTGTCCCTGAACCGCAGCTCACACCAACGACGGTCCGCCGCGAACAGCGTGCGGGCCGTTTTTCGTTTCGGAAATGTCGCCTGACTGAACGGTCGGGATCCCTGCGACAGCGTCAGGGCTGCGACGATCGATGCGACAGGTCGCCCCTCCCGATTCCCGAGGGTAACCGGCTTGAAACACTAGCGTTCAACTTGGCTCGCCGGACGCATTAGGGGTTCTCGCGTGACGATGTCGCGCAGAAAAGAGAACGCCACCATGTCGAACCGCCTCGAAGCCATCCAGACCCGCCAGCGCCGCAGCCGGACGCGCGATCTGATGTTCGCTGCGTTCGTCGTCCTGGCGACCGCGATCTCGGTCTCCGCCGTCGGCACAGCGATGTCTGCCGCGACCTCCCTCGCGCACCGCTAGTTCCGCCGACTTCATCCAACCAGTTTCAGAAAGCCAACGACCATGACCACCACGATCACCACCACGACGACCAATCGCCTCGACACCATCGCGACCCGCCAGCGCACCAGCCGCGTGCAGACCGTCGTGTTCACCGCGTTCCTCGCGCTCGCGGGCATCGTCTCCGCGTCTGCCATCAACACCGCGGTCGCTGCCGCGTCGCCCACCCACCTCGTGCAACGCTGATCGCTCACCGCGATGGCCACAGCTCGGCCGTGTCGCGGAGCCCGAAGTAGTCACCGGGTGCAATCCCCTCCGCCACGTCACGGCATCGCCCGCATCGACCCGGACCGCGAAGACATGGGGGTGGCGCTCGATCAATAGGTCAGCCGGTCCTTCAAGTAGGCCTGGTCGACGACCAGCGGCTGCTTGTAGATCTCGTTCTGATAGAGGTAGCGATAGCGCGCGTAGTTCTCGGTCACCTTCTTCATGTACTCGCGCGTCTGCGTGTACGGCACGAGCTCGACAAACTCGTCGATCTCTCGCGTGCCGTGCTGATCGAGCCACTTCATCACCGGGCGCGGGCCGCTGTTGTAGCTGCCGGCGCCGAGCGGGATCTGGCCCTTGAACTTCGACAGCAAGCGCCCGATGTACCAGCTCGCGGTCTGGATGTTGAACGACGGATCATAGAGCCGGCCCGCGTCGTACGGGAGCTTGAGCTCCTTCGCGACTCGCCGGGTCGTCGCCGGGATCATCTGGAGCAGGCCCTGCGCATCCGCATACGACAGGATGTGCGGATCGAAGCCGCTCTCCTTGCGCATGATCGAATACAGGTAGCCCTCGGGGTTACTGCCGAGCGCCTGGTGCTTGTCGATCAGCTCGCGATACGCGCGCGGATACGCGTTCTCCCACCACCGGCGCGCGTCCTCTTGCGCGGGGCCTGACAGCGCCGACCCGCTGTAGCTGATGCCGAGCATCCACGGCCGGTTGAAGTTGCCTGCCGCGCGATAGCGATCGAGCAGCGTCGCGAAGGCGGCCGCCCGATCGTGCCGCTTGAGAAACGCGCGCTCGTTGCGTGCGAGCTCGTGGCCGGCATCGGTGACCAGGCCCGCCGCGATCAGCTCGTCGACGCGCGCGATCAGCTCGTCCTTTGCGAGCGCGGGATCCGGCGCAGCAGCGAGCTTGGGCCCCTTTGGCGCGACGCCTGGCTCGCCGAACGGCGGCAGCTTGACGCCGAGTTGCTCGAGGCGTGCGCTCGCGAGCAGCGCGTACCACGAGAACGGATAGCGCTTGATCGTGGTGGTATAGCCCGCGATCGCGGCTGGCCTCGCGGCGAGCTTCTCGTCGAGCCGCGCCAGCCAGTACAGGCCCTTGCCGCCCTCGAGCGAACCCCCGCGTCGCGCGAGCGCCTCGAGCCGCCCGCGGGCAGCGACCCATTCGCCCTGGAAGTAGTGCGCGAGCCCGAGGAACCACAGCGCGTCGTCAACCCACTTCGACTTCGGATACCGCCGGAGCGATTCCTCGAGCGGCGCGATCGCTTCGCGGTACCTGCCGCGGTTGAACTGCAGCCAGCCAGTCAGATACTGCGCCTCGGCCGCCCACGCCGAGCTGGGATACAGCGCGACGACCTTGCGGTACCACTGGATCGCCTCGTCGTCGCGATCCGCACGCGACAGCGCACGCGCGCCGTGGAACAGCGCCTCGTCGGCCGAGCTCCCCATGTTCGGATAGACGGCGAGCAGCAGCTTGCCGGCATCGCCGTAGCGCCGCCGCATCTTGAACAGCGTGATCCCGAGCCAGTAGTCGCGCAGCCGCACCAGATCGCCGGTCGGCTCGACGAGCGCGAGCTCCGCGACCGCCTCGTCCCACAGGTGGGCCACGGTCAACCGCTTCGCGCGCTCGAGCCGCTCGGTCGGCGTCAGCGGAGTGGCGAGCTCCTGCTCCGCCTGACGCGCGAGCGGATGCGACGGATAATCGAGCACGAACGCCCGCATCGCGGATGTCCGCGCGGTCCCGGTCCGGGTCTCGGCGACGCGATACAATGCGGTCCCGGCATCTCCGATCTCGCCCGCGCCCGCGGCCGCCGCGAGCTTCGCGTACGCCTTCGCTGCCGTCGCCCGATCTCCGGCGAGCCAGGCGACATCGGCGAGCCGCCACGGGACCTCGCGCGCGAACCGGGATCCCGACAGCTTGCCGAGCGCCTCGAACTCGCGCTTCGCGACCGCGGGCTCGCCCAGCCGCAGCGCGACCATGCCGCGCAGCCACGCGACGTAGTCGCGGTTCAGGATCTTGCCGTCGGGCAGCTTCGCGAGGGTGGCCTTCGCCGCAGCGAGCTCGCCCCGATCGTAGGCCTCGAACGCGCGCCCGAGCTGCTGGGCGGCGGATGCCACCGGCGTCCGCGCCACCGTCGGCTGGAACAGCGCGACGAGCACGAGCATCGCGACGGAGACGCGGATTGCCACCCGTGGCACCGTCGCAGTATACCGCCCAGCAGGAGCTCTCATGGCGTATCAGGCCCTCGACTACTACAGCATCGACGAGCTCTTCACGCACGAGGAACGCATGGTGCGTGACACGGTGCGCGAGCTGGTGACCTCGCGGATCATGCCCGGCATCGGCAAGCACTGGTCGGCGGGCACGTTTCCGCACGAGCTGGTGCCGGTGTTCGGCGAGATGGGTCTGCTTGGTGCGTCGCTGACCGGCTACGGCTGCGAGGGCGTCTCGCCGACGTCCTACGGTCTGATCTGCCAGGAGCTCGAGCGCGGCGACTCCGGCATCCGATCGTTCTGCTCGGTCCAGAGCTCGCTCGTGATGTACCCGATCTGGGCGTACGGCTCCGAAGCCCAGAAGCAGGCGTACCTGCCAGAGATGGCGGCAGGTCGCACGATCGGCTGCTTCGGGTTGACCGAGCCGGACTTCGGCTCCAACCCGTCGGGCATGCTGACCACCGCGACCCGCACCAGCGGCGGCTTCCGGCTGAACGGGACGAAGCGCTGGATCACCAACGGCTCGGTCGCGCAGGTCGCGCTCGTGTGGGCCAAGCTCGACGGCAAGGTGCACGGCTTCCTGGTGCCAGCCACGTCGAAGGGCTTCTCCGCGCGCGACATCCACGGCAAGTGGTCGCTGCGCGCCAGCGTCACCAGCGAGCTCGTGATGGAGGATTGCGAGGTCGGCGAGGACGCGCTGTTGCCCGGCGTCTCCGGCATGCGCGGCCCGCTGTCGTGTCTGACCCAGGCGCGGTTCGGCATCTGCTACGGCGCGGTCGGCGCCGCGATGGCCTGCTACGACGAGGCGCTGTCGTATGCCAAGGATCGCG
>JBBJLY010000055.1:0-37217 GCA_037720695.1 Kofleriaceae bacterium | reverse complement strand
CTGATCAAGGTCGCGCGCTCGGGCAACAGCCAGGACTACCCGGTCAGCCCGAATTCCAAGATGAAGCCGATCGCGTGGATGGTGCAGCGCGACTTCGTCGGTCTCGCCTCGTTCGTCCTCGCGCTGTTGAACCTGACCGAGGTGCTGTTCATCGGCCTGTTCGCGGGCGCGGTGGTCTCGGCGGCCACGCTCGTGCCCGAGCACCTCAAGCTGCGCAGGGACCTCGCCACCGGTCGAGTCGTTCCCAAGCCGGGCTAATTTGCTACAACGCAGCAGATGACCCGGATCCTCACCGTGCTGGTCACCGCCTGGGTGGCGCTCGCGCTGCCGGTGGGACAGCTGCGATGGTCGGCGGTCGTACGCGCGTGCTGCTGTCCTGATCCAGATCGCTGCATGTGCCCGCACGACGAAGATCCGACGCCTGACTCGATGAGCCCGTGCCACGCGACGTCCGAGTCGTTCGTGTCGCCGGAGCTCGCGAGCTTCGAGACCCCGACCGCGTTCCGCGCCAGCGAGCCGGTCCGCACCATCGAACGCCTGCTTCTCGTGACAGCCGAGCCCCACGCGCCACCGGCGCCACGCCGACCCGACGCTCCGTCCTAGCGACGGTTGCGTTGGCGTCTCGTGAGCTGTGCGCGTTGCGCGCAGCGTACCTGTGCTCGTACCGAAGGATCTGTCATGCGATTTTTGATCATCACGTGTTTGCTGCTCGCCGCTTGTGGTCACGACGACGAGGGCTTTGAAACTTTCCAGGCGTGCTTCGACGAGCACACCGACGTCGAGTCACTTCCGGTCGAGGAATCGATCGTCGTGTGCGCGCTCGATCACGAGTTCGACGGCGAACGCCTCGACTTCGCGAGCGCCGATGAATGCGAGGCCTATCTCGGCACGCACCTCGCGCCTGGCGACGCCACCTCCGCTCAGCTCGAGGCGGCGTGCGCCGACTACATCGTCCAGAAGAACCAGTAGCGCGAACGATGTCGCTCTCTCGAACCGTGGTCCTCGCGGTATCGCTCTGGCTCGCGCGCGCGGCGCGGGCGGAGCACACGCATGGACCGAGCCCAGGATCAGCGGAGCCGGGAGCGGCGAGCACACTCGCGGCCGGCATCTCGATGTTCGCGGCTCGCTACGATCAGAGGCTCTACGAAGGCAACTACCAGGGCGTCGCCCCGATAGTCCGGTGGGCGAACGCCCGCCTTGCGATCACGGGCACGTTCCCGCTGTACCGGCTGGTCGAGAATGGCCGAACACTGTACGGCCCGGGGGACGGCGTGCTGGCCGCTCAGGTCTCGCACCAGCGCGCGGCGCTGCGCGCCGGGCTGGTCGCCGCGGTGTCGGTGCCGACCGGCGATCATCAGACCGGCTTCGGCATGGGCCACGCGATGGTGATGTCGTCGCTGTTCGCGGCCTACGCGCTCGACCTGGTCACGGTCGGCGCCTCCGCCGGCTACGGCCGCGCGTTCGGCGGCGGCGCGCACGAGCATGACCGCGGCTCGTGGCCGATCGTTGACCCGATGAACCGGTCGGAGGTCTTGTGGTCCGCGACCGCCGACGTGGCGCTCGCCCATGCGGTGATGACCGGCGCCCGCGTGATGGGCGCGATCCCGATCGGCGACGGCAACTCGCGCGTGATCGCGGCGGCACGCGTCGGCTGGACCGCCGGCCGGGTCGCCACCGGCTTCGAGCTCCAGGCCGGTCTCGCGGGTGATCCGTTCTCGGTTCGCGGGGTGGTCGAAACCACGCTACGATTCTGACGCCATGCGTGCCGCGATCCTCGCCGTCGTCGGACTCCTTGCTTGCGGAGACACCGCGCAGCCGGCGCCAACCGAGGCCGTGTGCCCGGATCCCGGCATGCCGACGCTCACCTACGAGAGCTTCGGCGCGCAGTTCATGGCCGACTACTGCACGTCGTGCCACGCGCGGTCGCTGCCGCGCTCGCAGCGCAACGGCGCGCCGCTCTATCACGACTTCGATACGCTGCCGGGCGTGATCCAGGTCGCCAACCACATCGAGCAGCAGGCCGGCGTTGGCCCTGCGGCCTCGAACGACTTCATGCCGCCGGCGCGCTGCTCGAGCACACCCGGCGGGCCGCTCGACATCGATTGCCCGCAGCCGACCGAGGCCGAGCGACGCCAGCTCGCGCAATGGATCGCGTGCGAGGTCGAGCGCGCCGCTGCGCGCTGACGCCGGCTACTCCAGCCGCTTGATGATGTGAAAGCCGAAGTCGGACTCGCACACGCCGAGCTCGTTGACGTTGAGCCGAAGTGCGAGCTGGCGGAACTCGATCACGAGCTGGGCATCCGGCGTCACCGTGAATGGGCGACCGGTCGCCGCGCTGCCGAGATCCTCGGAGTTGTCCTTCATCAGCGCATCGAAGTCGCCGTTGGCCTTGATCTCGTCGACCAGCTTCTTCACCTGCGCCTCGGCATCCGCCTTGGTCCGTGCCGCGGCCCGCTTGTCCTGGCGGCCGCCAAACGCGTCGCCCAGGTCCTTCCACGAGATCAGGATGTGCTTGACCTGCGCCGTGTTGGCGAGCGGCTCGCGCGCGAGGATGTCCCTCGACACGACGGGCGAGAGCGAGACGTCGGGTGGATTGTTGTCGGTGTTGACCCGGTGGCTCATCGTCGGGCCGCCCGGCGAACCGGAACCGCACGCACCGAGCAGTGCCACCATCACGACAAGACATTTCATATCGCGGAAGCTAGCACGCACCTCGCGATCGACGGCTCGCTGTGGCAGGTTGCCCCGATGTCGATGACGGAGGATGTGTCGCTGACCAAGCTCGTCGAGCTGCTGCCGCCGCGGATCTGGTACCTGACGTCCAACGGGCAGGATATGTGGTGCCGGCGACCGTATGGCTTTCTGTTCTCGACTGGCGAGAGCGCGGAAGGGTTCGCCAAAGCAATGGGCACCGGCGAGGAGCTGTTCGCGATCGGCGTCGATGCCGGGGCGATGATCTCGGACACCATGCTCGCGGGGTTGCGCGACACCGCGGTGACCCGGCTGTTCATCGATCCGCAGATCGATCCCGAGAGCGGTGACGTGTTCGGCAAGATCCTGCGGCTGTCGCCGCTGACCTAATCCGGGAGGTCGCCGGCGGCGATGGTGACCCAGCCGGCCGGCGTGCGGCGAACGACCTGCCAGTCGTGGAAGCCGTGGCGGACGCCAAAGATGCCGAGCAGCGCCTGATCGCTGGCCGCGGTGTAGATCACGATCCCGCGCGTCGGGTCATCGGGGCGGGGGCGGGCGGCGATCAGCGCGAGGTCGGCGCCCAGGAACTTGCGAGCTCCGAGCTCGATGCCCGTCCCCGAGATCTGCCAGCCGGTGTTCGCGAGCACGGCGGCGACGACCGGATTGGAACGCGCGGTGCCGAACGCGACGAGACCCTGGCCCGGCGTGGTCGCGAGCGTCTGAGCGGTGGCGGCGACCAGCGTGCTGTTCGCGTAGTACCGGCGCTGAACCTCGCCGACGTGGCTCGCGAGCGCGGCATCGGTTGGCGTGACCAGGTGGTCGGTGCCTGCGGCACCGCGAATACCGGCCCGAGGAACGGCAACTTGCGGAGGCCCTCCTTCGCGTAGCGCGCAGCGAGCTGGTCGAACCACGCGATGATGACGGGCAGGTACGCTTCGATCGTCGCATGCTGCCTGGGATCGCGCTTGTCGAGCAGGCCGGCGAGCTCGTCGGTCCACACGAAGCCCCGGCGCAGCTCCTGGCGGATCGCGATCCGGCCCGCCTCGGGTCCCTTGTTGACGCCCATGTAGAGGACGGTGAGCGCGCGCACGCCGGCCTCGTTCAGCATGATCTGCCAGGTCGCGTACTGCTGCGCGATCATCCGGCGCTCGACCAGCGGGAAGATCGCGGTGCCGGCGCGCTCGAGCTTCGCCGCGTGCAGCTCGAACAGCGGATTGACGTACGAGTGCGCCATCTCGTGGACGAGCAGCCCGACGGTATCGTCATCCACGGTGGGCATGCCATCGCTGCCGGACACGCCGAGCACCTGGTACATCTCGCGCGTGGTGCCGAGCGTGCGCTGGACCCCGCAGTTGCGCGACCCGTTCAACAGCCCGGGCACCACGCGATAGCGCGTGTTCGACCGCGCCCCGAACTGGCTGTCGAACCACGCGACCGGTTGCTCGGCATCGACGACGGCGCGTAGCTTGCCCGCGACCGCGGCATGGTGTGCGGCGTGGGCGGTGAAGAACGCGTCGAAGCTGCTCGCGCTCGCGAATGCGCGCAGCTGGGCGACATAGCCCGCGACGTCGGCGTCGTTCCACCGCGCGTCGGCCGCGCGCACCGCGGCGATCCCGGCGTCGTCGATCGCCAGCTGATCATCGAGGTGGACCGCGAGCACGATCGGCGCGTCGTAGGCGATGCCGGTCTTGCGCAGCGCCGTCGTCGCAGCGATCGCGGAATGGCCGGCGAACGGCTGGAACACGCGATCGACCTCGGCGACATAGGGCGATGCCGGCGCCTGCCGGTACTCGTCACCGCCACCGAGCCGGTTCACGATCGAGAGCAGCTCGATCCTGCGATCGACACCAACATCTGTGGTGGCGGCAGTGATCGGCGCAGGGCTCGGCTTGGACGAGCATGCCACGACGGCGATCACCCACAGCAACCTCACCCGGCGAACCTACCGCACTACGACAGCAGCGCGAGTAGATCGTCGCGCGTGATGCCCGCGGCGCCCCCCGCGTCGGCGAGCGCCGCGTCGGCGAGCGCACGCTTGCGCGCCTGGAGCTCGAGGATGCGCTCCTCGACGGTATCGCGCGCGACCATCCGGTACACCATCACCGGCTTGTCCTGCCCGATCCGGTGCGCACGGTCCGCTGCCTGGTCCTCGACCGCGGGATTCCACCACGGATCGACGAGGAACACGTGATCGGCGGCGGTGAGGTTCAGCCCGGTGCCGCCCGCCTTGAGCGACAGCAGCATCACCGGCGGCCCGGTCTCGGACTGGAACTCGTTGACGACCGACGCGCGGTCGACGGTGGAGCCATCGAGCCGCACGAACTTGATGCCGGCCGCCGTGAGCAGCGGCTCGATCAGATCGAGCAGCGACGTCCACTGCGAGAACACGAGCGCGCGGTGGCCGTCGGCGACGACATCGTCGAGCACCTCGAGCAGACGATCGAGCTTGGACGACGAGCTGGGTGGCGGACCCTGTCGCATGCCGGCGGGCAGCAGCGCGGTGTGACAGGAAGTCTGGCGCAGCCGGAGCAGGGCCTCGAGCGCGGCCATCACGCCGCCTCCGGACTCGAGCAACTTCACGATCTCGCGCTGGGTAGCCGCGCGGATCGCGTCGTACGTCATCCGCTCGGTCTCGTCGAGCTCGACGTACATCACCGCGTCGGTCCGCGGCGGAAGCTCGCGCGCGACCTCGGTCTTCATCCGGCGTAGCACGAACGGGCGAATCCGTTCGCGCAGGCGCGCGGCCGCACCGTCGTCGCCACGCATGATCGGCTCGGCCCACCGGCTCTGGAAGTCGGTGCGGCCACCGAGCAGGCCGGGGTTCGTGAAGTGGAGCTGGCTCCACAGCTCGTCGAGACGGTTCTCGATTGGCGTGCCCGACAGCGTGATCCGCCAGCCCGCCCGGAGCCGGTAGGCGGCGCGTGCCACCTGGCTATCGGGATTCTTGATCGTCTGACTCTCGTCGAGGATCACGGTGTTCCAGGACACGGCGGCGAGCACCTCGGTGTCGTTGCGCAGGATCGGATAGCTGGTCAGCACGATGTCCGCCGTCGTATCGAGCGCGCGGCGGGCGCCGTGATAGGTCGAGATCGTGAGATCGGGGCGGAACTTGCGGGTCTCCGCCAGCCAGTTGAACAGCACGCTCGTGGGCGACACCACCAGCGTGCGATCGCCGGACTTGATCGCAGCGAGCACCTGGATCGTCTTGCCGAGACCCATGTCGTCGGCGAGCACGCAGCCAAGACCGGCCGCACGACAGAACGCGAGCCAGTCGACCCCGCGATGCTGGTACGGGCGCAGCTCGCCGACGAAGCCCTCGAAGTCGTCGATCACCGGGATCCCGGTGAAGCCATCGAGCAGCGGCTTCAGCTTGTCGAGCTCCGGCGGCGGTGGCTCGTCGAGCTCGGCGCACAGCCGCGCGAGGTCGGGCAGCGCGTAGAGCGGGACCTTGTGATCGTCGTTGCGGGCCGCGAGCAGATCGGCGACGCGCTCGCCGTGCTGATCGAACCAGCTCATCGGCACGCGTCCCCAGCCGCCGCCCGGGAGCGGCACGATGTCGACGCCGGCCTGCCACGCGCGCAGCGCCGAGACGATCGAGGCGTGCTGGCCGCCGCTGCCGACCAGCTCGACGTCGAGCCGCGCGCCATCGATCCGGATCTTGGCCTCGAGCTGGACCGCCTTGCCGGAGTTGGCCGAACGTGCGTCGGTGCGCAGCCACGAGCCGAGGCCGGTCTGCATCGCGTACGCCTCGCGTCCCGTGAGCTCGACGCGGCGGCCGGGGACGAGGTTCAGCTCGTCGCGCAGGCGATGGACGAGCTTGCGCTCCGCGTCCTCGTCGCGAATGGGCAACGCGCCGCCGAGGTGGACGACGCGCCCGCCGTCGATCCGTGCCCGCGGCGGCTCGCCGTAGACCAGCGTCGGGAACACCTTCAGCCGGTCGCCGTCCTGTTCGACATCGAACAGCATGCGTGGCTCCTCGCGGACGCCGACCTCGGGCAACGAGCGTGCGCGGATGATGACCTCGATCCGCTGGGCGAGTGCGGGGATGGTCTTGCCGATCAGCTCCGGGTACGACGTCCGCGAGACCTCGAACCGCTGCGGCAGCTTATCGAGCTTGGCTCCCGCGAGATCGACCGCGCCGATCGGCCGCAGCATGTTGTCGGCGGTGCGCACGACCCCGATCGCGACGACCTCGCGCACGATCGGATCGGCTTCGATCGAGACCCGCACACCGCCACGCGCGTCTTCGATCAGCGCGCGCGGCAGCACCGGCTCGGTGCTGGTGGTGATCGGCTCGCCCTTCCAGCGGACGTCGCGTGCCTCGGCGAGCACGCCGAGCAGGCGCTCCAGGCGATCGCCGTGGATCGGCCCGCTGCGCGCGGCGATCAGGGTATCGGCGAGCAGGTCGGCCTCGATCGTGGCGATCGCCGACGCCTTGCCTTTCGCGATCATCGACATCAGCGCGCCATCGAACGGCTCGGTGCGATCCCCTCGCACGAGCACGCGCTGCACGGCGATCCCGCCGGTGGCTGGCGTCAGCAAGTAGCGCATGGTCGCACCCGCGGTGACCGGCTTCGGCAGCTCGTCACCCGCCTGCTCGGCGGCAAGCACGGCGGCCACGACGTGCGAGCACACGGCCTCCTTGCCCGGGCAGTTGCACTCCCACTCGCCGTGGGTCGGGTTCAGGATCACCTCGAAGGGCGTGGGCCGTCCCGGGACGCGAACCTCGAGCGAGACCTCGTCGCCCGACCGCCCCTGGCCGACCACACGGTGATCGCGGGCGAGCGCGACCCCTTGCGACCAGATCCGATCGGTCGCCTCCGACCGGACCGCGTCGCGTAAAGATTCGAACACCGGCCGCTGGTTACCTCGCGCTTCGCGTTCGTGCAACCGCTGGGGCGACCCGTGGTACGTTGACCTGGCATGGCGTGGGATTCCTCGACCGAAGACGCGGACCTGGATGCCGCGCTGGTCGCCGCCATGGCCGCTGGAGACCGATCGGCCATGGCGACGCTGTACGAGCGTCATGCCGGGGTCCTGTTAGGGCTTGCCATGCGCATCGTGAAGAACCGTCGGGAGGCCGAAGACCTGTTGCACGACGTGTTCTTGGAGGCTTGGCGCAGTGCGAAAGATTTCGATCCGAAACGCGGCCGAGCTCGTACCTGGTTGGCCATTCGTATGCGGTCCCGAGCCCTCGACTTGCAGAAATCAGCGCGCGTCTCCCGCAATGCCGGAGATGCGGGGCTCGACGTGCTCGTCGATGACGCAGAAAAGGCCAGCCCCGACCACGCCCGGGTGCGCGCTGCCCTGGTGGATCTCGGGGCCGAGCAACGCCGCGTGCTCGAGCTCGCCTACTTCGAAGGCCTGTCCTGTAGCGAGATCGCCGAACGGGTGGCGATTCCCGTCGGCACCGTCAAGTCCCGGATCGCTGCCGGCCTCGATCGCCTGCGCCATGGGCTCGCTCGTCCCCCGGGACTCCAGAAGTCATGATGACCGACGTCAAACACCTGCTCCCGCTCTACGCGCTCGGGATCCTCGATGCCACCGAGGCCCGGACGGTCGAGCACGCGGTCGCGAGTGACCCCGCGCTGGCGGCCGAGCTCGCGAGCTTCCAGGACACCACCCACGACCTCACCCTACCGGTCGCGCCGTCCCCCGAGGTCAAGGCCCGCCTGATGGCCTCGATCGGCGGCGGTCCGTTCGAGAAGCTGTCCGCGCGGATGGCGTCGCTGTTCGATGTCACCGTCGATAAAGCGCGCGAGCTCCTCGGACTGATCGAGCGTCCAGCCTCGTGGTTCACCGAGGTCCCGGGCATCGATCTGGTCCACTTCGATGGCGGCCCGGCCTTTGCTGGCGCCGATTGCGGGTTCATCCGGCTCGCCGCGGGCGCCACGTTCCCGCCGCACACGCACCTGGGTGAGGAAGTGTCGCTGGTGATCATCGGGACCCTCCAGGATGACGCCGGTCGCCTCTACCAGCCCGGCGACGAGCTGGTGCAGACGGAGGGGAGCGCGCACCACATCACCGCCGTTGGCGGCACGATCTGCATCTTCGCCGCCCGCGCGACCAACGGCATCTCGGTCGCGGGAGCGCCAGTTCGCCCGAGCAAACGCAGTCTCGACTGACCAGCGGGTGTAGGCTGGTTGTATGGCCAGCGACGAGGGCTTGAGGGTGGTGGGGACCATCCGCAGCATCGAGCTGTACACGCAGTCCGCGAAGTTTCAGAACGTCGCGACCCGACAGGTCGCGAAGCTGCAGCTCGACATCGAGCGCGCGACCGCCGAGGACGGCGAAGAGCTCGACATCGCCAACCTCGCCGGCATCACGTTCCAGGGACCGGCGGAGCTGGTGCCGCGATTCTCGACGGGCGATCGCGTCCAGATCGTGACCGGTGTCGAGTCGAGCTTCCACATCACCAGCATCAAGCCCGCACCACTATCTTGATGATGCCGATCGCGGCGATCGCGACCAGCGCGACCAGCGCGAGCCGGGGCACGTAGCGCACGGCGGGATGATCGGGTCGGACGCGACTGACCCAGGTCGCGAGCGCCGCGAACCACGCCGCCGAACCGACGCCGACGCCGATCCCGAGGGCGAGGGCCTCGCCGGGCGTCGCATCCGACCACAGCGAGCTCGCGACCGCGACCCACGCGAGCAGCGCGCCGGGGGTGGGCAACGTGAGCGCGAGCCCGGTCATCCCGCCGCGGACACCGCTGCTGACATCGCTCGGCACGCGCTCGACGGGCCGGCGCCGCCATGCGGTTACCGCGTAGCCCACGATCACGATCGCCGCGGCGATCGCGAGCACGCGGACGAGCGCGGGATGCGCGGTGACCAGCCGACCGACGCCGACGAATGCGAGGCTCGCGTGAACCGTGTCAGCGATCGCGCTGCCGACCCCGACGCCGACCGCGAATCGCCGCCGGCCCGCCGCTGCGGCATCGACGATCGCGACGTTGGCGACTCCGAGCGGCATCCCGGTCACCTCGCCGAGCCCGACGCCGAGCCCCGCCGCACCCACGAGGTTCACCAGTTGATGACGCCCTCGTCGTGATACTTCGTCGCGTAGATCACGATGGTCAGGTGCTTGACCTTGTTGCGCGGGCCGATCGCCTTGATCTTGTGCGGGCCCGGCAGGATCGGATAGTCGAGCAGCGGCGTCTCGCCCGTGTGCTTGCCGTCGATCCAGATCGACGTCTTCGCGTTGGCATTGATCGTCAGGAACCCGAAGCGCGACAGCGCGACGATGTCCTCCTTTGACACCCCGGCATCGCGGCGCGCATCGGCAGGCGCGACCACGGCCGCATCAACGGTGACCCCGGCGACCTGCGGTGACTCGTTCCGGCGATCGTTCCCGATCGCGCCGATCAACACGATCGCACCGACCACGCAGGCGGCGATCAGCACGGCGGCGAGCCCGAGGTTCCGCAGCCCGCGCCAGCGGTGAGCGCGCAGCAGATCGGTATCGGGATTGGCCATCCACGTGTCGACCGGGACGGTGGCCGTGAGATCGATGACGCCAGGCTCGGGGGGCGGCAACGTCTGCGGGGCGGTGTTGCCCTGGACGATCATCGACGGCACGGCCGGGAGCTGGTTGCTGGATGGCATCGATCGGGCCGTGCCGAGCTCGCCGCTGAGCGAGATCGGCAGGGGCTGCGTCTTCACGGTCTCGATCGCGATGGGGGCCGCGGACGACTTCAGCGGCGGCTGGTTCGCGGTGACCGGATCATCCGCCGCCTTCAGGATCTCGTCGCGCGCGGACATCTCGTCGCCGAAGTCGGTGAACAGCAGCCGCGCCAGATCATTGGGCGAGGCCGGACCACCCATCGTCGCGACCGAGTTCCGGATCGCATTGGCGAATGCGAGGGCGGTGTCGAACCGGCCGTTCGGATCGCGTGCCATCGCCTGCATCAACGCGGCGCGCATCCCGGGCGGCAGATCGGGCCGGCGCTCGCGGATCTCCGGGATCGGCTCCTCGGTGATCGCCTTGAACGTCAGGAAGTCGCTGTCGCGATGGAACAGCCGCTTGATCGCCAGCATCTCGTACATGACGATCGCGAGCGCGAACACGTCGCTGCGGCGATCGAGTGGCTTCCCGAGGATCTGCTCGGGAGACATGTACGCGTTCTTGCCCTTGACCGTGCCGGTGCGCGTGCGCGAGTTGGCGCCGCGCGCCTTTGCGATACCGAAGTCGAGCAACTTCACGGTGCCGTCGCCGCACACCATCATGTTGGGCGGCGAGACATCGCGATGGACCACGTGCAGCGAGACGCCGTCAGGCCCGGCCGCTTCGTGCGCGTGATGCAGCCCCTCGCACGCCTGCACGATGATGCCGGCGACGATGCGAATGTCGAGCATCTTGCCGGCCTTGGACAGCCTCGTCATCATCCGCGACAGCGGGACTCCATGGAGATACTCCATGGAGATGAACCACGTGCCCCCGAACTCGCCGAACGCGTGCACGTGGCAGATGTTCCGGTGCATCAATTGCGCGGCGAGCTCGGCCTCGTCGCGGAACATCGTCACGAAGTGATCGTCCTCCGCGAGGTGCGGCAGGATTCGCTTCAGCACGATGAGGTCGTTGTGACCGTGACCGTTGGGACGCGCGAGAAAGATCTCGGCCATGCCGCCGGTCGCTAGCTTTGCGATCAGCTGATAGCCGCCGAAATCCCGTGCGTCGCGTGGGACCAATGTCCCCGCAGGAATGGTCACGACGCTTATTATGTCAGAGGAATTTCCCGGATTTAAGTTCGAGTTGCGGGGATCGAAGTGGGGATGTCGGGTTGATCGACCTCACATCGGACCAGCCGACCCCCGCCTGGCGACCGCAGCAACCGGTAACGATCGCTCACATTCGGCGACGATCCCGTGCTCGATCTTCGACGACAGCAGGGCGATATCCACCGACACGGTCGCTTCCTATCGTCTACCGCCGCCTCCGCAACCCGCGCTAGGTCCCCGGGCACCCAGCGGTTCAGGATGGGCTCGTCATGAAATGGTCATGTCGGCGGCGGGTCCGTGCCGGAACGCTGACCGACGCGAGCCCCATCGGTGCCCGTGAGGCATCATCTTTGACCCATGTCCCAGGTCGTACCGGCTGCGCACATCGACCGGCCACGCTGGCGTGAGAACTATCCGTTCTGGGCGGTCCACGTGCTGGCGGCGGTCGGTGCGTTCATCGTCGGCTGGAGCTGGGCGGCGTGCGCGTGGCTCGTCGGCAGCTACGCGGTCCGGATGTTCTCGATCACCGCGGGCTACCACCGCTACTTCTCGCATCGCACGTTCAAGACCGGTCGCGTGTTCCAGTTCATCCTCGCGCTGCTCGCGATGTCGAGCGCGCAGCAGGGCATCCTGTGGTGGGCCGCGCATCATCGCAATCACCACAAGTACTCGGACTTGCCGGAGGACGTGCACTCGCCCGTGCAGCGCGGGTTCTACTGGTCGCACCTCGGCTGGATCCTGTCGAGCCGCCACAAGGCGACCGACTACGATCGGATCAAGGACTTCGCGAAGTACCCCGAGCTGCGCTGGCTGAACCGTCACGATCTGTTCGTCGCGATCGCGTGGGGCGGCGTGCTGTTCGCGATCGGCGGCGGCACCGCGCTGTTCTGGGGCCACTTCGTGTCGCTCGTGATCGCGTGGCACGTCACGTTCTGCATCAACTCGCTCGCGCACGTGTGGGGCAAGCGTCGGTACGAGACCAGCGACGACTCGCGTAACAACGCGGTGCTCGCCGTGTTCGCGTTCGGCGAGGGCTGGCACAACAATCATCACCACTACCAGCGCTCGGCGCGCCAGGGCTTCTACTGGTGGGAGCTCGACATCACGTACTACGTGTTGAAGGTGCTCGAGAAGCTGCACATCGTGTCCGACGTTCAGGGCATCCCCGCGCACGTCCGCGACGAGCGTATGGCGCCCGAACGCGAGCGTGTGAAGTCGCTCGTCCCGACGCCCTGACGCGCGATCTGCGTCAGGTCGCGATCGGCGGCGGCGGCACGAGGTAGTCGAAGTACTCGTTCGGGTTTCCGGTCTTGCCGTCCATCGCGGCGCGCGCGACGTTGAACATCTCGCGCGCGGTCACGTAGTGCAGCTGGTGACCCTGGCGCATCGAATCGGCGAGCGCGGTGTGCAGCGTGCGGCCACCGGCTCCGAGCAGTGAATCTGCGGTCTTCTCGATCGCGCCGTGCGTGTGGACCTTGACGAAGATCCACTCGGGGCGGCCGGCGACGTGGATGCCTTGCTTGATCCAGGTCGCGACGCGGGCCGCGGTCGGCGGATCGTTGCCGGTCAGCGCGCCGTTCTCGAGCCGGAGCTTGAACCCGTCGATCGAGAACCCGAGCGGCCCCGTGATCATCAGCAGGCGATCATCGTGCGATACGCCGACGCGCGCGCGCTCGCCATGATCGTAGCTGCGTCGCTTCGTCAGGTCGCCGGTCGGCCAGTAGATCTGGTTGACCTTGTCGGGCTGACACGGATCCGGCGCCGACGGGAACGTGAGATCGACATAGCAGCCGAGCTCGTGCAGCAGGACGAGCTCGTCGTCGACGCCGCACCACCGGCCATCCGGCCTGCCATTGGCAAGACTCCAGTTGCCGTGGATGAACGCCCACCGATAGCCGCCATTCACGCGCGACAGGTGGCCGTGCTCGGCGAACGTCTTCAGGTGCTCCTGGATCCGGGGCGCAAGCGATGCCGCGGTGTCGCCGTCGTGATGGAGGTGGAACTCGACCTCACCGAAGCCTCCCCGAGCGAGCGCGGCCAGTCGATCGAGGAAGTGCGGACGATACTCCTCACCTGGGAAGAACCAGCCATGGCGCGGCGGGCGGCCATCACTGTCGCGGAACTCCGAGAGGGCGGGATAGCGGGCGGCCCAGGCATCGACCCGTGCGCGACCTATGTCCTCGTGAGCATTGCCCCACAGCGGTTCGTAGTGGTCACAAAGTGCGAAAAGCACGTGCCTCGGCCCGCTCGGCTGTGACGTCCGCGCACGGCGCAGGAGGTGACGGGCGTAGTCAGGGAGCCACGTGTGGAGGTTCTTGTTACGAAGGCGCGCTAGCACGGAGCGTGCATCGTAACCGAATCACGCTGTGACGGATCTATATGGGCCCATCCTCGCGAAGGCACTGTTTCCCGCCTTCGAAGCTGCGCGCGGACGCCCCACTGTCCCCCTGCTGCGTTATCTCGAAGGCACGGAGCGCTGGTCGCGTGCGTCCCTGAAGGATCTGCAGCTCGGCTTGCTGCGCCGCCTGCTTCGCCACGCCCGCCAGCACACCGATCACTATCGCGATGTGTTCGCGGAGCGTGGGCTGGTTCCCGACGACATCCAGTCGCTCGCGGACCTCCAGCAGCTTCCGCTGCTCGATCGCGACACGGTGACCCAGACGCTGGATGCCCGGACCTCGAAGGCACCGCCGTACTGGGTGATCAAGAAGTCGACCAGTGGCACCACCGGACAACCTGTGGTCGTCAAGTACAACGCCGAGTCCCGGCACTGGCGCGATGCGACGCGCTGGCGCGGCTACGGCTGGGCGAACTATCACGTCGGCATGCGGGCGCTCCACTACTGGGGCTTCGGCCCGCCGAATGGCAGCTGGATCAAGCGCACGAAGATGGAGCTCGACCGGTTCCTCAAGCGCGATCGTTACGTCGATTGCACGCCACGCGGCGAGGAAGCGCTTGCCTCGGCTGCCGATGAGCTGCGCCGGTTCAATCCGCAGGTGATGGTCTCGTACGCGTCAGGCGCCGCCGCGCTCGCGCAGTACGTGATCGACAACAAGCTGCGCACCTGGGGCAAGCTCCCGGTGCTGTGTGGCGCGGAGCGACTGTGGCCGCACGACCGCGCGCTGATCGAGGAGGCGTTCGGTCCGGCGTTCGAGACCTACGGCTGTCGCGAGGTCATGCTGATCGGCTCGGAGTGCGCGGCCCATGCGGGGATGCACGTCTCGATGGAGACCATGATCGTCGAGCTCCTCATGCGCGAGCCCGACGGCAGCGTGCGCGCGGCGCGACCAGGCGAGACCGGTGAGATCGCGATCACCGATCTCCACAACCTCGCCTGCCCGATGATCCGGTACATCACCGGCGATCTCGCGGTCGCGCACGACAACGAGCCGTGCTCGTGTGGTCGCAACCTCGATCGCATCGGTCCGATCGAAGGCCGCGTGACCGAGACCCTGCGCGATGGTCATGGCAACGCGGTCGGCGGGCTGGTGTTCAACATTCTGTTCGGCGTGCTCGAGCACGTCGCGAACAAGTTCCAGGTGATCCAGAAGCTCGACGGCAGCGTGGTCATGAAGATCGTGCCGAACGGGACCGAGCACCTGCCCACCAAGGCCTCACGCGCGATCCACGCGTTCGCGACCAAGTACTTACCCGCGACGAAGTTCAGCGTCGAATACGTCGACGACATCCCGCTGACGTCTGCGGGCAAGCGCAAGGTCGTCGTCGTCGAGCGGCCGGCGGCCTGATCGCGGCTATGCTGTGGACGTGCGGGTCCCGCTCGTCCTCCTCACCGGCTTT
Organism: Kofleriaceae bacterium; assembly: GCA_037720695.1. Lineage (GTDB taxonomy): Bacteria > Myxococcota_A > Polyangia > Haliangiales > Haliangiaceae > JABFXX01. The sequence goes on along the minus strand of JBBJLY010000055.1, from coordinate 22,007 downwards.
CTTGGCAGTGGCAAGACCACGCTCGTCAACCGGTTGCTCGCGCGCCGCGGGTCGCGCGAGGTCACGGGCAAGCTCGGCGTGATCGTCAACGAGCTCGGCGCGGTCGACATCGATGGTGCGTTGCTTCGCGGCGGCGAGACGCGGCAGATCACGCTCCCTGGTGGCTGCGTGTGTTGCGTGATGGGTGATGATCTCGATCGCACGCTGCTCGAGCTGTGCGACGCCAACCCGGATCTCGAGGCGATCGTGCTCGAGACGACCGGCGTCGCCGAGCCGCTACCGATCGCGTGGGCGGTGACTCGCCCGCCGGTGTCGGACCGCGTGCGGCTCGCGGCCGTGGTCACGCTCGTCGACACCGCGACGTTTCGCGCGACCCGCTCGCTCGCCCCGGTCGTCGAGGCCCAGATCGCGTATGCCGACGTCCTGCTGCTGACCAAGGCCGAGCTCGCGGGGCCGGCCGAGGTCGCGGCCGTGGAGGCCAACATCCAGACATTGGTGTCGCGGGTCCTCGTGAGAACCGACACCACGGACGGCCATGCTGCGTGGCTCGAGGACCTGCTCGTCGACCCCGCGCTGGAGCACGTGCCCACGACGCCGCACATCCATGACGACAGTTGTCGACATCTCGACAACTCGGTCGCCCGATCTGCACATGGAATCGACAGCGTCTGGGTCCCGGTGCCCGCGACGGTCGATCTCGAGGAGCTCGAGGACCGGCTCGCCGATTTGCCAGCCAACTACATGAGGATCAAAGGGATTCTCCACGCGGTCGACGGCCGGTCGGGACCTGGCACGCCACACTGGGTCGCGGTCCATCGCGTCGGGTTACGGGTCTCGAGCGAGCCCGTGGATCCGCAGGAGCCCCAGCAAGGACGCCTCGTTGCGCTGGGGCCCGGGGTCGAGGTCGGGCCACTCGTGGCGTGCGTGGCGGTAGCCTCGCCGTGAGTTTGCCTGGAGCTACCCGATCGGGCACTGGCGGTCGCGGCATCCAGCTTGCTACCTCGGTCGTCCCGGTGTTGATGCGATCGCTGACCCTGCTGGCTCTCGTGGCGTGTAGCCAGGAAGAGATCGGGATCACGCGAGACGAGTCCGCCGACTACAACCTCGGCGAGCTGACCGAGGCGGTCGACAAGTTCGTCGCGGCAGGCAAGACGCCCGCGGCCTTTGGCGTGCTCGCGAAGCGGACGATGGAGCTGCGCGAAGGCATGGATCGTTCGGTCGCCGAGGAAGCGGAGCTCAAGCTGATCGTGCTCGCGCTCGCGCCGATTGCGCAGGTCAAGGACATGCCGCTCGCGGCCCAGGTCGACGCACTGGCCCTCACCGTGTGGCCGACGTTGCTGTCGCCCGAGGTCGAGGCCGACGCAATTCTGTTCAAGCGTGATCCGGACTCCGCCATCCTGATGCCAGGCACCGGCGAGTCCGCGGTCGAGTATCTCCGGCGGCTGTGCGGCACGCCGCTCGCGGGAGACTGCAAGCAGGTGGTGCCCGAGTACCAGGGCGCCGTGATCAGCGCACTCGCCACGCGTCGCGCCACCGAGCGCGCGCGCAACGCGGTCTCCGCCTGCATGATGTGCGCGGCCGAGGCCGGCTGGCACGAGGCCGTTCGCCAGTGGGAAGACCTCGATCGCCAGGTCACGAGCTGGATCAGCGAGGTCGAGCGCAAGGCAGATCCTGCGAACTGGCCGACCGCGGGCGCCGCTGGGATCGCGGATCCGGGGCTACCGGAGGCGCAGATCTCGGACACGGGTCAGGTCGTCGTCGACGGTCAGCGCCACAGCGCACCCGGTCGCATCGACGCGCTCCGCGAGGTCCGCGGCGAGGGCACGACGCTCGCGCTGCACCTGCGCCCCGACCTCTCGCTCGCGCAGGTCAAGGGCGTGCTCTCCGACGCACGGAAGGCGGGGGCGAAGAAGATCGCCGTGATCGCCCGCGCGCCGCATTATCCGTGGGACCGCAAGGTCTACTGGCTCGCCGAGAACGCAGGCCAGCGCGCGGTCAGCCTGCGACCGACCGACTCGCTCCAGCTGCTGCTCCACACGGTCGATCACGTCGCGACGCCCGGCGCGGTCGCGCGCGTCAACTAGACGGTCGTCGGCGCGCCGCTCGCGGCCGACTGCTCGACCCCGTCGACCAGGATCTTCGGCAGCACTAGCGTCGCCGGCGGTGGTGGCGCAGCGGCCGATTGACGACCTCGCATCATCATCAGCAGTGGCATGCTCGAGTCGGTGCCGGCACCGCCGGTGACCTGGTCGAGCGTGGCGTGATCGAGCGTGGGCAGCTCATCGTCGTGGTGAGACATCCCGCTTCATCGAGCACCGCACGTGCCACGGACGACGCCCATCATCTGGCGTTGTTGCGCCAACTGGCCAGACGACGATGCCTACGCCGGTAGACAGCGCTGGCCACGCTCGCGATCGCGAGCACGACGATCAACCCGAGCGCACCCGGCCGGACCCACGGCGCGATCGCCGCCGCGGCGCCGGCGCCGAACAGCGACAGATACGCGGCCACACACAGGGGGCACTTCGGCGCGACGGCCAGCACGAGCCCGGGGCCGAGCATCCACAACGCGGAGCGTGGGAGCCGCGGGCGCGCGCAGCAGTCATCCGCCATAGGCGTCTCGCAGCCGCAGCCAGCCCATGTTGCCGACGGTCTGCTCGTCCCGGCCCTTCGGCACCAGATCGAGGTAGTGGTAGGTCGCGTTCATCATCTCGACCCCGCGGCCGTAGGTCGAGTACGTGCGCATCACGCGATCGCCCTGCCTGTAGAACACGCTGATGCCAGGCATCTCGGGACCGGTCTTCTGCTCGACGAAGTTGTATGGCACGCGACCTGACGCGACCTGCTCCGGGGTGAACGACACGCCGAAGTCGTAGTTGAAGTCGCTGTCGCCCGAGCTCGCCCACTCGAACGTCCAGCCCATGCGTTCCCGAAACGCGACGAGCTTTGCCAACGGTGCGCGCGACACGGCCATCAGCTGGACGTCGCGGTGCGCGAGATGCACCACGCTGCGCTCGAAGTTGTCGGCCCACAGCGAGCACGACTTGCACCCGGCTTCCCACGTCGGGGCGAACATGAAGTGATAGATGACGAGCTGGTGCTTGTCGCCGAACAGCTCGGCGAGCGTGCGCTTGCCGGCCGCGGTCTCGAACGTGTACGGCTTGTCGACCACCGCCCACGGCAGCTGGCGGCGGGTCGCGCTGAGCTCGTCGCGAAGCCGGGTGAATTCCTTCTCCTTGGCCAGCAGCGCCTCTCTGGCGGTGCGCCACTCGGCCGGGCTGACGACGGGATGATCTTCGATCGCTTGGGTTGGTGTGGACATGTCTCGATAGCTACGGCGTTCCGGCCACACCCGGGGAGTAACAGTTGCGGCGGGATTGTCGATCGCGCCGCGACGCGCGAGGCTGCACGGGCATGGACGCGGGCCTGAACGCAGCGGCACGCCAGCTCTCGCTCGGCGATCCACTCGGTGCGCTCGAGCGCGTCGCGTTGCGTGACGATGCGCCGGCGCTCGCGCTGCGTGGCATCGCGATGGCGCAACTCGGGGAGCTCAAGCGCGCCGACGAGCTGTTGCGGCGCGCCGCGCGTGCCTTCGAGCCCGGTGAGTCGCTGTTCCGGGCTCGCGCGATCGTCGCCCGCGCCGAGGTCCGGCTCGCCGCGCGCGAGCTGTCGCCGGTACCCGGCCTCGACGAAGCGCTCGCGACGCTCGACGCACAGGGCGACCGGATCAACGCATTGCACGCGCGGCTGCTGGCAGCGCGCCGGTCCCTGCTGCTCGGCCGGGTCGACGACGCCGAGGCGACGCTGATCGCGCTCGACCTCGACGCCGCGCCTGCGATGCTGGTGGCGATCGGCGAGCTGGTGGCGACCGACATCGCGTTGCGGCGCATGCGACCGCGTCCGGCGCGAGCCCATGCCACACGCGCGCTCGCCGCGGCCCAGCGGTCGCGGATCCCCGCCCTCGCCGCGGAAGCCGCGCTCGCGCTCGCGCAGCTCGATGCACCTGCGGCGCGCCAGCGGTCCGGCGACGACGAACGCGTGCTCACCCTGGATCAGGTCGAGGCGGTGCTGGCCTCCGACGCCATGATCGTCGACGGCTGCCGACGCGTCGTCCGCATGCCGGGCCTCGAGGTCGGGCTCGCGCGCCGGCCCGTGTTGTTCGCACTCGCGCGCACCCTCGCGTCGGTGTGGCCCGCGGCCGCGAGCCGTCACGCGCTGCTGCTCGAGGCGTTCGGGGTGCGGCGCGCCAACGAGTCTCATCGGGCGCGCCTGCGCGTCGAGATCGGTCGCTTGCGCCGCGAGCTCGCCGCGCTCGCCGAGATCCACGCAACCCCCGACGGCTTCGCACTGGTGCCGCGTGATGCCCGCCCGGTCGTGTCGTTGCTGCCGCCGATCGACGGCGAGGCCGCCGCGTTGCTCGCGCTCCTCGCCGACGGGCAAGCGTGGTCGACCTCCGCGCTCGCGCTCGCCCTCGGCACCAGCCAGCGCACGGTCCAGCGCGCGCTCTCGGCGCTCGAGCAAGCGTCCCGGGTGCAGCGGCTCGGTCGCGCGCGGTCGCTGCGATGGCTCGCACCGCCGGTATCCGGTTTCACGACAACTCTGTTACTCCCAGCTGCCGACTCCGCCGGTTGATGGTTGCGGACATGATCACCATGACCCGAGACGACGCACCCAGCGCAGCCGCCGGCGCAGCCCCCGGCGCCACCTCCGCCGAGATCATCCGCGAGTATGGGCCGTATCCCGGCGCGCCCCGCGTCGCCGGCGTCAGCTACGACGGCGAGCACGTATGGATCGCCGCGCCCAGCGGCCTCATCGCGATCGATCCCGACACCGGACAGGTCCGGCGCACGCTGGAGACCGCCGCGGATGCCGGCACCGCGTTCGACGGCACCCACCTGTACCAGCTCGCCGATCACGTGATCCGCAAGCTCGACAGGACCACCGGCGAGGTGCTCACCACGATCCCGGCGCCCGGCAAGGGCAGGGACTCGGGGCTGACCTGGGCCGAGGGCACGCTATGGGTCGGCCAGTACCGCGACCGCACGATCACCCAGATCGATCCGGTCGACGGCAAGGTGCTGCGGACGATCCAGTCCAACCGGTTCGTCACCGGCGTGACGTTCGTCGATGGCGACCTCTGGCACGCGACCGGGGAAGGCGATGCGAGCGAGCTCCGCCGGGTCGATCGCGACACCGGCGACGTGCTCGAGCGCCTCGAGCTGCCCGCCGGCGTCGGGGTCAGTGGCCTCGAGTCCGACGGTGCCGACCGCCTGTTCTGCGGCGGTGGCGAGAGCGGCAAGCTGCGCGTGGTGCGCCGGCCAAAGCGCGGATAGCCTCGGCTAACCGGCGCCGTCGGACTTGTCGTCGCGGTCGCGCGAGACCAGCGCAGCCTTCGCGTAGTCGCGATTGAGCAGCGCCATGACATCACGCGAGATGTCCTGGGCACGCCGCCTCGCACTCGTAGTAGTTGGAGCAGTTGCCGAAGCCGGCGGCGTCCATCGCGGTCACCATCGCGTTGGTGCGATGCGCGCTCGGCTGGCCCTGCGGCAGGTGGTGCAGGTGGGCGAGCTTGGCCGCGACGAACAGCATCGCGGAGCCGTTCGGGCAGGCGGCGACACACGCACCGCAGGCGATACAGGCGGCGGCGTCCATCGCGCGGTCCGCGGCGTCCTTGGGGACGAGCAGGTCGTTGGCGTCGGGGGCCGAGCCGCAGTTTTGGCTGATGAACCCGCCGGCCGCGATCACGCGGTCGAACGCGGTGCGATCGACGCACAGATCCTTGATCACGGGGAACGCGTGCGCGCGCCACGGCTCGATCCAGATCTGGTCGCCGGTCTTGAACCGCCGCATGTGCAACTGGCACACGGTGGTCGCACGCTGGCCGCCGTGGGGACGGCCGTTGATCATGAGGGAGCAGGTGCCGCAGATGCCCTCGCGACAGTCGTGGTCGAATGCGACCGGCTCCTCGCCACGTTCGGTCAGCTGCTCGTTGAGGACGTCGAGCATCTCGAGGAACGACGCGTGGGTCGACACACCCTTCACCTGGTAGGTGACGAGCTTGCCGGCGGCGTTGCGGTCGGGCTGGCGCCAGATGTGGAGGGTCAGGTCGAGGAGGCTCACTTGTAGCTCCTGGTGACGAGCTTGACGTTCTCGAACACGAGCGGTTCGATGTTGCGAATTGGGGGTGCGTCGCCCGCGTGCTCCCACACCGCGGCGTGGCAGAACCTGTCGTCGTCGCGCTTGGCCTCGCCATCGACCTGGTGCTCGACGCGGAAGTGGCCGCCGCACGACTCTTCGCGCACGAGCGCGTCCTTGCACATCAGCTCGCCAAACTCGAGGAAGTCGGCGACGCGGCCGGCCTTCTCGAGCGACTGGTTGAACGTGTCGGTCCCGCCGAGCACGCGGACGTCGTTCCAGAACTCGTCGCGGAGCGCGGGGATCCTCGCGAGGGCCGCGTCGAGCGACTCCTTGCTGCGCGCCATGCCGCAGTTCTCCCACAGCAGATTTCCAAGCTCCTTGTGGAACGAGTCGACCGAGCGCTTGCCGGGGATCGAGATCAGGCGATCCATGCGGGCCTTGACCTCGCGCTCGACCGTCGTGAACGCGCTGCTCGCCGGATCGGCGGCGGTCGTGGCGCTGACGCCCGCGAGGTAGTTGCCGAGCGTGTAGGGGATGATGAAGTAGCCGTCGGCGAGCCCCTGCATCAGCGCGGACGCGCCGAGCCGGTTGGCGCCGTGGTCGGAGAAGTTGGCCTCGCCGAGGCAGAACAGCCCGGGGATCGTGGTCTGGAGGTTGTAGTCGACCCACAGGCCGCCCATCGTGTAGTGGACCGCGGGGTAGATCCGCATCGGCACGCGGTACGGATTCTCGCCCGTGATCCGCTCGTACATGTCGAACAGGTTTCCGTACTTCTCGCGGATCGTGTCCTCGCCGTTGCGCGTGATCGCGTCGCGGAAGTCGAGATAGACACCGCGCCCGCCGGGACCGACCCCGCGCCCATCGTCGCACTGCTCCTTTGCGGCACGGCTCGCGATGTCGCGCGGCGACAGGTTGCCGTAGCTCGGGTACTTGCGCTCGAGGTAGTAGTCGCGATCCGCGTCGGCGATCTGGTCGGGGTGCTTCCCGACATCGCCGGGCGACCTCGGGACCCAGACCCGGCCGTCGTTGCGCAGCGACTCCGACATCAGGGTCAGCTTCGACTGGAAGTCGCCGGAGACCGGGATGCACGTCGGGTGGATCTGCGTGAAGCACGGGTTGGCGAACCCCGCGCCACGCTTGTAGGCGCGGTACGTCGCGGTGACGTTGCAACCCTTCGCGTTGGTCGACAGGTAGAACACGTTGCCGTAGCCGCCGGTCGCGAGCACCACGGCATGGGCCGAGTGCGACTGGATCGCGCCGGTCACCAGGTCGCGCACGACGATGCCGACCGCGCGGCCATTGTCGATCACGAGGTCGAGCATCTCGGTGCGCGGGAACATCTTGACCTTGCCGACGCCGATCTGGCGAGACAGGGCGGAGTACACGCCGAGCAACAGCTGCTGCCCGGTCTGGCCGCGCGCGTAGAACGTGCGCGAGACCTGCGCGCCACCGAAGCTGCGGTTGGCGAGCGTGCCGCCATACTCGCGGGCGAACGGGACGCCCATCGCGGCGCACTGATCGATGATGTCGACCGAGACCTCGGCGAGCCGGTGGACGTTGCCCTCGCGCGCGCGGAAGTCGCCGCCCTTGACGGTGTCGTAGAACAGCCGGTGGATCGAGTCGCCGTCGTTCTGGTAGTTCTTCGCCGCGTTGATGCCGCCCTGCGCTGCGATCGAGTGCGCGCGGCGCGGCGAGTCCTGGTAGCAGAAGCAGGCGACGTCGTAGCCGAGCTCGGCGAGCGTCGACGCCGCCGCGCCACCGGCGAGCCCCGAGCCGACGACGATGACCTTGAACTTGCGCTTGTTCGCCGGGTTGACGAGCCGGAGCTCGAACCGCGCCTTGGCCCACTTCTGCTCGACCGGGCCGCCCGGCATCCGGGCATCGAGGTTCAACGTCATCGGATGATCCCCACGAGCACCGCGGTGGGCGGCAGCATGTAGCCGACGAACAGGACGATGGAGATCGGCATGCCGATCCGCTCGACCGGCCACTTCGGGTGGCGCCAGCCGAGCGACTGCGCCCAGCTCGACGCGCCGTGACCGAGGTGGAGTGCGAGCAGGATCATGCCGCCGAGGTAGACGGCGTAGATCCACACGTGCTGGAAGCCATGCACGAACATCGCGTAGGCGTCGATCCGCTGCTTCGCGTCGAGCGTGTGGAAGTGCTCCGGGTGAATCTGCCCCATCGTGAAGTGCAGGATGTGGAACGCGAGGAACGCGAACAGCGCGAGCCCGGTGAATGCCATCGCGCGGGCTGGCGCCGAGGACCGGACCGGCTTGTACATCGCGTACCCGACCGGTCGGGCAGCACGGTTCTTCGCGACCAGGCCGATCGCGGTGATCATGTGGATGACCAGGAGCGCCAGCAGGCCCGCGCGGACCGGCCACTTCACTTCCCACAGGTTCTGCAGGAAGTTGGCGTACGGGTTGTACAGCTCGGGGCCCCCGAACATCTGGAGGTGACCCACCATGTGGACGATCGCGAACAGCAGCAGCAGGAGGCCGGTCACGGCCATCACATGCTTGGCACCGATCGACGAGCGGACGTAACGAGCGAACCAGCTCATGACCTTGATTGGATGCAATGAATCATGGAATCGACACGCGGGTCGACCATCTGCGTTGAGATACTGAGATTCGGCGACACCGGGAAAAGTCCGAGCCGTCAGCCGCGGGGAGGCGGTAGCGAGATCGTCGCCAGCGCCCGTGCGACATCCGTGATGCCGAGCCGTAGCCGTGCATCGCTGGGGCTGGTGTCCAGCAGCGCCAGCACCTCGAGCGCCTCGTGGGCGGTCGCGAACCGGTCCTCGGGCCGGCGCGCCATCAGCTTCCGGGCGTAGCGCTCGAGCAGCGGGTCTTGCTCGCGGTCCGGTGCGCGCTGCGCGATCGGCGGCGGATCGCGACTGATGTTGGCGACCGCGATCTCCATCGCGGTGCCGTCATAGGGTGGCTTGCCGGCCATCATCTCGTAGAGGATCACGCCGAGCGCGAACAGATCGACACGGTGATCGTAGGTCTCGAGCTGCGCCTGCTCGGGCGCCATGTACATCGGGGTCCCCATCATGATCCCCGAGGCGGTGAGCCGCTCGGCCTGGCCGTCCGGCGAGCGCAGGATCGCGATCCGAAATCGACGATCCGCGGCAGCTCCGTGCCGTCGTCCGACAGCTCGACCACGATGTTGTCGGGCTTGAGGTCGCGGTGGATGAGGCCGAGCGAGTGGGCGTGCTCGAGCCCGCGCAGGATCTGACCGACGACCTGGACGATCCGCCGCCGCGCCGGTGCGACCGCGATCATATCCGACAGCGACGGGCCCTTCGCGAGCTCCTGCACCATCACGTGACGGCCGCCGGAGGTCTGCCCGAAGTCGAGCACGCTGATCACGTTCGGGTGCTGCAGCTTGCCGGCGAGCTTGGCCTCGCGCTGGAACCTCGCGAGCATGTTCTTGTCGTCGACCAGGTCCTGGTGCAGCACCTTGATCGCGACCGCGCGCGGCAGCCGGGTGTGGCGGCCCCGGTAGACGCTGCCCATCGCGCCCGCGCCGAGCATGTCCTCGACGAGATAGCGGTCGAGCACGACCTGACCGATGAACGGGTCGGCAGCCACGCGCCCAGTCTACGCCACGCGGTGGCGCAGCGGCTGGCCCGACGCGAGGCGTTCGAGGTTGTCGATCACGACGTCGCAGATCCGGGCGAACGACTCCTCGGTCGAGCCCGCGACATGGGGCAGGGCGATCACGCGCGGGTCGGCATACAGGGGATCGTCGGGATTCGCGGGCTCGTCCCAGTGAACGTCGAGCCCGACTCCGCCGACCCAGCCAGCGTCGAGTGCCGCGACCAGCGCGTCGCGATCGATCACGGCCCCACGCGCGCAGTTGACGATCAGGACGCCGGGCCGCATCGCCGCGAACGCCGCCGCATCGAGCATGCCGCGCGTGTCGGGGGTCAGCGGGCAGTGCAGCGTGATCGCGTGACTCGCGGCATACAATTGATCGCGCTCCGACCGGGTCGAGCTGCGATCCGCCACGATCACGGTCATCCCGAGCGCCTTCGCGCGCTCGATCATCGTCGAGCCAGCGCGCCCGCGACCGATCACGCCCAGGGTCTTGCCGGCGAGCTCGATGCCCAGCGGTACGCCGACCTTGCGATCGGCGAACGCGCGCTGCGCCACCGGGACCTGTCGCGCGAGCGCCAGCAAGAGATAGAGCGCGCACTCGGCGACCGAGATGTGGTTGGCGCCGGGTGCGTTACAGATCGGGATTCCGCGTGCGACCGCGGCGTCGCGATCGATGCCCTCGACGCCGGCGGCTGGCTGCTGGATCAGGCGCAGCTGGCGGGCGGCGGCGATCACCTCGGCATCGATCGGCGCGTTCGAAGGTAGCAGCACGTCGATGCCCGACAGCACGCCGACCAGCGGCTGCGTCCGATCCCAGCCCTCGATCGTCGCGCCGGTCGGGAGCCGCGCGCGGATCCGATCGATCATCGGTAGCCAGCCCGAGCCGCAGAACAGGAGTCGCATCGCGAGCACTCTATCCGACTCGGTGTCTGGCTGCGGTCATGCGTGGTTGCACACGACACGTTGCGGTCGGGGCCGCGCTCCCCAGGGGGTTGTGGGAACTGTCCCCACCCGCGCGCAGCACACCATGCACGCGTGCGAGCTCGCGTCTGCGCACCGCGCGCACCCGAAGATCGCTCGACGTGCAGCGTCCTGCACCACGCGCGCAACGAGCACATCCTCGTCGAGCACGGCGCGACCCTTGCTGAGACGGCGGTCGATGACGAGTCTTCGCACCCATGGTCTCGCGCTGACGATGCTGCTGGCCGCCTGCGGCACGGACCTCGAGTACGGTGACGTCGAGTCCGAGGTCTCGGTCGGGAGCTACACGACGTCGACCTGCTCGACCTCGGTGGTGCTCGGGTTGTCGCGGCAGATCGCCGAGGAGGTTGGCTGCATGAGCCCAGGTGCGCTGGTCAGCTTCGGGCCAACCAACAACCTCGTGTTCTCGAGCAACGCGGTGCTGCCCTATCTGTCGGACACGGCGAAGACCGACCTCCTGCGCGTCGCTGACACGCGGTTCATCCAGCTCAACAGCGGGTTCCGGACGGTGGCGCAGCAGTACCTGCTCTATCGATGGAAGCAGCTCGGGCGCTGCGGGATCAGCGCGGCCGCGACGCCGGGCCGCTCGAATCACGAGACCGGGCGCGCGCTCGACATCTCGAACTGGAGCGGGCTGGTGTCCGCGATGGCCGCCCGCGGCTGGTCGCACTCGGTCCCCGGCGATCCGGTGCACTTCGATCACATGGCGTCGCCCGACAACCGCGGCAAGGACGTGCTGGCGTTCCAGCGGCTGTGGAACCGCAACAACCCGAGCAACGGGATCTCCGAGGACGGCGCGTACGGGCCGCAGACCGAATCGCGGCTGCGCCAGACCGAGGCGACGGGCTTCGCTACCGGCGCGACCTGTACGCCGCGCCAGAGCGGTGCGGACGTCGTGATGATCGACGGCCCCGACAAGATGGCGCCGGGCATGCGAGGCCACATGCAGATCACGCTGGTCAACCGCAGCACCGCCGACTGGCCGTCATCCGCACAGCTCGTGGTCGCCGGCGGTGACACCAGCGCGCTGTTCGATCCCGCGAGCTGGACGTCGCCGAGCGCGATCGGAGCGCTCGGGACCGAGGTCGGGGCCGGCGCGATGCACGTGATCGAGCTCGACATCGCGACACCAATCCGGCCGATGATGACGGACGCGACCGCGCTGTTCACCCAGGTCGCGATCGTCGACGGTGGTGCGACGGTTGGCACGTTCAACCTCGCGCTCACGGTGACCCCGAACGGCGACGAGGACACCAGTGGCGACTCGGATGACGAGCACGACGACGCGCCGATCGCCAGTGGTGGATGCAGCGCCGGTGGCCGCGGGATCGGCTGGCTCGGGCTCGCGTTGCCGGTGCTGATCGTGCTGCGCCGCCGCCGCCGCGCCTAGCTTCGCGCTACTCTCGTGCGCACATGCCGGTGTTCCGGCTCGACGATCGCCTCGTGTTTCCCCCAGTCCACCTCGCCGAGGATGGATTGCTCGCGCTCGGCGGCGATCTTCGTCCCGAGCGGCTGCTGCTCGCGTACACCAAGGGGATCTTCCCCTGGTACGCCGAGAACCTCCCGATCCTGTGGCACTCGCCCGATCCGCGGATGGTGATGACGACCCACGAGCTAGTGGTCCAGCGCACGCTTCGCAAGGCGATCAAGAAGCGGCCGTACCGGCTGACGATGGACACCGCGTTCATGGCCGTGCTCGAGGGCTGCGCGTCGGTGCCGCGTCCCGGCCAGAGCGGCACCTGGCTGATCCCGGAGATGGTCGAGGCGTATCGCCGGCTGCACGAGCTCGGGTTCGCGCACTCGATCGAAGCCTGGCAGGGCGACGAGCTGGTCGGCGGGTTGTACGGCGTCTCGCTCGGGGCGGCGTTCTTCGGCGAGTCGATGTTCGCGCGGGCCCCGGAGGCGTCGAAGATCGCGTTCGTCGCGTGCGTGCGCCAGCTCGAGGCGTTCCACATCGAGCTGATCGACTGCCAGGTCCACACCGAGCACCTCGAGCGGTTTGGCGCCTACGAGATCTCGCGCGCCGACTACCTCACACGGCTGCAGGTCGCGCTCGACGAGCCGACCCGCCGCGGGATCTGGAAGCTCGAGCTCGATCTCGAGCTGTTCGCCGAGACCGGCGGCTCGGCGATCGCGACGGTCTGACTACGTGACCGCGGTCGCGAGCTCGTTCGCGACGTGACGCGAGACGGCGGGCACCAGCGCCTCCGCGAGCGCGAGTGCGAGCCGGCCGAGCCCGAGCGGCGAGATCCGCTCCCACAGCGCAGCGTGGACCGCGACGCGATCGCCGACGGTCGCGGCGCGCGCGCCGAGGTCGGCCCACACGAGCGGCCGGGACAGCAGCAGCTCGCGCGCACCAGCGCCGAGGGGCGCGGAGACCGCCTCGGCGACCAGCTCCGCGATCGCGGCGACCAGCGGTGGCGGAAATGGTTTGCCGACGACGTCGGACGTACACGCGCGAACCGGGTGCGGACCGTCGTGCAGCGAGCCGTCGAGCTCGAGGGTGGCGACCCTCGACCACGGCGCGTCGCCGAACCAGACCTCGCAGCGATCCTCGATCAGCCGCGCGGGCGAGCCATCTCGGTCGTAGGCGATACCATCGATCACCACACGCTCGACGCCGGCACGCAGCTCGACGTGCCCCCGCTCGATCGCGAGTCGCTCGTGGGCGGCGGGGACAAACTCGATCGGGATCGGCTCGCGCGCGAGCCGGGCCATCCGCTCGACCGCGCCGGCGACGAACGCCTCCTCGCTGCCCGCGGTGCGGAACGATCGCCGGAGGGCCTGCCACAGCGCGTGGGTGGGGTAGGGGCCGGCGTAGCGCAGCGCCGGGATGTGGGCCCGCTGGGCGAGCATCGCGATCACGTTCAGGATCGCGCCGCCTGCGCCGGGTGCGAGCCGGGCCGGCGCGGCGATCGTCGGGATCTCCGTCGGGCGCAGCCACTCGAGCGCGGACATCGTGGTGTCGCCGACCCCGTGGGCCGCGCCGAGCAACGGGTCGTCGATCCGCGCGCCGCGCACGCAGGCGCCCGGGACGTCCAGCCGGTCGAGCTCGTCGCCGATCCACGCGAGCTTCGCCCACACGTGACCGTTGCGGTCCGCGATGCGCACGAGCTTGCCATCGCGCTCCTCGACAAGCACGGACGCATCGTCGCATGGATTCGAGCCCCCGGCCCTTTCCCTCGGGCACGCGCTTTGGCATGTTCCGCGGGCCGATGAAGTTGGGCATCGTCAAGGAGACTCGGCCCGAAGAACGACGAGTCGCCGCGTCTCCGCAAGTGGTCGCGAAGTGGGTGAAGGGCGGCTGGGACGTCGCGATCGAGCGTGGCGCAGGCATCGACGCCAGCTATCCGGACGCGCAGTACGAGGCCGCGGGCGCGAAGATCGTCGAGCGCGAGGCCGCGTGGCACGCGGATCTGGTCGTCAAGCTGCGGCCGCCCACCGAAGCCGAGGTCGCGCAGCTTCGTGAGGGCGCGACGATGGTCTCGTACATCCTGCCTGCGGAGAACCCGGCGCTGGTCGAGCAGCTCGCGGCCCGCAAGCTCACCGTGCTCGCGATGGACCAGGTGCCGCGGATCAGCCGCGCGCAGAAGATGGACGCGCTGTCGTCGATGGCGAACATCGCCGGCTATCGCTCGGTGATCGAGGCCGCCAACCGGTTCGGCAGCTTCTTCACCGGCCAGTTCACCGCGGCCGGCAAGGTCCCGCCGGCGAAGGTCCTCATCATCGGCGGCGGCGTCGCCGGGCTCGCGGCGCTCGGCGCCGCGAAGGGCCTCGGCGCGATCGTGCGCGCGTTCGACGTCCGCCCCTCCGTCGAGGATCAGGTGAAGTCGCTCGGTGGCGAGTTCCTCACCGTCACGATCAAGGAGTCCGGCGAGGGTCAGGGCGGCTACGCGAAGGAGATGAGCAAGGAGTTCATCGACGCGGAGTACGCGCTGTTCCGCGCCCAGGCCAAGGAGGTCGACATCGTCATCACGACGGCGCTGATCCCCGGGCGTCCGGCGCCGAAGCTGTGGCTGCGCGACATGGTCGAGCTGATGAAGCCGGGGTCGGTGATCGTCGACCTCGCGGCGGAGAAGGGTGGCAACTGCGAGGTCACCGTCCCCGGCGAGGTCATCGTCCACGCGGGCGTCACCGTCGTCGGCTACACCGATCTCGCGAGCCGGATGGCGCACGTCGCCAGCGACCTCTACGGGACAAATCTGGCGAACTTCCTCGACGAGATGGGCGGCGCGGCAGCGCACAAGATCGATCACGCCAACGACGCCGTGCGTCCGGCCCTGGTGCTCGAAGGCGGCGAGAAGCGCTGGCCGGCGCCGAAGCCGCCCGAGGTGGCCAAGCCGGTGGCGAAGCCGGCCGAGCCGGCCCCCGTCGCCGCGCCCGTCGACACGGTACCCACGAAGGTCCTCAGCCACGGCCACGCGCCGGTGCCGAAGCCGCCGTCGCGCACCACCGGGATCGTGATGTCCGTGATCGGTGTGGTCGCTGCGGCCGCCTTCGTCTACCTGCGGTTCCTCGATCGCGGGGACGCCAACCTCGGCTCGATGGGCTCGTCGAGCTACCAGCTGCTCCAGCACCTGACCGTGTTCGTGATGGCGATCTTCGTCGGCATGCAGGTCGTGTGGAACGTATCGCCCGCGCTGCACACGCCGCTGATGAGCGTCACCAATGCGATCAGCGGCATCATCGTCGTCGGTGGCTTGCTCGGCGCGATCGGGATCGGCGCGCAGAGCTCGGTGATCGTCGCGATCATCGCGACCCTGTTCGCCACCATCAACATCGCCGGCGGGTTCCTCGTCACCCGCCGCATGCTCGCGATGTTCAGGAAGTAGACGATGTCCGACACCGCGTTCTTCGAATCGACCGCGCTGATCAACAGCGCGTACATCGTCGCGGCCGTGCTGTTCATCCTCAGCCTCAAGGGGCTGTCGAGCCAGCAGACCGCGCGGCGCGGCAACCTGTACGGCATCCTCGGCATGGCGATCGCGATCGCCGCCACGCTCACCCAGGTACCCGCCGCGGGCGAGGGTTTCCATCCCGCGGTGTTCGGCGCGATCGGCGTCGGCGCGGTGATCGGCTGGGTGATGGCGATCCGCGTCGGGATGACGCAGATGCCCGAGCTGGTCGCGCTGCTGCACAGCTTCGTCGGCCTCGCCGCGGTGCTGGTCGGTTACTCGCTCGATCTCCAGGGCGGTGGCGAGCAGACGATCGACGGTGTGGTGCGGACGCTGCCCCCGTCGCTGACTCACCGGATCGAGATCTTCATCGACGTCTGGATCGGTGCCATCACCACGACCGGCTCGATCCTCGCGTTCCTCAAGCTGCGTGGCTCGGTGTCCGGCAAGCCGCTGCTGCTGCCGGCGCGTCATCTGCTGAACCTCGCGATGCTCGCCGGGTCGATCACGTGCGCGGTGATCTATGCGTCGGACGGCGATCAGATGGCGCTCCAGATCGGGACCGCGATCGCCTGCGTGCTCGGGGTCCACCTGGTCGCGGCGATCGGCGGCGCCGACATGCCGGTCGTGGTCTCGATGCTCAACAGCTACTCGGGCTGGACCGCCTCGGCCGCGGGCTTCATGCTCGGCAACGATCTGCTGATCGTGACCGGCGCGCTCGTCGGCTCGAGCGGCGCGATCCTGTCCTACATCATGTGCCGGGCGATGAATCGGTCGATCTACAACGTGATCTTCGGCGGGTTTGGCGCGACGCCACCCAAGCAGTCGGCGGCCGCAAAGGCCGCGACCACCGGCGAGGTGCTCGAGATCGACGCGGTGACGCTCGCGGGCAAGCTCTCCGCGTCCAAGTCCGTCATCATCTGGCCGGGCTACGGTATGGCCGTCGGACGCGCGCAGCACGCGGTGCGCGAGCTCACCGAGGTGTTGCGGGCCAAGGGCGTCACGGTGCGGTTCGCGATCCACCCGGTCGCCGGCCGGCTACCCGGGCACATGAACGTGCTGCTCGCCGAGGCGAATGTGCCGTACGACATCGTCATGGAGATGGACGAGATCAACACGGACTTTCCGACCACCGACATCGCAATGGTGATCGGTGCGAATGACATCGTGAACCCGGCGGCCGAGGACGATCCGAGCTCGCCGATCGCGGGCATGCCGGTGCTCCAGGTCTGGAAGTCCAGGCTCACGATCGTCAACAAGCGCAGCCGGGCAGCTGGCTACGCTGGGATCGACAATCCGCTGTTCTACAAGTCGAACACCAACATGCTGTTCGGCGATGCCAAGGACGCGGTCGAGAAGGTCGTCGCCGCGCTCAAGGCAAGCTGACCGAGCCTACTGCTTGCGCAGGTCGGGGTTGGTCGACTTGTCCCCGGTGCCCGGTTTGGTCTGCTTGGCCTGCGCGGCGGCCTTGACCGTCTCGGGCAGGATCTCGTTCGCGAGCCCCTGCAGCTTGTTCTTCAGCGAAGCCGCGATCACCGAGTCCTTGCCGGCCATCATCGCCTCGAAGCCAGCCTTCGCGACGTCGGCGGGATCATCCTTCTTGCCCTGCGCGACCTTCGTGTTCTCCATGTCCGCGCGCTCGAAGAACTCGGTGTCGGTGGCACCTGGCTGGAGCGCCGTGACCGTCACGCCGGTGTCCTTGAGCTCGTAACGCAGCGCCTCCGCGAGCGACAGATCGAACGCCTTGGTCGCGCCGTAGACCGCGAGATACGGCGCCGGAGCCGTGCTGGCGATCGATGCCGTGATCAAGATCCGGCCCTCGCCACGCGACACCATCCCGGGGATGACGCGCTTGCCGAGGTGGACGATCGACGTGCAGTTGAGCGCGATCATGCGCAGCTCGTCCTCGAGGTCGGTGAGCAGGAACTGACCGCCGACGCCGACACCGGCGTTCATCAGCAGCGCGTCGACCGGCCGTCCGGTGTCGCGGATCGACTTGACCAGGGTCTCGACGCCCTCGTAGGTCGCGAGATCCGCGCGCACGGGCACGATGCTGGTGCCCGCTGCGCCGAGGTGCTCGGCGGCCTGATGGATTCCCTCATCCTCGGCGCAGATCACGAGATCAAACTCGTGCTCGACGCACAGCCGGGCGAGCTCGAGGCCAATGCCGCTCGAGGCACCCGTGACGACAGCTAGTTTTCGGTTAGTTGCGGTTCCCATGACACGTCCTCGGTAAGTGGTTGCCCCGAGGACCTGCCAGTCACGTACCAGCCAGCTGCTTGACGACCACGAGCGCTTCATCGACGTGCTTACCGAACCGGATCATCGAGTCGAACCGATGCTTCATGATGCCGGCCTTGTCGAACACGAAGGTCACGCGCCCTGGGAGTCCGAGCTTGCCGCGCACCCCCCACGCATTTGCCACCTCACCGCGAGGATCACTGAGCAGCGTGAACGGGAGCTTGTGGTGCGCCTTGAACTTGTCGTGTGAGCCAGCGTCGTCGCGCGAGATGCCGATCACCTCGGCGCCGGCGGCCACGAAGTCCTCGTACTGGTCGCGGAACCTGCACGCCTCGATCGTGCAGCCGTAGGTCTCGTCCTTCGGATAGAAGTAGACGACCAGCGGCTTGCCGAGCTTGTCGCGAAGGTTTACCGGACCCTCGGGTCCCATCAGGTTCGAATCGGGCATCGCGTCGCCGGGCTTGAGGTCGGGCACGCCGTAGCCTATCCCAGTCCACCCGCGATCCGATGTGGTACCAATCTCCGGCCATGTGGCAGCCGCCGGAGCGCATCAAGCATCTGCTCCCCGAGCCCAGCTGGCCAACCGCCGAGGAAGCCGCAGGCGCCCGCCTGTTCCAGCCCATCGAGCTCGGACCTCGCACCGCGCGGACGCGGACGTGGATCCCGGCGATGGTGCCGTGGCGCGCGACCGAGGACGGCTTCGTCACTCCCGACGTGATCGACTGGTACCGCCGGTTCGCCGAGGGCAAGCCCGGCGTGCTGGTGGTCGAGGCGACCGGGATCCGCGAGATCGCGTCGGGTCCGCTGCTGCGGATCGGTCACGATCGGTTCGTCGAGGGGCTGTCCCGGCTGACGGCTGCCGTGCGCGAGGCGTCCGGTGGCGAGACGCTGCTGTTGATCCAGCTGATCGACTTCCTGTCGATCCGGCGCCGCCCGCCGCGAGACAAGTACTTCGCGCGGTTCCTCGCGTTGAGCGAGCAGCATCGCGAGAGGTTATTCACGCTGCGCGGCCAGGCTGCCACGGACGGTGGGGACGACGAGATCCGGTCGCGGATCGCCGCGCTCGGTGCGGAGGATCTGGCGCGCGTGCTGTCACCGCGCGAGCTCGATGATCTCGAACGCGGTTATCGCGAGCGCGTCACCGATGTTCAGCTGCCGCACATCGCCGAGCTGCCGCGCGTGCTCCCGCCGCTGTTCGGAGATGCGGCCGAGCGCGCAGTCTCCGCGGGCTTCGACGGTGTCGAGCTCCACTTCGCGCACGCCTACACGATGGCGTCGTTCCTGTCGGCGCTCAACACGCGTACAGACGGCTACGGGGGGCCGCGCGAACAGCGGGTGCGGCTGCCGCTCGAGGTCGTCGCGGCGGTCAAGGCCCGGGTAGCCGGGCGCGGCGTCGTCGGCTGCCGGTATCTCGGCGACGACGTCGTCGAAGGCGGCAGTCATGTCGAGGATGCGGCGTGGTTCGGCGTCGAGCTCGCGCGTGCGGGCCTCGACTTCGTCTCGATCTCCAAGGGCGGCAAGTTCGAGGATGCCCGGCAACCAAAGGTCGGCTGGGCGGTCTATCCGTACACCGGAAGGTCGGGCTACGAGTGCATGCCCACGATCTACTCCGATGCGCGTGGCCCGTTCGCACGCAACGCCCCGATCGCCGCGCAGATCCGCAGCGCGATCCGCGACGCCGGCCTCGCGACTCCCGTGGTCGCCGCGGGAGGCATCTGCGAGTTCTCCCAGGCCGAAGCGCTGCTCGAGCGTGGCGAGGCGGATCTGGTCGCGTCGGCGCGGCAGAGCCTCGCGGATCCGGACTGGTTCCTCAAGATCCGCGAGGGTCGCGGCGCGGAGGTTCGCCGCTGCGAGTTCACCAACTACTGCGAGGCGCTCGACCAGCAGCACAAGCAGGTGACCTGCAAGCTGTGGGATCGCGACGCGCTCGACGCACCGGACGTCACGCTCGCCGAGGATGGCAAGCGCCGTCTCGTCGCCCCGCGCCGCTGATGGAACGCCACTTGCTGTGGGTCCGGGGATGACGAAGTTTCGCAGGACGCTCGGCGCGACCACGCTCGTGCACGACAAGGTGGTCAACCTCGCTGGCGAGGACGTCGGCCGCATCGAGGAGCTGATGATCGATGTGACGACCGGCCGGGTCGCCTATGCGGTGCTCTCGTTTGGCGGCTTCCTCGGCATCGGCAGCAAGCTGTTCGCGCTGCCGTGGTCCTCGGTCACGGTCGACGAGACGCACAAGCGATTCGTGGTCAACGTGACGAAGGAATCGCTCGAGCAGATGCCGGGCTTCGACAAGGAGCACTGGCCAGATCTCAATGATCTGGAGTACGCGACGGGCGTCTATCGCCAGTGGGGCGCCACGCCATACTGGACCTGAGCGCTGACGTCACGTCGAGTTGCCCGACGGGCGGACCCGTCACGGATGAGCTTCGCCGCCATCCGTCGCCCGATCCACGACCTCGGAGACGCCCGCCTTCCGCGCGCAGTGTGCGCAGCAAAAGTACTGGCCGCGTGCTTCGTTGCCCTGGCCGATGATCGGGACCTTGCAGTGGCCGCATCGCGGCGCGAGCGCGTGGATCGCGCACTGGAACGAGTCGAAGGTGTGCGTGGTCCCGCCCATCACGACCTCGAAGGCCTTGTCGTACGTGTTTCCACAGGTCTCGCAGGTCTTTGCCATGGTGCAGGATGCTGCAAGGGGCACGCCGCGCGTCGACGGCGCGCGAACGCCGCAGTAGCCTCGACGCATCGAGATGGTCGGGACGGTCGACGCTGCGAGCCTCGCGCTGGTCGGAGTTGCCGCGTTCGCGGCGGGCCTGGTCAATGCGATCGCAGGGGGTGGCAGCCTGCTCTCGTTCCCGACGCTGATCGCGGTCGGGCTATCGCCCGTCGCCGCGAGCGTGACCAACACGATCGCGCTGTGCCCGGGATATCTCGGCGCGACCCTCGCGCAGCGCCGCGATCTGGCCGGCCAGCGCGCAAGGATGATGACGATCCTGCCCGGTGCGATCGCCGGCGGCGTCGCGGGTGCACTGCTGCTGCTGTCGACCGACGACGCAGGTTTTGATCGCGCGGTGCCGTTCCTCATCCTGCTCGCGGCAGGCTTGCTCGCGGTCCAGGATCGTGTGCGTGGGTGGCTGCTCGCGCGCCAGACCACACCGCACGCCGATGCGTGGGCTGCGGTGCCGGTCGCGCTGGCCGCGGTCTACGGCGGCTACTTCGGTGCCGGGATGGGGGTGATGATCCTCGCTGCGCTCGGGGTCGTGCTCGCCGACGCGCTGGCGCGGCTCAACGCGCTCAAGCAGACAATCTCGCTCGCGGTCAACGTGGCGGCCGCGGCGGTGTTCGTCGGCTGGGGTGGCGATCGGGTGCACTGGCCGATCGCCGGCGTGATGCTGGTCGCGTCGCTCGCCGGTGGCGCGCTCGGCGGGATGGTGGCGTCGCGGATCTCGGCGAACGTGTTGCGCGGGGTCGTCGTGGTGCTCGGGGTCGTGATCTCCGCGATCTACTTCGCGCGCTGGTAGGCCAACCGCCTGCTACGATCGGGGGATGCCGATCTGGTTCCCCGCGTTCGCTGCCGGTGCGGCGGTGGTGCTGGCCGGCAAGGTCATCAAGCGTCACCTCACCGGTCAGCTCGCGCGATCTGCGGTCGCAGATCCCGACGGCATCCGCACGGTGGCCCGATTCTCCCGAGCCCGTGCGTCGGACGAGCTGCTGCTCGCGGTCGCCGCCGAGCTGACCGTGGCGGTCGGCAGCGGCCCGCTCGAGGTCACCGAGGATGCCGTTCGCGTGCGCGGCGTCGACATCGTGCGGCTCGCCACCGGGCCCGAGTGGTGCAGCCTGACGCTGACCCGGGCGTGGACCGGCGCGCAGCTCGACACGCGGGCGCTCGAGGTGCTCGGCGCGTTGCACCGCGCGCTGGTCGCGATCGGGGTCGACGAAGTCGCGTGGCATGCGCGACAAGACCGCGAGTTCGCGCTGCCGGCGCGCCACCCGTTCTACTAGCGGTCGGTCCCGACCGGGACCAGGCGGCCATTGGCGACCCGCAGGTGGATCGCGAGGCGCGCGCCGCGGCGGGTCAGCTCGACGGTGAGGAACGGGTCTTCGGCAAACTCCGGCGAGCGCGCGGCCCGGCCGAGGATCT
>JBBJLY010000239.1:0-13246 GCA_037720695.1 Kofleriaceae bacterium | reverse complement strand
GCCACTGACACCACCGCGAACCCCTCCGACACGACCGCGCCGCCGATGATCATCGCATGCGGAGTGGCCATCAGCCGCGAGGATGTCGGTGAACTGCCGTGATTCGAGGTAGTGGCCGCCCACGTGGACAGCGGCGCTCACGCGATCGCGGTTGGCAACAAGTTGGATTGGAGGTTTGGGAGCAGGAGCGCGGCTGCGACGCGGCGCGGCTTACGCGGAATACGGAACCGTGCGCTTCGTGCTCGTCGCGAGATCGTGCAACTCGATCGTGTCCGCGTCGTCGCGATAACTATCAACGAGGAACTCGCGAAGCAGGGCGGTCACGATGAGCTGCTCGGCGCCGCGCTCGTCGAGCTCAGGCGCGAGCCGCCGGTACTCTACGACGAGCACGCGGTCGCGCACGTCGATCGTCGGCACCGACAGCACGACCTCGTTCGTTGCCTCGCGGTTCGCGTCGCGGCGCACGACCTGGTACTCGGGCGGCTCTTCGGCGTACACGCCCTCGAAGCGGGCGGGGTCCAGTGCGCTCATCGTGCGGCTCTCCTTTCGATCGATCGAGATTCGCGCCGCGCGTAGCCCGTCGGGGTCCGAGACGTAGCGCTCCGGCACCGAGCAGAGTACGCGCTCGAGCCCGTAGAGTGCCTCCACGGCGGTCGGTTTTCGGCCGAAACGCTCCTCGTACGTGCGCGCGATCGTCTTGAGCGCGGCTGCAAATTCGTCCGAGGGCCGGTCGCCGAAGAAGCCGCTCGCGCCGTCACGCTCGAATCGTTCCCACGCCATCAGCAGTATTTCTCGTAGAGGGCGTTGAGCTTCTCGTATGTCGTGGTCTCGTCAAGGACGTTCTGTAGCGGCTCGGCGCGGCCCTTCAGTTCGTCGTACACGCGCCGCTCGTGCCACCGCATCTCGTCGTCGCTCAAGCCAGTCATTCCGTCCACGACCTCCAGGATGATGTTTTTCTTGAAGCCATACTTCTCGGGATCTCTGATCGCGTCCTCGCGGTGCGCGGCCTGGCGATCGAGCAGGTCGTCCATTGTAAGGCCCACGTAGACGATTTGCCCCGCGGGGTTCCGACCGATGTAGATCTTGCCGCCGCTCTCGCCCGCATTGTGCACGAGCACGCGCGCGGCCCCGACGAAGTACGTGTGGCAGTCGTCGACAGTGAGGTTCCACGTCGGCGTTTCGGCGACGCGTCGCAGGGTGACGCTACCGATCGTCGCGAGCGCGCCGCCATCGGTGCGCAGCGTGTAGCCGGGCTCGAGTCGCTCTGCGGGCACGAACGCGCCGCGGTTCTCCACCCAGAAGCGGTGCGAGGCCGTAGCGCGTACGACCTCCTCGCCGATCGCGATCTCGAACAGGCTCGCGGTGCGATTCTGCAGCACTGCGGTCACGCGGCGCGCGACGGTCGCGCCCGTTGCGGCGTCGAACGCGAGTACGTCGCTGCCCGCGGCGACGTCCTCGATCGCCGTCAGGCCGCGTGGCGTGGCGACGCGCGTGCCCGCGGGGAAGCACGGGATGGCGCGCGGATCGCTGCCGCCTTGACGGAACGCGGGCGGCGGTTCGGGGCGGCGCAGGAACTTCCCGTTCTTGTAGTAGTAGAGTTCCTTGTGATCGAGGAGCTTCTTCGGCGCCTTTACGCCCGGCGCATCGATCGGCACGCCACCCTCGGGGAGCGGGCGCTTGACCTTCACACCGGTCGGCGGTGCGGCGGTCGGGCGGAACGGCGGCGCGGGCTCTGGGCGTCGCTTGAACTTCCCGTTCTCGAAGTAATAGAGATCGGGATTCTCCATCATCTTCTTCGGCGGACTGCGTCCTGCTGCGTTGATCGGCGTGCCGCCCTTCGGAATGGAACGCACGATCTTCGGCGTAGGCGTCGTATGCGGGGCGGTGCCGGTCGGCGGCGGTGCCTTGACCTCGACGGGCGGCGCGGTGTCTACAACGCGCGGCTTGGTCTCGACCACCGGCAGCTTCGCGGTCGGATTGATCACCGGAGGCGGGGGTGACGGTTCGTTGCCGTACGCGCGCCCCCCCGGAGCGCCGGGCTTTTGTGTGCCCACCACAACGCCCGCCACTGACACCACCGCGAACCCCTCCGACACGACCGCGCCGCCGATGATCATCGACCGCTTGCGCTCGTACGCATCGGTCACCTGCGCGCGCTGATCCGCGGACGTCGCACCCGCCATGTCGCTCGTGAACTCGGCCTTTGCGTCGTCGAGCGCGTTGCCGGCCTCGACGGCGATCAGGTAGCCCTGCGTCGCGTCGGTCGCAGCAGTTCCGATCAGGTACCAGGACTTGCCCGCGAACGAGAGCGTCTGGAAGCTCTTGCTGAGAGCGCCGAGGCCCGCGAACATCGCGACTAGCGACAGCACGTCGATGAGCAGCGCGGTGTCCCACGCGAACGTGCCCATCTTGATCCGGTGCTCGATACCGAGTGCGAGGTTCACGAGGCCCGCGCCCGCGGACACGTAGATGAGTGGCACCGCGATCTCAGCCTGGCCGAACATCATCGCGGCCACGCCCGCAATCATCGCGATCGGCGCGAGGATCGAGCGCAGTGTCTTCTTCCAGTTACCCTGAGGGATCGTGACGTCGAACGAGTTGCCCGGATCCTCGTGCGAGGCGATCGCGAGGTGCACTGTGCCCGATGGGTAGTCGTTGTTCGCCTTCCAATTGCTGGCCATGTCGAGGACCGCGAGTCGTTCGGCCTCGATGCGCTTCCTCGGATCGAGGGGCCCGTTCGGTATCGTCGCCTCGCCGTCGTGCTTGGTGGGCGTCTTCTGGTTCAGCGTCGCGTCGTAGAGCGTGACCTTGTACTTGCCCGCGCGGTTCGGCCGCGACGCCATGTACGCGTGGATCTGCGTCGACATCGGGCGGTCGCTGCTGACGAACACACCACTGAGGACGTACGCGTGTGAGCCGCTCGGCAGCGAGGACTCCGCCTTCTTCAGCCCCTCGTTCTTCGCCTCCAGGTACTGCTTCGCGGCCTCGAAGTCCTTCTTCGAGATTTTCTGGACCGCCCGATACTTTGCGAGCGCGCCGATGCGCAGCCAGTTGAGCTGTCGCTGGCTAGAGAAATCGAGGGGCTTCGCGCCGGCCTTCGGGCGTGCCTCACCGCGCGCGTTGATCTCGAACATCGGATCGTCGCCCTCGGCACTCTTCTCTGCGACGCCCTTCTTGAACGCCTGCTTCGAGAACTGCTCCTTCGTGATCGAGAGCGCGGTGACTCCCGCGCCCGTCCACGTGACCCTCTGATTGGGGCCACCGCGGCCCATTTCGATCGTGACGCGTGGCGTGTAGGTCCCCGGGTCGTCGAGGCTCGGCGATTGTGCGGCTGTCTGCACGAAACCGTCGACGAGCGTCAGTCGCTTCGCTTGCCCCGACGGGTAGATCATCTCCCATTGGAATTGCAGGACGCCCGGGCCGTAGTAGCTGAGCCAGAACTTGTTCGCGTCGGTGTTTCCCCAAGCGATCGTGACGGGCGGCGGCGTCTGCCCGGTGTAGTAGAGCGGGTAGGCATCGGTACCAAACACGGGCGTGCCGCTGAGCTTCTCGTCCAGACGCATCGGCACGTGTGGCAGCGAGCTGCGCGCACGGTCCCAGTCCTGGAGGAAGCGCACCGACTGCATGTAGTCGCCCTCGGCGGGGTACGCGACGTTCGGGTACGCCTTCAGGTACGCCATCAGATCCGTCACACTCGCGTTGTCGGCGAACACTCCGCCGACGTCGCGGCCGACCGCAAGCGCGAGCTTGTAGTAGAGGCGCTCCGCGGCCGCGCGGTCGACCTGGGCGATGTGGCGCTTGTACGCGTCGGAGCTCGGATCGTTGACGATAACCTGGCCGTTATTGTCGGCGCTCGTGAACGAGTCGCACTGGACGCTCACAGCGGGGGCCTCGCGCGTGGCTCGCGCCGGCAGGAGCGGCGTCGCGGAGTGGCCGCGGACCACGGCATCGGCGACGGCGTGCGCCTGTCGCTCGTAGCGGTCACCAGGACGGCCGACGCCGTCGCTGAGCGCGACGCCCGCGCGCTGCTGCACGACGTGTGCGGCCTCGTGCGCGGCGAGCCGAAGGTCGGGCTGCGCGCTGAACGCGATCGACTCGCCGATGGTGAACGCGCGCGCGCCGAGTC
This sequence comes from Kofleriaceae bacterium, assembly GCA_037720695.1. Taxonomy (GTDB): domain Bacteria; phylum Myxococcota_A; class Polyangia; order Haliangiales; family Haliangiaceae; genus JABFXX01. The sequence goes on along the minus strand of JBBJLY010000239.1, from coordinate 9,120 downwards.
CGTCGGCGGCCGCGGCCGCAGCGCCACCAACGTGCGCCGCTATGCCCGAGAGGTCGTGCTCGTCGCCAAAGCTCTCCTGGATCTGCGCGCCGTGCGGCAGTGCGCAGGACGTATCGGAGATGCCCGTTGCAGCGGTAGCGTGCACCTCGTGCGCGAGCGTGTGTCGAGTCGCTAATTCGCGCGGTGCGACGATCGGCAACGTGGCCCATGGAAATGTGTGAGGTTCGGGTCGTCGTGTATGTTGCGCACGCGAACCTGTGAGCGGCTTCGCCGCATGGCTCGCTGGTGCCGCCGCACGTGTCTTCACGCCTGACGACCCTCCCAGCTACGAACCTCGGCCTCGGGAAACGGCCGCTCCAGTTTGGCGTACTCGCTTCGCGCGGCGAGCAGGAGGTGCGCCATCGTGACGCTGCTGCGATCGCGCGCGGCATGAAACGCAGCTCGTACGGCGATGCTCCTGATGTTCGCGCCTGTGAGCTGGAGATGCGCGAGCTTGGTGGGCTCGATTCCAGCGAGCGGCGTATCGGACGGAAACACGCGACGCCAGAGCTCGGCGCGAAGGCTGACCTCCGGAAACGCGAATGGCACCACGAAACTGATGCGCCGCAGAAACGCATGGTCGATCATGTCCTTGGCATTCGTCGTCAGGATCGCGATGCCGCGATAGCGCTCCATGCGTTGCAGCAAGTAACTGACCTCGAGGTTGGCCCATCGATCGGTCCCGCGCTCGATGTTGCCTCGCTTGCCGAACAGGGCGTCGGCCTCGTCGAACAGCAGTACGGCGCCACCGGTTTCGGCGGCATCGAAGATGCGGCGGAGGCGCTTCTCGGTTTCCCCGACGTACTTGTCGACGACCTGGGACAGATCGATGTGATACAAGTCCACTTCGGCGGCGCGAGCGATGACCTCTGCGGCGTGCGTCTTGCCCGTCCCGCTCGGTCCATGAAACAGCGCGGTGATTGCCTGGCCTCGTCGATCGCCTCGCGCGAAACCCCAGCGCTCGTGGACCTGATGACGTTTCGCCAGTTGAGAGATCAGGTCGCGTAGGCTGGCTAGTGTGTTGGGCGCGACAACAAGGCTCTCCCATGTCGCGAGGGGCTCGATGCGCTGCGCGAGATCGTCGAGCGGTTGACGTGAGGCATCGCGGCATGCAGTCCACAACATCGCGAACGTCGTCGCCTCGTCGATGGTCGATGCCAGTCCGGTGATCTGCCCCGGCTCGAGCTGAAACTGCTGCGCCAGACGATCAAAATCGAAGTTCCGCCCATGCAGCGCGGAGGTCCAGAGATTGTGGCGATCCGCAGCTGTCGTGGTGGGCACGGCCAGGCTCGCAACGGCGCCGGAGATCGGAATGCTGTCGGGTGCCGAGATCGCACACGGCACGGTGATGCCATCCGCAAACGCGCGAACCGACCTGGCGACATCGGCGTTGTCGAACGGATCTATGGCAAGCGTCGGCAGCCAATCACCCAGCCGACCCTCGCGCTCGACGAGCCGGCGCAGCAGCTCGGCCTCGGCTCCTACAAGCGCGAGCGAGCCCGCGCGCAAAACCAACAGCTGGAGTCCACGCCGACTCGCTGCGGCGCGGAGCAAGGCGAGCCGCGTGCTCTGCTCACCTCCGTGGACCTGGATCCACGAGGTTGCTCCGAGAGCTCGTTCCAGCCGGTCGACAACTTCGAGCTGCTCGCTCGTCAACGGACCGGCATCGGATGCCTGCAAGATGTGTGGAAGCAGCCGCTCGTCAATGGTCGGGACGCCGAGCAGGTAGCTGAGGATGCGATCGTCGATCGTGAGCTGGGCTTCGAGTGCGGGCACACCGGGTTCGAGGACTAGGAGCCGATTGCCGCGCAACGGACGAGTCGGGACGGAAGCATCGAGGTGCGCGCCGGCGAGGTGCGCGTACGCGTAGCCGAAAGTCGGCCGACCGCCGATGAGCGACGCGACGTTCGCATCGAGAACTCGTCCCGCACACAGCACGACAAGATCGGTCTCGAATGCGGACAACCCGAATTTCTGCCTCAACATCTGGAGGCGCGGCGACGAGTAGTCCGAGTGTGCAGTCACATCGCCATCGAGCAGGCGAGCTACGCGGGTGATTTCGTGCTGAAGTGAAGCTCGTGGATCAGCCACGCGGTATTGTAGCGCAGGAGCACAACCATCTTCCAGACGCCGCCACCGTGCCCGCGTTGCGTGAGTCGGGCAGTGCTCGACGGTAGGAGGCTCGAACTGAGCGCGCGACGAGAACCGGTACGGCCATTGGCAGTACCGCAAGCAGATCCGGTTGGCCGATGGACGCACGGTCCGGATCTTTGGCGTTCCGACGAAGATCGGTCTACCGGACACACCGGCCGGTGCCGAATGTCAGGCGACACGTAAACTGCCCCGGAAACGACACCAACCCCAGTGCTCGGATGATTTGATCCAGGACCGCTCGAATGGCGGATCCGAGTTTGATCTGGTGCGCCATGGTCGATGGTCACCCGGTTGCACTTCGCGAACGTGCAGCCGCCGCTTACGAGGCAGGCAAGGGCTCTTACCCCACAATCGCCGAGCTGTTCGGCGTTGGGCGAGGCATCCGTCAAACGGTGGGTTATGTTTGGAACGAAAGCTCGGCAGCGTGGAGCTCAAGGCTGCTGGCGGTCGCCGGTGCTCGACCATCACGCCGCAGGATCTCGAGCTGGCGCTCGCAGCCTTGCCAGATGGCACTTGAACTTACGGCCAAGCTCATTGGGATAGCAGAAGTCGATCTGGCCGCGCGCGTGGCTCCCGGTGATCCGTCCATGGCTGATCACGACGTCAATATCGGCCGGGTCGAACGGATGGGAGAGCGAGGCGACCCCGTGATGCCGATGACCTGGCGAGGGATGACGAGGTGAACCCAGGCGTCGCGAGCACGTTCGAACTCACCCGGGGCAACATCCGGCACCCCGCAGTACACGCGGTGTCCGAGCGCCGATGACAAGTCCTCGCCCGTACTCCGCGCGAGCAGCGAGCGCGAGCACCGTCGAGCGGGAACGCTTCACCTACCGATTGGAATCACGCGGGGTAGCAACCAGGCGCGAGCAGTCGCTCGCCCGCCAGATGGCAACACGAGCTCGCCCATCGGATAGACCGAGACCTCCATCGCGTTCGGGCCGGGGTCGAGCACGTGGCTCGATCGAGAACGCGGCGGCGAAGTTCGGGACGATCATCGCTTCGCTATAGCGCAGCGCGCATCGCTTGGGCGTGCCGGCTCGGACTGCGCTGCGGGAGCTGGAGACCGAGCTCGCGCAGGAGGCCTGCACGCCCGCGGTCGGTGAGGCGCAGCGCCCGGCTGTCGCGGACGCGGAAGCCACCCAGCGCTCGGCGAACACCGCCGACGCCAGGGCCACGCCGATCCGACCGGCGACGTGCGGCTCGCGCTCCGTCCAGTCGAGGCACGCGCGGCTGAGCGGCCGGCGGTGATCTGGCGACACGGGATGGCCGTGCGCGGCGAGCCAGGCGAACAGAGGTGGTGCCGGCTCGAGGTTGTCACTCGTGCGATGCAGCCAGCCGCGCTCGACGAGCCGGGTCGTCACCAGGACCCCGAGCGCACCCGCGAGGTGGTCGTAGCAGGTGCGCGCGAACCGCAGCCGGTCGAGCTGCGAGCACGGGCCGCGCGCGGCCGGCTCGGCGAGCGTGGCGAGGCGTTCGAGGACCTCCGCCACCTGGGGCCCGGCGAGTCGGACCCGACGCTCGCGGCCCACGCGCGACACGGTGACCAGCCTCGCCTCGACGAGCCTGTGCAGGTGACTCGATGCGGTGGCGGCGGTGATGCCGGCGCGGCGCGCGAGGCTGCCGATCGCGTGCGGCTCGCCGTCGAGCAGCGCGTCGAGCATCTCGACCCGCGATGGATCGGCGATCACGCTCGCGATGCCCGCGATCGACGAGTGCGCGCGGCGCGTCCTCACGTGCGCTTCCACGCCTCCGAGACCCGGCGACCGGCCTCGAGATGGTCGACGCACAGCACGAGCTGATGATCGTGATCGCTGTAAACGCACTCGATGTTGACCCCGGCGTCCGCCATCGCGCGCGCCAGCTTGCCGAGCTGGCCAGGTGTCCCCTGGTGCAGCCGCTGGACGAGCACCTCGCGCACGCCGATCACGTCGAGCCCGGCCTCGCGTAGCGCCGTGGTCGCCCGTCCAGCGTCGTCGACCAGGAAGTGGACGATGCCGTACTCGCCGACCACGAACCCACCGCCGCCCTCGAGGCTGACGTTGGCGCGCCCGAGTAGCTCGCCGAGCTCCGCGAGTGCGCCCGGCCGATTCGCGAGCCGAACCGCGAGGTCGCTCCGAGTCGGCGTGCTGGCGGGCGTGTCGGTCGTCGCATTCACGATCACCGCCTGGTGTCGGACCGCGAAGTTCACCGAGCGCGCGATGAAGCAGGTCGCGTGCGCCTCCTCGTGCAGCACGAGCGCGAGCGCCTCGTCGCTCGCGGCGGTGATCGTGACTTGCGGCTCGAGCACGACCTCGTCGAACTGCGCGGTGCCGCGCTCCTCGAGCATCCGGCCGCGCGCCTGGTCGACGTAGCCCACGACGCGCACGCCGCGCAGCGCGCACAGCGCGAGATACGACAGCATGTGGCAGGAGGACAGCGCCACGACGAGCAGCTCCTCGGGGTTGTGGACGCTGCGGTCACCGCGAAACGCCGGATCGGCGCTGCCGATCAGATCCGGCTTGCCCGCGATCGTCGCCCGGTACTGCCGGCTGTAGCCGCGATAGTCCGCCGTGCCCGCGCCGGTGTTGCCTTCCCATCGCAAGCCGACCGCGTACTCGTGTGCCTTGATCGCCATGGCCGGAGTCTAGGCGAGGTCCGCTTCGACCTGCGTCGAAGCTTCGGGTCAGCCGTCTTCTTCGCGGACCGGCGCGGTCAGGATCGCGCGGATCTCGGCCGCGGGATCCTTGCGCCAGATGCGCAGCGACGGCGCCGACTCGTCGAGTACGGTGGCGTCGACGACGAGCCGCGCGTCCTCGATGTTCGCATCGAACAGGCGCATCGCGACGGTGAACCACCAGTCCTCGCGGAACGCGTCGGCGCCGGCGAGGTAGCTGCGCACGCGTTCGACATAGGCGCGCTTCTCGGCCTTGTCGCGCGCGCCGAGCCACGGCTCGATCACGGCGTGCAACGCGTCGTAGCGGGCGTGCGCGGCCTTGCGGCGAGCGAGGTACGGGACGACATCGGGACGCGCGAACTCGGCGGCCTCCCAGTCGAGGCCGTACGGCGCGAGGCGCGGCAGCAGCTGGTCCGCGTGCTCGAGGTCGAGCAGCCAGGCGATCTTGAGCGCGCGTGCGCCGGCGAGGCGCGAGCGATAGGCGTGGAGGCGGAGATAGTCGGCGGCCTTGATCTTGACCAGGCGAGCAACGCCGTCGTCGGCGTGGAACCGGGCGACGACGCCTTCCTTGCCCTTCCAGTTGCGGACGTGGGTGAGCGCCGCGTCGAGATCGGCGGGCAGGGGGTGGAGCGGGGCGACCGGGATCGCGGTGGCGGCGCTAATCCGGGCCAGCGTGGCGGCATCCCACGCGGGATGGATGCGGTGCTTGTCGACGTAGCCGAGCAGGTAGAGGGCAGGGCGCTCGGCGCGCAGCACGATCGCGCGCGCGGGATGGAGGAACTCGAACAGCAGCGAGTGGTCGGCGAGCAACGGGTCGTCGCGCAGGAAGTCGTGGAGGCGCGGATACTCGGCCTCGATCAGGGCCTCGACCTCGGGCGCGAACTCGCCGAGCACGCGACGGCCGCGGGTGCGGAGCCGCGGCACGCCGGCGATCCGATCGGCGACGATCAGCGAGCCATCGAGCTTCTCGGGCCACTCGACGGCGCCGCGGGCGATCGCGGCGGCGAGCTCGCGGTCGCGCTCCGGTTGCTCGCCGAAGTTGAAGAACTTCGGGAAGCCCGCGGACAGCACGTGACCGTTGGCGTCGAGGACGAGCGAGCGCAGGTGGACCTCGTCATCTCGCCACCGGAACTTGTCCTTCAGCGGGATGACCAGGTGCTCGCCGGCTTCCTCGACGACCTTGAACTGGGTGCGATCGATCGCCCCGATGTCCACCCGCATCGTGCCGCGACGGTAGCACGCCGATCGCGGGATGCCCGTTCAGTCGCGTAGCGCGGCGATGCCCGGCAGGTCGAGGCCCTGGATGAACTCGAGGCTCGCGCCACCGCCGGTGGAGACGTGCGAGACCTTGTCGGCGAGGCCGGCCTGCGCGATCGCCGCGGCGGAGTCGCCGCCACCGACGACCGAGAGGGCGAGCTTGTTGTCGGCGAGGGCGCGGGCGACCGCGAGTGTGCCGGTCGCGAACTTTGGCTTCTCGAACACGCCCATCGGGCCGTTCCAGAACACGGTGCGCGCCGCGGCGAGCAGCTTGCGGAACGTCTCCGCGGTGCCCGGCCCGATGTCGAGGGCCATCGCGTCGGCGGGGATCTGGTCTGCGGACACGACCTTCGATCCTTCGTCGTCCAGGCTGGTCGCGACGACGACGTCGGTCGGCAGGTAGATGGTCTTCTTCTTCTCGCTGGCCTTGCGGAGGAAGTTGCGGGCGATCGGGAGCTTGTCGCGCTCGACCTTGCTCTTGCCGAGGTTCTTGCCCTGGGCTTCGAGGAAGGTGTTCGCCATTGCGCCGCCGATCACGATCGAGTCGACGCGCGAGAGCAGGGCGTCGAGGACCTCGATCTTGTCGGAGACCTTCGCGCCGCCGAGGATCGCGACGTACGGGCGATCGACCTCGCCGAGCAGGCGGCTCAGGAACTCGATCTCCTTTGCCATCACGAAGCCGGCGCCCTTCTCGCCGACGAACTTGACCATGCCTGCGGTCGAAGCATGTGCGCGGTGTGCGGTGCCGAACGCGTCGTTGACGTAGACGTCGCAGTACGACGCGAGCTGGCGGGCGAACGTCTCGTCGTTGGCTTCCTCGCCGGGATTGAACCGCAGGTTCTCGAGCATCGCGATCTCGCCATCGCGCAGGCTGGAGACCACCCCGCGTGCGCCGTCGCCCGCGGGCTCGTCGGCGAGCTTGATCTCGATGTTGAGGTGCTCGGCCAGCTTGGCCGCGATCGGCTCGAGCGAGAGCTCGGGCTTGGTCTGGCCTTCGGGACGACCGAGGTGCGAGCCGAGCACGATGCGGGCGCCGCGTTCGATCAGATGCCTGAGCGTCGGCAGCGTGGCGACGATGCGGGCATCGTCGGTGACCTGCTTCTTGTCGAGCGGGACGTTGTAGTCGACGCGGACGAACACGCGCTTGCCCTCGACGGCGAGCTCCTCGACGTGCTTGATGCCGGCGGGCAACGGCATGTCTAGAGCTTCTCCGCGACGAACTTTGCGAGGTCGAACAGGCGCTGCGAGTAGCCCATCTCGTTGTCGTACCAGGCGAGCACCTTGACCAGATCGCCGATCGCGACGGTGAGTGGCGCATCGACGGTGGCCGAGTGGCGGTTGTCGTTGTAGTCGCACGACACGAGCGGCTCGTCGCTGACCGCGAGGATGCCCTTGAGCGCACCCGCGGCGGCTGCCTTCATCGCGGCATTGACGGCCTTGGCATCCGCAGGCTTCTCGAGCCGCACCGTGAGATCGACGAGCGAGACGTTCGGCGTCGGGACGCGGATCGCCATGCCGTCGAGCTTGCCCGCCATCGCGGGGAGCACTTCCTTGAGCGCCTTCGCGGCGCCCGTGGTGGTCGGGATCATCGACAGCGCGGCGGCGCGCGCGCGGCGGAGGTCCTTGTGTGGCAGGTCGAGGATCTGCTGGTCGTTCGTGTACGAGTGGATCGTCGTCATGATGCCCGAGATGATGCCGAACGACTCGTGCAGCACCTTCGCCACCGGTGCGAGGCAGTTGGTGGTGCACGACGCGTTCGAGATCACGTGATGCTCGCCCGGCTTGTACATCTCGAGGTTGATGCCCATGCAGAGCGTGACGTCGGGTCCCTTCGCCGGCGCCGAGATCAGGACCTTCTTCGCGCCGCCCGCAAGGTGCTGGCCCACGCTCTCCTTGTCGACGAACCGACCGGTCGCCTCGATCACGATGTCGACGCCGGCATCCTTCCAGCCGATCTTCGCGGGATCCTTCTCCGCGCTGATGTTGACCGTGTCGCCGTTGATGACGAGCGCGTTGTCCTTGATGTCGACCGTGCCCGGGAACTTCCGGTGCACCGAGTCGTACTTGAGGAGGTGACCGAGCGTGCCGACGTCGGTCAGATCATTGATGAGGACCAGATCGAAGGCATCCGGGGTTGCCGCGAGGCAACGCACGAAGCCACGACCGATGCGACCGAATCCATTGATGCCGATACGAACCTTCGCCATGCGGCGAAGCTAGACCGGATCCGGTGACGGCGCTACGCGACCTGCTGCTTGTCCTGGACCGGAATGTCGGGCGAGCTGCCGCGCGAGATCTTGGTGGTGACTTCGCTGATCAGCTCGGTGGCCAGAGAGACGATCTGCTTCTCGTCGAAGCCCTGGGCCTCGAGATCGCGGTAGATCGACTTCGCGAGGATCTTCACCGCACGAGACTTGGCTTCACGATCAGTCATAACGCGGTGAGCGAAGGAGCACTCCGTGTGCCAGCGCACGAGGTCACGCAAGTGGCTGGAATGCGTGCCGGGATCGTGCCATGTCGGGTGGTGAGCGAGGCAGGGGAGGTGTGTAACGCCGCGCCTGGTGCATAGGCGGCTACGCACACGGTCGAACCAATCGACCACGATCTCTACGGGCTACTGATACCGAAGAACCCGCGGATCTTGCCGAGCAGGTCCTGTTTGGCGGTCTCGACCCGGCTTCGCCCGACCTCGTCGCGCTCGTCGCGGACCGCGCTCAGCGCGGTGCGTCGCGATACCAGGACCTCGGCGATCTGGTCGGCGATCGCGGGCGTGGCGCGCAGGATCTGCTGGAACGCGTGCTTCGCGACCCGGTAGGCCTCGAGGTCGGTCGCCGCCACCACGCTCGCGGTCCGCGCCTCGCCGGTCATCAGCGACATCTCACCGAAGAACTGGCCTGCGGTGAGCCGCGCGACCTCGCGCTCCTCCGCGCCCTTGCCGATCCGGACCACGGCCTCGCCGCGCACGATCATGTAGAGGCCGTCGTCGCGATCGCCTTCGCGAGTGATCGCCTCGC
>JBBJLY010000238.1:0-13311 GCA_037720695.1 Kofleriaceae bacterium | reverse complement strand
AGGCTCGCCGGCAACGGCGCGGCACTGCTGGACGAGCCGCGACCTGCGACGCTGGCGACGATGGCCGGCTTCGAGCTCGCGCCGGTGCCGAAAGAGCTCCACGCCGCGCGCGTGACCGCGCCGCCGACGATCGACGGCGTGATCGACGATGCGTGGGCGACCGCGACACCGCTGCGCTTCGCGACCGACTGGGCCGGCCGCGCAACACCGATCGCGACGACCGTGCGGGTGCTGTGGTCGGAGCGCGGGCTGTACCTGTTGTGGGAGCTCGAGAGCGCGGGGCTCGCGACCGATCAGGCCCGACCCGTCGCCGACGAGCGCATCGATCTGTATCGGGAGGACTGCATCGAGCTGTTCGTCGCGCCGGATCCCGCGTACCGCACGCGCTACTTCGAGATCGAGGTCGGGCCGTTCGGGCACTACTACGATCTCGCGATCGATCGCGCGGCCAAGCGGAACGACGCGGCGTGGTCAGGTGCGCTACGGATCGGCACCACGCGCGATGCCGAGCAGCGCCGCGCGATCATCGAGCTCGCGATCGAGGCGCCGGACCTGGTGGCCGCGCTGCAGGTCGGGGCGAAGCTTCCCGTCGGGTTGTATCGGATGGAAGGCGCGACCCGGCGCCAGTACCTGGCGGCCTTCCCGACGTACACGCCGAAGCCAAGCTTTCATGTTCCGGCTGCATTCGGCAGCTTGCTGCTCGACCCGTAAGCGGCTCGCGGCTCGCTCGTTGAGGAGCCATGAAGACGACGATCGGAATCCTCGGCATGGCGGTGCTCGCCAGCTGTGCCGGAGCCAAGCGCCAGCCTGGCTCGATGCGCGCGGCAGAGAGCACCGTCGCGGCGAGTCCGCTGGGACCTTCGGCGGCCGCGCCGAATTCCACGATCGCCACCGACGAGCCAGGTGCGTTGCCCCAGTCGGGTCAGCTCACCGCGGGCGTGTGGGACGACAACCTGAACTTCAGCTTCTTCGAGGCGTACGCGGCCCGCATCGGAACCACCCAGGACCTCGGCGTGTTCGGCAACGCCGAGCAGCGCGCGGCGCGCGATCTGTTCGCGCAGCAGACCGCGCGCGACGAGCTCGACATCCAGCTCGTGATCGACACGACCGGGAGCATGGGAGACGAGCTCAAGTATCTGCAGTCGGAGCTGGTCGCGATCGCCGGCCAGGTCCACGCGCGATTCCCGCAGGTCAAGCCGCGCTGGAGTCTCGTGGTCTACCGCGATGCGGGCGACGAATACGTGACGCGTCACTTCGCGTTCTCGGGTGACGTGGTCAAGCTGCAGCGCGATCTCGCGGCGCAGTCTGCCGGCGGTGGCGGGGATTTTCCGGAGGCGGTGCTCGATGGCCTGTCGCGCGGCCTCCAGCAGCAGTGGCGATCGGGCGCAAACGTCGCGAAGCTGATGTTCTGGGTCGCGGACGCGCCGCCGCATCCGGGCGAGGGCGGGCAGTTCGCCACCGTCGTGCGCAACGCGCGGCTCCAGGGTGTCCACATCTATCCGATCGCCTCGAGCGGGATCGACGACGGCACCGAGTATCAGATGCGTGCCGCGGCCCAGCTGACCGGCGGGCGCTATCTGTTCCTCACCGACGACTCGGGTGTTGGTAACGCCCACGCGGAGCCACATCTCCCGTGCTACGCGGTGACCCGGCTCGACCGCGCGGTCGTCCGCATGATCGAGAGCGAGCTCGCGGGACGGCACGTTCCGACGACGCCCGCCGACGTGCTTCGCCGGGTGGGAGCACCGGACGCGGCGGGCAAGTGTGCGGCCGGCGAGACCCAGACTGTCGCCTTCTAGGCGACCGCTGTTGACGATCGGGGGACCGCGTCGTTACCCCAGATATTCGTACTTTTGCCCGCGCTGTTTGGTAGGTTGGCTGGAGGTGAAGACGATCGGGATCGATCTGTGGGGCGGCCAGGCGCGAGGCGCGGGATCAAACCACGCCACGTGCATGCGCTCGTCCCGGCAGCCGGCCCGACTTCAGTTTCGCCAGCTGTTCCTCGCGGCGTATCCCAGGTTCGCGGATCGCTGCCGCGAGGTCGACGAGCCCGGGGTCGCGGTGATCGCGGTCGAGGAGAGCACGGGACGCGCGACGGGCCTGCTGCGATTGCGCGCGCGGATCGAGCGCCACGTCGCGGGGATCGTCGGTCGCCACGACGAATGCGATCTGTTCCTGAACGGTAGCGATCAGCTCGCCCTGCGGCACCTCGTGGTGATCGTCGATCCCGTGAAGTCATACCGCGCGAGCGATACCGGCGTGCGTTACCGGATTCTCGACCTCCGCACGAGCGCCGGGTTCCACGACGAGTCGGACCGTCGGCTGCGCGGCCTGCGCTGCGAGGGTCCGGCGGTCCTGCGCTGCGGCGGTCACGCGCTGTTCGCGATCCCGCTCGGTGATCCGACGGACTGGCCGGCCTCGGCCGAGGATGCGTGGCGTGCCTACCGGAGCGGGTCTACTTCGACGAGGTCGATCGCTTCCCCGAGGGCTCCAGCCCACGCATGCCAGCCCACGGCACCGATGCGAAGTTCAACCCGCGGCACAGCGTGATCACGCGGACCGCAGGCCCACGAGACACCGAGGTCGGCCTGGTCGACGAAGGTGACCTCGCGGGCACGCTCGAGCTGATCGGCCCGTCGCATCGCGACACGATTCGCGTGGGTCACGATGCGCTGCGCGATGGCGTGCTGATCGGTCGCTACGCCCGCTGCGACGGCTCACGCGGGGTCGCGGACGACACCTCGCTGTCCCGCGTGCACGCGCTGCTGATCGAGATCGACAACGCGATCCTGGTGATCGACACCGCCAGCCGCAACGGGACCTCGGAGTCCGCTTCCCCGAAGGCGCGCCTGATCACCGTCGCGCGCGACACCGAGCTGAAGCTCGGCAAGCACACGCGCGCGCGCTGGCGCTGGGTCGGCTAACTAACTAAGTTAGCGGCATGAAGCAGCAAGCTCCCGCGGCCGCCCGCAATCGCGAGGCGATCCGGGAGGTGCTGGCCCGGTACGTTCCTGCGAGCGGCCTCGTGCTGGAGCTGTCGAGTGGCACGGGCGAGCATGCCGTGCACCTGGCGCGCGCATTCCCCGCGCTGACCTGGCAGCCGAGCGATCTCGACGCAGCCGCGCTGGCGAGCATCGAGGCCTGGCGCGAGGAAGCCGCGCTGACGAACCTGCGGCCACCGGTCGCGCTCGACGCCATGGATCCGGTGTGGCCGGTCGACGTCGCCGACGTGGTCGTGTGCATCAACATGATCCACATCGCACCGTGGGAGGCCGCCCTCGGACTGTTGGCCGGGGCCAGGCGGACGCTGCCCACTGGCGGCCTGCTGTACCTCTACGGGCCGTACCGGTTCGACGGCATGTTCTCCGCGCCGTCGAACGCGGACTTCGATCGATCGCTGCGCGCGCGGGACTCGCGCTGGGGCGTGCGCGATGTCCGTGACGTCACGGCGGCCGCGGCGAAGTGCAACCTCGAGCTGGCCGACACCATCCCGATGCCCGCCAACAATCACTCGCTCGTGTTTCGCAAGCGTTAGCGTTTGCGGAACAGGCCGCTCTTGTCGTTCGCGGCGGCGAGCCGGAGCTCGATGATCCGCTTCTCGCTCGCGGCCTCCGGATGACGCGGCTGGAGCTCGAGCACCTCGTTGAAGTGGCGGAGCGCCTCCTTGTCGCGCCCGAGCATGCGCTCGACGCGGCCGAGGTAGAACCGGGCGATCTCTGGATGCGATGACTTGAGGATCGCCTTCGCGAGCGTCTTGCGGGTCTCCTCGATCACGTTGGACTTGTCGGTCGAGCAACAGAACACGGCCCACGCGCGGACGGCGGCGTAGTCGACCTCGGCGGGATTCAGCTGCGTCGCGTAGCTCAGCTCGCGCACCGCGGTCTGCAAGTCCTCCATCCTCAGCGCGCTCTTGCCGCGATGAAACGCGGCCGAAGCCTCGGCGAGTGGATCGATGATGACCTCCGGCGCGGGCGTCAGCTCGAGCGGAGGCAGGGTCTGCGTGCGGTCGCGCGCCGGGATCGGCGTCCCGGTGTGCGGGATCACCGGCATCTTGCCGGTCGGGGTCCCGATCGTCATCCACGGCTCGGTCGGTGACTGGGTGCGAGACACGGTCGGCGGATAGTCGGTCGGGCTCGGGCGCGTCGGATACAGGTCCGAGGGCGTCACGGTCGGTGTCTTGGTCCGCGGATCGTTGGGCGCATTCGGTAGTGAGCTGGAAGGTGTCCCGGACGGGGTACGCGTCCGGACCGAGTCCGCGAGCGACGGGTGCTTCGACAGGGTGCGCGCCCGACCTTCCGCTGGCGCTGTGGGCGGCATCGAGGTGGTCCGGGTCCGCGGCTCGGCGGACGGCTTGGTGGACATCGAATCGCTGACCGTGACCGCGCGCGGTGGCGCCGACGTCGCACTGGAGCGCGACGGCAGCGGAGTCTGCGAGCGCGAGATCGCGATGCCGCCCGTCGTGGTGCGCGACTCGAGCGACGGCGCCGTGGTGTGGGTCCGCGCCACGTTCGGCGTCGTCATCGTCCGCGGCAGCTGGTCGCGGACTGGCGAGGCGCTCGTCCGCGTGAATGTGCGGCGCGGAGCGACCTCGGCGATCGTGGCCACGTCGCACGCGGAACAGGCGACCAGCGCATAGATCACCGACTGCGCCGTGCGGGGTCGAGCTCGCGCATCGCCTCGAGCTCGGGGAGCGTCGTGCCGCGCCGGAGCACATCGAGGATCGGGCCCTCGGACGGCGTCAGCCCGAACTGCGGGATGTCGTCGATCGCGTCGCCGCGCAGCGTGAGTGAGACCCGAGTTGGCGCAGATCGTCGAGCAGGCGCTGGTCCGACAGGTTCAACCGGACGCCGAGATACACGATCGCGCGAATGTCGACGGCGCACGCGGCGACCACGGGGATCGTGACCGTATCGTCGACGATGAACTCACCGCGCTCGATCGAGAAGGTCCGCGCGGCGCGCTGGGCGATCAACCGCTGGCGGAGCCGGAACGCCTGCTCGGAGGCGAGGCCGGTCGCCTCGACCATGACGTCGAACTCGTCGCGGTCCGGGTGGGATGCCAGCTTGCGGCTGATCTCGGCGACCTGCGAGGACGAGATCAGGTGGTTGGTCAGCGCGACCCGGATCACCGAATCGGTGGGCAGAGGTGAGCTTGCACCCACCACCGCACCGCGCTCGAACGCGATGCTGTAGCGCTTGCCGTCCTCGGCCGCGAGCACGAGCTGGCCACTGAGACCACGCAGACCAAGCGCGGCCAGCGTCTGTCCCCAGGGTCGGTCCGAAACACTGCCGCGAGCGAGCTCCAAAATTTTCTGGTTCCTGTTGGCGAAAGCGACGCCCAGCGCCCACCAAGCACCACCCCGATCCAAACCCGGATCGGCGGGCTTTTCAAGCCACGAAGCGGGTCGCTACTGGAAGTGGGGCTGGCTCCCCCGAAGGTCGCGGATTTTTTCTCGGGCTGTGCTGGGGTAGCATCGCTGGCCGCATGGCGAAGGCCCGATCCAAGTCGACCGCCGCCGGCAAATCGGTCGCGGGCAAAAAGTTCCTGTTCACCGGCAAGCTTGCCGCGATGACCCGGACCCAGGCAACGTCGTACGTGACCGCGGCCCGCGGCAAGAATGCGAGTTCGGTCACAAAAGACCTCGATTACCTCGTGATCGGCGATGACGGCTCGTTCCTCTACGGGGCGGGCACGAAGGGCGACAAGACGCTCGCGGCCGAGGCGCTGATCGCGGACGGGGCTGCGCTCACGATCATCTCCGAGACCGACTTCCTCGCGCTGGTCGGCGCCCCGGCGCCCACGCGACCCGCGAAGCCCAAGATCAAGACCGGTCCCGTCAAGCAGGTCGCGGACGTCGATGGCGCGGCGTTCAACGGCGCCGGCAAGAAGTTCATGTTCACCGGCAAGCTCGCATCGATGACCCGCACGGAGGCCCATGCCAAGGTCGATGCGTTCGGCGGGATCAACGGCGGCTCGGTGTCGAAGGACCTCGACTACCTCGTGGTTGGCGATCAGGGCTCCGCGCTGTTCGGCGCGGGTGCGAAGGGGGACAAGATCCTGTCGGCAGAGAAGCTGATCGCAACCGGCGCGCCGCTCAAGATCATCGCGGAGAGCGCGTTCCTCGAGATGACCGCGAAGCCGGCGCGAAAGGCGCGTAAGCGCTAGTCACAGGATAGTCACAGGATCGACGAGAAGATCAGCGCCAGCCCGACGAGCGACACCGCGTAGATCGCGGTGCGGAGGAACTTGATGCCCACGAGATACACCGGAAAGTAAGCGACCCGCGACCAGAAGAAGATCCGGGCGCCGAGCACGATCCGGTCCGCATCTCCGTCGCCCGCGCGCGCTGCGAACAACAGCGCCGTGAACAGCACCATGTTCTCGAGCATGTTCTTGGCCGCGCGGTCTGCGCGATCACCGAGCGCGGACGGCGGCGGCACGTCATCGCGATTGCCGGCGCCTAGCACGACGTTGCCCCGGATCCGGACCGTGCTGGCCGTGACGACCATGACCCAGCACAGGACGGCGGCGTATGCGAGCAGGCGCATGTCAGGCGTCATGGCCCCCGAGGGTACTGGTTGCGGCGCCACGGATCCTGTGGGAAGACCCCCGGATGCTCAAGATCGACCGGCAAGCGTTCCTGGCGCTCGCACTCGGCATGAACCTCGGCGCGTGTTTCAGCTCGAGCGCGCCGGCCGGAACCAGCCCCGCGATGATGGAGAAGGGCGGCCAGCCCTCCGGTGATCCAACCACCCAGGGCGGGATGACGCCGACGACCGAGAGCGGCATGGCGCCGACGCGCGAGGGCGCCATGGTCGCGCCGCGCGAGGAGTGTGTGAGCTGGAATCCCAAGGGCGAGTGCACGCAGGTCGCGCCGCAGCAGGAGTGCGTCGGCTGGAGCCCCACCGGCGAATGCACGAAGTGGGAGCCGCGCCGCTAGCGAGCTGACGTGGCGGGAACGGGTATGGCGGCGGGAACCGAGATCGACGAGCGCTTCGCATCCGCCCACGCGAAGCTCTACACGGTGGCGACCACCGGGACCAACGGCAAGACCACCACGACCTCGATGATCGCGTCGATCGTCGCGGCGGCGGGCCAGCAGGCAGCGCGGGTTACCACGGTCGGGGCGTGGGTCGGCGACGAGGAGATCACGGCGGCGACGCCGATGGACGAGTTCCTGTTCGCGGTCGAGCGCGCGGTCGCGAACGGGGTCCGCACGCTGGCTCTCGAGGTGACTTCGAAGGCACTCGCCGCCGGGATCGCGAAGCGGTGGCGACCGCACGTCGCGGTGTTCACGAACCTGACCCGCGATCATCTCGATCAACACGGCACGCCGGAGCACTACCTCGCGGCAAAGGCGCAGCTATTCATGGCGCTGCGGGCTGGTGGCACCGCGGTGCTCAACGCGGACGACGCGGCGACCCCGCTGCTGCGCGAGCTCATCCCCTCCGGTGTCGCGGTCGCCGAGTTCTCGGTCCACGGGCCTGCCGAGCTCGCGGCACGCGAGGTGTCGGTGCGGCCCGGCGCGGTCCGGATCGTGCTCGCCGAGTCCGCGTTCGCGCACGAGCTCGGCGGCGTGATCGAGCTCGGGATCTCGGGTGGCGTCCACGCGCAGAACGCGCTCGCGGCCGCGCTCGCCGCACGTGCCGCCGGCTATCCCGCGGCCGCGATCCGCGCAGGTCTCGCCCGGTTCACCGGCGTGCCGGGTCGGTTCGAGGTCGTCGGAACGCAACCGCTGGTGGTGGTCGACTACGCGCACACGCCGGACGGGCTCGTCGGCACGCTGGTCACCGCGCGCGAGCTATGCGGCGGCCAGCTGATCTGCGTGTTCGGGTGCGGCGGCGATCGCGATCGCGGAAAACGCCCGCAGATGGCCGCGGTCGTTGACGAGCGCGCGGATGTCGCGGTGCTGACCACTGACAATCCGCGGCACGAGGATCCCGCGGCGATCGCGGCAGACATCCAGGCTGGCGCGGTGAGCCCGCGCGCCCGCTGGATCATCGAGCTCGACCGCGCGTGCGCGATCCAGCAGGCGATCGCGCTGGCCGGCCCACGCGACGTGGTCGTGATCGCGGGCAAGGGCCACGAGCGCGTCCAGGAGACCTCGGGTCACGAGCTGCCGTTCTCGGACGTCGAGGTCGCACGAGCCGCGATCGCCGCGCGATAGCGGGCCGGGGCGGTACGAGGACTACCTGGTCGACGAGATCATCCCGATCGTCGACGCGGCTCAGAACGCGCCGCCGATGGCGAGGCCACCACCGCGCTGGGTCAGCACCGGCGCGACCTTGATCCCGCCGAGCTCCCACGGCCGGCGGTTGCGGATATAGAACATCGTCGCCGGGATCGCGAACAGCACGCTGACCGAGCCGAGCACGATCGCGTACTTCGCGTTGCGCTCGAAGGCAGCCTGGTGGCGCTCGAAGTCGCGATAGAAGTGCTTCGTGGAGTCCTCGAGCAGATCGTTCGCCTCCTTCTGCTCCGTGGTCGCGAGCGTGCCGAACACGGCGCCTGCGATCAGGAACGCGCCGGCCGGGACGGCCCACGTCGTCCATCGCGCGAGGAACGACGGGCGCGGCCCGAGCGGGGACGCGAGCGGCAGCGGGCGCTCGGGCGGCGGCGCCACCGGCGCGACGGAGGCCTCGAGCGGTGCGGTCTCGAGCAGGGTGTTGCCGTGCTCGTCGCGGGCGAACGCGCGGGGCCGCGCCGAAGCTTCGACCTGGAACCGGGCTGGCGCGGGTTGCGGCGGTGCACCGTCGATCGCGACCGTGCGAACCATCGCGAGCGGGTCGGCGGCGATCGACACCGTGAGCTCGCTCGCGGTGCGCTCGGTGCGCAGCGTGAGCGGGCCGCTCGCTGCCAGCTGTGCCTGTGCCGCGACGAACGCGTCCCGCAGCTTCGGCGCGCTGCCCTCGGGCAGCCGGGCATCGCGATCGATCGCCAGCCAGCGCAGGTAGAACTTCTCGCCGAGGTCGCGATCGCCGAGCACGATCGCGACCTCGGCCGACAGCGCGTAGATCTGGCGCATCTCGCCAGGACCGTGGGTGCCTTCGGCGATCGCCTCGACCAGCAACCGCCGCGCCTCGTCGAACTTGATGTCGTCGACCGCGCGCCGCGCTTGTTCGAGCTTCGCGCTGTCGGCACGCGAGATGCCCAGCAGCGCGAGCAGCACGATCAGGCAGGTGATCGTTCTCACCATGTCAGCCGTCCCGAGCTTACATGCTTGCCGGGCGCGACCTCGATCGCGAATCGCTGCTCGCGGCCATCGGCGAGCACGGCGCGAATCTGATGTCTGCCGGGGGGCAACGGGACCTGGAACAGCGCGGTGTCACCGAGCTCCTTGCCGTCGACGAAGATCCGCGCATACGGCCGCGAATCGACGCTGAAGTACCCCGGTTCGCCGGGTGGGATCGCGACCGTCGGAGCGGGCCTCCGCGTCGCAAGTTTCGCGGCCAGCTTTGGCGCGGGCCGCACGGCAGCGGGTGCGATCGTGACGTCGGCGGCAGGTGCATCGACCCTGGCATCGATCGTGACACCGGCATCGATCGTGTCAGCGCGGGCGACGGTGGTGGGTCCGCGATCGCGCGTCGCGAGCACCAGGGCGGCGATCGCGAGCCCGACCACAGCGAGCCCGCCGATCACGAGTCCCAACCGGCGTCGCGGCGGGCGGTCCAGTGCGTCGTCGGTCGGAGCGCGGCTCGCGGCACGCAGATCAGCGGTCGCCGCCGCATCGGCGCCGGCCGCGCGCAGGTCCGTGGTCTCGGCGGCGTCGGCATCGTGCGGTGGTCGCACGACGCGGCGCGAGCGGTCGCGCATGTGGACGCCGTCGGGCGGGTCCGCGATCGTGTCGGCGGGTGACGGGCGCGGCGCTCGCTGACCGCGGTCGCGACTGCCAGCTGGCGGTCGCGACGCGCTCGCCACCATGCGTGCGCACCGCGGTCGCGACTTCACCGAGCTCCGCCGCGCCAGCCACCGCCGCGCGCAGCTCGTCGGCCAGCTCGCGCGCGAGCGCTGGCGCAGCTCTCGATCGCGCTCCAGCGCGCGGCGCACCACCGCCTCGAGCGCGGGTGGGCAGTCGGGCCAGTAGGTCGTGATCGGTGGAATCGGCTCCTCGGTGATCGCCTTCCAGATCAAGTAGTCGGTCTCGCGATCGAACAGTCGGACCCCGGTGAGTGCCTCCCACGCGCACGTGCCGAGCGCGAACACGTCGGCGCGACCGTCGAGCTCCTCGGCGCGCAGCTGCTCGGGTGCCATGTACGGCAGCTTGCCCTTGACCACCCCGCTGCGCGTCCGCGGGCCGTCGGTCAGCATCTTCGAGACGCCGAAATCGAGGACCTTGCAGACACCATCGACCGTGACGAACAGGTTCTGCGGCGACACATCGCGATGCACGATCGACGTCGGCCGGCCCAGGACGTCGCGCAGGGTGTGCGCGTAGTGCAATCCCTCGGCAGCTTGCGCGAGCACGCCGACCGTCACGCGTACGTTGCCTGGCGGCAGCGCGGCGACGAGCTCGGCCCACGACACGCCTTCGAGATACTCCATCGCCAGGAACAGCTCGCCGGCATCCTCGGACAGCTCGAACACGCTACACACGTTCGGGTGCGAGAGCTGCGCTGCGATCCGGCCCTCGTTCAGGAACATCTCGGTGAACTGCTTGTCCTGCGCGAGGTGCGGCAAGATGCGCTTGATCGCGACCAGCTTCGCGAACCCGCCGGCGCCGTGTAGCCGGCCGACGAACAGCTCGGCCATGCCGCCGCGGCCGAGCTCGATCAGCAGCTCGTAGCGCCCGAGCTCGCGCGGGATGGCCATCAGCTCCGCACCTCGACCACCGCGTTGGCCGCCAGCGCGATCCGCGTGCCACCGCCCCCGGGTGCGCGTTCGATCAGGCGGGGCCCGGCGAGCCCGGCCTCGACGAGATCGCGCCGGCAGCGGCTGATCAGCATGTTGATCTCGGGTCGCGAGACCGACGGCTTCCGCGGCCACACCACCGTGCGGACCGTGTCGTCGGGGATGAAGTCGCCGGCCACGTACTCGGCGGGCGGGCGGAGCAGGGCGACCATCAGATCGAACCGGCGGTCGGCCAGATACACCGCGTGATCGCGCGCACCGATCGCGAACACGACGCGGCCACCGCGCGGCAACATCTCGATCGTGACGCGAGTCGGCAGATCGCCGGCGCTACCGACCGCCGTGGTGGCGACGCGCGGGTCGGCATGCGCGATCGCGAACAGCTCGCCGCCACTCGTGACGTGATCGCCGATCGCGAGCGGCTCGAGCGTCTCGGGCTCGATCGGCTCGCCATTGCGTTCGGCTGCGCCGGCGCGCAGCTCGACGTAGAGCTGGCCCTGCGCGACGTGGAACACGAGCGCACCCGCGGGCCACTGCTTGACGATCAGGTCGTCGACATCGCCACCGCCGACGAGGAACGGGCTGTGCGCGATCCCGAAGCTGCCACCGCCTGCGCGCTCGAGTACGTAGCCCGCGGGCGTGCCGCGCTGTGGTCGCGGCAGCTCGATCGCGATCTGGAGCACGAGCCCGGGCACGCGCAGCTGGTCGCCGTCGGCAAGCGCGACCGCGGTGTCCATCGCCGTGCCGTTGACGTCGACCGGCGCGCGCCCGAGCGGCACGACCTCCGCTCCTTCCGCGGTCAGCCGGACCAGTGCGTGGCGCCGGCTCGCGGCGGGATCGGGCGTGACGATGTCGCAATCGCGTTGCCGGCCGATCAACACGCCACTCGCGCCGACCCTGCGCGATGGTCCATCGGCGACGGTGATGACGCAGCGCAGGCGCGGAACCTCCATCACGCAGATCCTCGCACGTGGCGTGTTACGGTGGCGAGGTGAGCGTCAGGCTGCTGGTGATCGTGCTCCTCGGAGCGTGCGAGCCTACCCAGTTCGACGGCACCGCCTTCAAGTGCCAGGTCGACGGCGCCTGTCCCGACGATCAGGCGTGCTTCGGCGGTCGGTGCCGCACCGCACCGGCGGTCTCGATCGCGTGCGGCGAGGCGACCTGCGGCCCCGATCAGCAATGCTGCGCCGACCAGGTCAACGGCAACCGCTGCATCCCGGCGGTCGACGACTGCGTTGGCGCCGGCGCGCTGTGCGACGGTCGCGACGACTGCGCGCTGACGGAGACCTGCTGCATCGCGGAGCTCACGAGTTGTGCCGAGCGCTGCGAGACCGCCGCATGCGTGATCAGTAACGATTGCCCGAGCGCGTCGCCGAACTGCTGCCCGCAGGAGGTGTCGCCGTGGGGACGTTGTCAGCTGGCCCCCTGCTAGAACGACGCGAAGTCGTATCCGATCGACCCCATGAGGCCGATCGCGTCGCCGAGATCGGGCAGGAACAGCCCCGCGCGTAGATCGAGCTGGCCCATGCGAAGCCCCGCTCCGAGCGTGGCCCCGAGCTCTGACTCGGTATCGCTGCCGCTGCCGAGCTCGGTGTCGACCCGGGCATGCGCGAACGTGATGCCGAGCTCGCCGGCGAGATACGCCTGGCCAGTGCCGAGTGGATAGCGATACCCGGCGTAGACCGGGACGAACAGCAGCGACGTGCCGTCGAGCGCGTCGTTCACCAGGTGGAACAGCACCCCGATCCGTCCCGTGACGAAGCCCGGACCGGCGGGGATCTCCAGCCGGCCTATTGGGCCGAAGGCGAGCGAGGCAGCATCGCCGTAGTCGCCGAGCGGCAAGACGACGACACCGTCGATGCCGATCGTGTTGGGGCCGACCGGCGCGAGAGCTGGTTGACCGGTGGCAGTGGCGGTGAGGCCGACGAGCGCGAGCGAGCAAGCAAATGACTTCATGATTCTCCCGCAAACGGACGACAGAGGTTGGACCCTGGTTGTACGGACCCGGGCGGGCCACGCCGACATCATCGCGACATCAATCCGCCGGCGGCCGATCGTGGTGCGACGCAGATCACGGGGCGCAGCAACTCGACGTGGGGCGGATGATCGAAGATTCTCGAATCCGTGCCTGCCAAGCGCACGAAGCGCAAGAAGGTCGCGTCCCGTCGCGGCAAGTACGACCGCTCGTTGTCGACGACCGAGCGGCGTGCCGACCAGCACGCGAAGCTGCTCGACGTCGCGACGCAGGTCCTCGCGAGTGGTGGCTTCAGCCAGACCACGGTCGAGGCGATCGTCGCCCGGGCCGGGATGAGCCGGCGCACGTTCTACGAGCACTTCGACGACGTTCGCGACGTGCTGTCTCACATCTATGACCGCGCCGCGACGATCAGCTTCCAGATGGTCGCGAGCCGGGCACGCGAACATGGTTGCGCACGGCGAGCTCGACGACGCGATCGATGGTCG
>JBBJLY010000476.1:0-3247 GCA_037720695.1 Kofleriaceae bacterium | reverse complement strand
ATCCAGACCGGACTGCGCGTGTCGGAGCTCGTCGGACTTCGTCGTGCAGACGTCACCCTGACCGCTGGTGCTCACGTGCGTTGTCGTGGCAAAGGACGCAAGGACCGTTGCACTCCGTTGACCCGAGATGCGGTCAAACTCCTTCGCGCGCTGTTCGCAGAGCGGGTGGGCGATCCAACTGAACCCGCTTTCCCAAGCCGGCGTGGCACCGCACTCGCCCGAGACACCGTCGAGGATCTCGTCGCCAAGCACGCGACGATCGCCAGCACTCGCTGCTCGACACTTCACGACAAGCGAGTCACGCCGCACGTTTTACGCCATACCGCAGCAGTAATGCTTCTCCATGCCGGCAACGACCGCTCCGTGATCGCGCTCTGGCTCGGTCACGAGTCGATCGAGACAACGCAGATGTACCTCGACGCGGATCTGGCGATCAAAGAGCGCGCCCTCGATCGGATCGCTACGCTCAAGACCGGTCGCGGCCGGTTTCGTCCCGATGACGCGCTGCTGAGCTTCCTGAACAGTCTGTGATTATGCCGGGTAGTCGAACGAAATGGGTGCAGCCGCGCCCAGATCCGTGCGCCGAGGATCGACGTCACGTGATTTCGATCGGTTGCGCCTGTCGACAGCGGGTGGGCGTCGGCTCAGCTTGCTGAACGGCGCAGATATCGGCAGCGTCTGGGGATGTCGCGGCTGCGCCTGAAGGCGCCATGGTCTGGAAAGAAGCGGAAGACCCTAACAGCATCCGCCGAGCAACTCCGGCCGCAATTGGAAGCGGCTCGACTGGATCTACGCGCGTTGTATCGAGCGGTCGACCGGATGCGGCTCGCTCAAGATCTCCCAATCCAGCTTCGTCGTCTCCAAGAGCTGGATGCCGACTATGCGGAGGCGTTGTACGTGCTCGACCGGCCACCGGGTGGGATCGACTGGAGCCGGATGATCGGCGACACGCGAGCATCGTTGCAGCGGCTGCCGGCGGCCCGCGCGAGTTTTCTGGTGACGTTCGATGGGGCAATGCGAGCGGAGATCGAAGAGCGCGCACGACAGATGCGTGACGTGCTGGTACCTGAGGACGCGTACTTGGAAATCCCTGGCCGCGATCCGAATGCTCCGAGGCCGCGATGACCACGGCGGCACGACTGACCTTGGTACGTGCGCCCACCGACGAGAAGTTGGAGAGCGCGTCCGAATTGCGCGAGCGACTGCATGCCCAGACGGCGGCCGTGTCAGCGATGGTCGACGACTGGGCGAAGCGGGACGCGCCTGTGTCGTTCAAGGACTTCGAGAAGGCGCTCCGCGAGATCGTGTTCGCGTTCGCGCGCGTCGCGATCATGTTGTTCCTCGCCGTACGCGAGGAGCGGGTGATGCGTGACCACCCAACCCAGATCGAACGCAACGGCCGCCGGTTCCGCCGCGCGCCAGCAATCACACGTGGCCTCGCGACGATGTTCGGCATCGTTCGCTACGCTCGAACGTACCTGCGCGAGATCGGCCACCACGCGCGGCACGGCTTTCATCCCCTCGATGTATCGCTCGGACTATGCGGCGATCGGTTCAGCTGGAATGTACTGACGATGGCGGCGCGTCTGGCGACCAAGCTCTCGTTCGCGGAGGCGCGCGCCACGCTCTCGTCTTTCGTGCCGGACGCGCCATCTACTGAGGTGATCGAGCAGACCGTGCTCGGCTTGGGACGGCATACCGCCGACTGGTTCGCGCAAGTACCGGCGCCCGAGGGCGACGGCGAGGTGCTGGTGATCATGATCGACAGCAAGGGCGCACCCACCGCGACCGATTCCGAGTTGTCCCGTCGGCGCGGCAAGCGTCGACGTCGGCGCCTACCGGCTTCACCGCGGCATCGCGGTCGGCTGCGCCGTCGTCGCTGGGACAAGAAACCGCGACGCAAGAAGGGCGACAAGTCCAAGAACGCGAAGATGGCGACGATGGTCGTCATGTTCACGCTCCATCGCAACGGCACCAAGCTGCTCGGGCCGATCAATCGCAGGCTGTACGCCTCGTTCGCGCCCAAGCGTCACGCGTTTGAGATCGCGCGCCGCGATGCCAACAAGCGCGGCTTTGCCCCGGGATCCGGCAAGGTAGTCCAGATCGTGACCGACGGCGATCTGGACTTCGACGCCTACGTGACCGAGTACTTCCCGGAAGCGATGCACACGATGGACGTCATGCACGTGGTCGAAAAGCTATGGACCGCCGGTGAGTGTTTCCTCGACGAGGGCACCACACCGCTACGCAAGTGGATCGATGTCCAGAAGGATCGGCTCTACGGCGGCGACGTCGACGCGATCATCGCGGAGTTGTGCCAGCGCCGGCACGCGATCGCTCCCACCGGACCGGGTAACAAGGGCAAGCGTGACCGCTTGCTCGGCGTGATCAACTACCTCAACAAGCGCGTCGCGAAGATGCCCTACGACAAACTTATCAAGCTCGACCTCGAACTCGGGACGGGAGCTGTCGAGGG
This sequence comes from Kofleriaceae bacterium, assembly GCA_037720695.1. Lineage (GTDB taxonomy): Bacteria > Myxococcota_A > Polyangia > Haliangiales > Haliangiaceae > JABFXX01. The sequence continues at coordinate 771 of JBBJLY010000476.1, read as the reverse complement.
CGCCGTCAAGAACATCATCGGTAAGCGCTGCGACCACGGCGGCATGCGGTGGATCAAGGAGCGCTGCGAGGCGATCGTCCAGCTACGCTGCATCGAGGCCAACGGCGACTGGGACCACTTCGTCGACTTCGTACACGACCGAATGCGCGCGAGTGCGCAACGCGACGGCGTGCGGCAACGACTGCAATCTTCCACACCTGCCGCACTGCCGGCGCTTCTCAAGGCGGCGTGACATGGACCGATCTGCACCCGATTCAGTTGCCCGTGTCCGCGGAGATGGCTCTCGTCGGGTGCAATGTCACGATCAGCACGTACTGGTCGAAACCGCGCATCGAGCTGTTTCAACAGCACGAGCAGACGCGCGATGCCGGTCTCATCCACCTGCGGGACGATGTCCAAGTCTTGTGTTGTCACGGGCGCGCCGTGAATGACTGCAGCGGCGCCACCAACAACGATGAACCGGATCCCCGCAGTGATGAGCGCGCGCAAGAGCGCCTCGAGATCAGCGGTCGCTGGTCGCACCACGGCGCAGCCGCTCCAGCATCGCGGCACTGCGGCTCGCCGCGCGAAGCCGTTCGATCACCGACAGACTCAGATACCAGTCGAGGAGCGAGACATCGATTTCTCCGACCGCCTGCTCGATCAGTGTAGCCGTCGTGGTCTCGTCGCTCACACGCACAGTTTTGCCGGTTGGGTCTGATCGCAGCAAGGCCGGCGTTCCGCTACGGTCGTTTCGCGAGCATGACGTAGCCGGTGACGCCGCGCTCGAGC
>JBBJLY010000054.1:0-37612 GCA_037720695.1 Kofleriaceae bacterium | reverse complement strand
TCGTCAACATCGATCCCACCACCGATCACTCGAAGCAGCTGCCGAGTGGCGCCGGGGATCGGCTGATGCGGATCGTGCGGCAGAAGGTCGAGGGCGCGAACTTCAAGACCAGCTGGCCCGGCGGCCTCCCGACCGCGGCCGAGCTGACCTTCAATCGATCTCGCGCGTTCATCATCGCGTCCACCGTCACCAAGATCGAGATCACACGGATCACCGGCGGCACCCAGGTCGCGTGCACCGTCACCGTGCGGATCGCACCGTGGACCGGGCGCGATGGCGGCGAGAAGTGGGAGGCCAATCGCGCGGCGTCGGCGAGCGGCTCGGCCAAGGCCGTGACCGGCAATCGCGTCTCGCAGGTCCAGGGCGGCGTCCGCGACTGTCTCGATGCAGTGGCCGAGGATGTCGCCGCGCGCCGCGTGCTCCCGTTCCTCCGCCAGATCGCCTCCGCCGGCAGCTGAGCGGATCGCGCGCAACGTGCGCTGGCGCCCGCGGCATGAACATCGCACCGATCACCGGCAGGAAGGTCCTGCCATGGTTCGACTACGCCGAAGCCTCCGTGATCTCTCGCTCGTGCTCGCCGCTGGCTGTGCGGGCGCGTGTAAAGCAACGCCCAGCGAGATGCCACCGCTCGCCCCCCGACCCGAGCCGACCGAGCCATCGAGCGATCCGTCGCCGGTGCCGGGCGTCCCCGATCCGATCGAGCCGAGCTCGCCGGGCCCGGCGATGCCGGGCGGCAGCGGCGCCCCCGCGGTGCCCCCCGGTCCAGCGTTCATCGACCATCGCCCGCCCGCGCCGACGCCTCCCGTGCGTACCGACGCCGGGATCGCCGATGGCGGCATCGTGCTCGACGCGAGGCCGGATGCGTCGTCGCCGCTGCCGCCGCTCCCCGATGGTGGGCTGCCGCCGGACGGCCCGCTGCAGCGCCAGCCGAGCCCACCGCGCTGATCGGGTCGGACCGCCGGCCCGTCCGATCTGTGACGCCTCAGCCGTGAGCACGTTTGCGCGCAGCCGCCGAGCGCGTGCGGGTCTGCGATTGGGTGCGCGCGCGGCGCGTGGTGGTCGTCACATGGGACCGAGCAGCCTTGCGCGCCGGCTTGCGTGCCTTGCTGTGCTCCTTCGCGGAGCCACCGCCGAGTGACGCCTTGAGCGCGGCCATCAGGTCGGGCATCGCGGGACGCTCCTCGTGCTCGGGCGCGACGACGACCTGGCCGGTCTTCGCCTTCCTCGCGATCAGCTTGCGCACGCGCTCCTTGACCTCGTCCTTGTACTGCGCGGGATCGAACGTGTCGTGGCGCAGACCATCGATCACCTTGCCAGCGAGCCCGAGCTCGGCGCCCGTTGGCTTCGCGAGCTTGCCGAGCGGGACCTCGCTCCACGGTTTGACCTCGTCCGGATAGCGCAGCTGGTGCATGACGAGGCCGTCCTCGAACGGGCGGATCATCACGACGTACTGCTTGCCGCGCGCCGCATACGTCGCGATGCCGGACAGCTCGGCGGTCTCGAGCGCGTCGCGGAACAGGCGATATGCGCGATCGGCGCCCTTGCCCGGTCCGAGGTAGTAGCTGCGATCGACGAACAGCGGATCGACCGCGGCGATCGGCACGAACTCGGCGAGCGCGATCTCATCGCTCGCGACCGCATCGAGCGCCTTGAGCTCGGCCTTGTCGAGCTCGATGATGTTGCCCTTCGACAGCTCGTAGCCCTTGACGATGTCATCGCGCTCGACCGCCCCATGCTCGGGGCACATGTACTGCTGCTTGAGGCGCTCGCCGCAGCCCTCGTGGACCATGTGGAAGTGGAGCTCGTGCGACGGCTCGTTGGTCGAGTAGATCTTGACCGGAATCGAGACGAGGCCGAACGAGATGGTGGCAGTGTCGATCGAACGGGCAGGCATGCCCGTTCGCCTTACAACCTCCGTACCAGCGTGACATCGCGGGGCACAGCGAGCGCCCACGCACGAGCTTGCATCCAACCGGGCAACACGGGCGTCCGCTCGACGGCACGCTGCTGGCACGGGTTGTGTCGCATGAAGCGCCTGGTTATTCGTACCGTGCTGATCACGCTCGTCAGTGCGTGCTCGCCTCGCTCCGCGCCGGAGACCATCCCGGGCCCTGCGCTCGGCGAATCCACCGCCTCCGGGCCCGCGAATCCCAGCGCGCCGAACCCCGATGCCTCCGAGCCGACCGGCGTGTCGAGCCGGCTGTCGCCGGCAGCGATGGGCGCCGCGACCGGCGCTGCGACCCCGCCGCAGGTCGCGTCGGGTCAGGCTGCCGGGGCGGCGGTTGATTCGAATGCGGTCGATCCCACGGCAGCGACCGTGCCGACCGGCGTCGGCGGAGCGGTCCCGATCGCGGCCGACGGTGGCGTCTCGCCGGCTCCCGGCCCCCGCGATGCTGGGGTCGGGTTCGGCGATGCCGGACCGCGACCCGGCCTCACCGACGCAGGCTCTGCGCCCGTGCCGGGAGACGCTGCACCCCGCCCCGGCCTGTCCGACGCGGGAGGCCCGCGGTAAGACTGCGTGGTGGAGCCCGCGACCATCGCTGCCCAGCTTCGCGAGCTCGGGGTCTACTACGAGCTCGACGGTGACCGGCACCGCGCGTTCGCGTACGAGCGCGCCGCAAAATCTGTCGAGTCCGCCAATGGTCTGCATCGCCTGATCGAGGAGGGCCGGCTCGAGGAGCTGCCTGGCATCGGGCCCTCGATCGCGCGGGTCGTCGCCGAGCTCGCGCGCCGCGGCACGGTGACCGTGCTCGAGCGCTTGCGCGCGACGTGGCCGGCGCTGGTGGTCGAGCTGGCGCAGCTGCCGCGCGTGGGCGTCCCGAAGGCGCGCAAGATCTACCAGGCGCTGAAACCGGCAGACCTCGAAGCCGTGGCCGCGGCGTGCAAGGCCGGCGTGATCAGCGAGCTGCCGGGGTTCGGCAAGATCAGCGAGCAGAAGATCCTGCAGGCGATCGAGGAGCGGCGCATCAAAGGTGCGCGCGTGATCCTGATCGACGCCGAGGCCCATGCGAGCTCGCTGGCGCACTATCTCAGCGCGGAGCCCGCAGTCTCGCGCGTCGAGATCTGCGGCCCGGTGCGACGCTGGTGCGAGGTCGTCGATCGACTCGCGTATGCGGTGGCCTCGGAGGATCGCGACGCGGTCGCAGACCGGCTCGCGAGCTTCGCGCTCGTGACCTCGGTCAATCGCAACGCGGATGACCCGCACGCGCCGATCATCGGGTTCCTCGCCGGCGGGCTGCGCGCCGAGGTCTGTGTCGTGCCGCCCGCGCGGTTTGGCTGGGCGCAGGTCGTGGCCACCGGGTCCGAAGAGCACGTCGCGCTGCTGCGCACGCGCGCGGCGGATCGAGGTATGGCGCTCGACAAGCTCGAGGCCCACGACGAGCAGCTGGTCTACACCGCGCTCGGCCTGCCCTGGATCCCTCCCGAGGTCCGCGACGGGACCGACGAGATCACGGCCGCGCTCGCTGGTGATCGGTTCACGGATCTGATCACGCTCGATGATCTGACGGCCGCGTTCCACTGCCACACCACGTACAGCGACGGCAAGCACTCGGTCGGCGAGATGACCCGCGCCGCCGCCGAGCGCGGCTTCGACGCGATCACGATCACCGATCACTCGGCAGCCGCCTCGTATGCCGGCGGGCTCGACATCGCCGCGCTCCGCGCGCAAGCCGAGGAGATCGCCGGCCTCGAGGCACCCGATGCTCGCATCCTGCGCGGCACCGAGGCGGACATCCTCGCCGACGGCACGATCGACGTCCCGATGGAGATGATCGGCGAGCTCGACCTCGTGATCGCGAGTGTCCACCAGCGCTACAAGCAGGATGAAGACGCGACGACGAACCGGCTGATCGCCGCGATGAGCTCGCCGTTCTTCAAGATCTGGGGCCACGCGCTCGGCCGCCTGGTGCTGCGGCGGGATCCGATCGCGGTCCGGCTCGACGAGGTGCTCGACGTGATCGCGGAGTCACGCGCGGCGATCGAGATCAACGGCGATCCGTATCGCCTCGATCTCGATCCGGTGAATGCGCGCAAGGCCAAGGCGCGCGGGATCAAGTTCGTGCTGTCGTGCGACGCGCACTCCACGAAGGGGCTCGACGCGACGCGGTTCGCGGTCGCGATGGCGCGGCGCGCCCGGCTCCGGAAGCAGGACGTGTTGAACGCGTTACCGATAGACGAGCTGGCGGCGGCAATCCGGCCACGAGGGCCTTGAACGTCAGCGCGTTGCGCACTGCGTGGCCCTCGGCGTCGTTGTCGAAGTAGACGTGAACGTCGCGGCCCTCGTCGAGCCAGCGCCGCGTGTCATCGGCCCACCGCCGCAAGCTCGGCGTGCTGTAGCTCGACGCGTACTTGCGCGTGTGGCCGTGCAGGCGCACGTAGACGAAATCGGTCGTCAGCTCGCGCCACAGCGGAAAGTCCGGCGCGTCGCTGAGGCACACCGCCACGCGGGCCTCGCGCAGCCGATCCACGACCTCGGGCACGAACCACGAGCGATGCCGCAGCTCGAGCGAGTGGCGGACCTCCGGCCACACCCGCAGCGCGCGCAGAAAGCCCTCGAGCCGCGGCACGTCGGCGCCGAAGTTCGAGGGCAGCTGCCACACGCACGCCGACAGCTTTTCGCCGAGGTGCTTCGCCTGATCGCGCAGCCGCACGATCGACGGCTCCGCATCCTTCAGGCGCTTGTAGTGGGTGACGAAGCGGTGGCCCTTGAGCGCGAACCGGAAGTCATCCGGTGTCTCGCGGACCCATCGGGCGTAGGTCTCGGGCTTGAGCTGGGTGTAGAACGAGCCGTTGATCTCGAGGGCATCGAACGTGCGCGACGCGATCTCGAGCCAGCGCCGCACCGGGGCATCGGCGTACAGGTGGTCTCGCCAGCCGGGGTAGACCCAGCCACTGGTGCCGACAAACACGTGCGCCATGCGGGCCCGAGATGCAGCTCGCACGCCGTGTGCATTTACCGCAGCGCATGGCTCGCAGTGCCACCAAGCTGACGAAATATCGCTCGATGCGCGACTTCGAGCGCACGCCCGAACCGAGCGGTGCGCGCGCACCTGCGAACAAATCGGAGCCAGCCGGCGACAGCTTCGTGATCCAGAAGCACGCTGCGCGCAGGCTGCACTACGACTTCCGGCTCGAGCACCAGGGCGTGCTGTGGTCGTGGTCGGTGCCGAAGGGCCCGAGCCTGTCGCCCAGCGAGCGCCGGCTCGCCGTCCGCACCGAGGATCACCCCCTCGACTACGCGGACTTCGAAGGCATCATCCCTGCCGGCCAGTACGGCGGCGGCATCGTCGTCGTGTGGGACCGCGGCACCTGGCAAGCCGAAGGCGATGCCAGCGACGCGATGAAGCGCGGCCGCCTGACGTTCACGCTGACCGGCGCGAAGCTGTCGGGGCGCTGGCACCTCGTGCGGACGAAGGGCTCCGACAAGACCGAGAACTGGCTGCTGTTCAAGAGCCGCGACGAGGCGGCCGACGAGAAGCTCGACATCGTCGAGGCCCGTCCCGAAAGCGTGATCTCGGGCCGCACGGTCGAGCAGATCGCGGCGGCGCCCGATCGCGTCTGGCAATCGAACCGCACGGCCGAGCCTTCGGTCGCGCAGAAGCGGGCCACCCGGATCGCCACGGCCAAGCGCGACCAGCCGCTGCCTCGGCCCGAAGAGCTGGTCGCCCAGCTCCCGCTCGGCTTCAAGCTGACGAACCTCGACAAGGTGCTCTACCCCGAGCAGGGCATCACCAAGGGCCAGCTGCTCGCGTACCTCGCCGTGGTCTCCGAATGGATGCTGCCGCACGTGGGCAACCGGCCGCTGACGCTGGTGCGCTGTCCGGAGGGGCGCAAGAAGCCCTGCTTCTTCCAGAAGCACGTGCTCGCCGGCTCACCGTCCGCGATCCACAAGCTGCCGATCACGGAGGACAAGGGCGAGGTCGTCGACTACATGACGGTCGATGACATGCCCGGCCTGGTCGCGCTCGCACAGCTCGGCACGCTCGAGATCCACACCTGGGGCTCGCACGCCGACAAGCCCGAGCGCCCCGACCTCATGGTGTTCGATCTCGATCCCGACGAGGGCCTCGCGTGGGATCGGGTCGCGCTCGCCGCGTTCGACATGCGACGCCGGCTCAACGACCTCGGGTTCACCAGCTTCGTGAAGACGACCGGTGGCAAGGGGCTCCACGTCGTCGCGCCATTCGAGCGCCGCCAGAGCTGGGACGAGCTCAAGTCGTTCACGAAGGCGATCGTCGAGCAGATGGAGCGCGACGACCCTGCCGCTTACACGTCGAACATGGCCAAGCGCGCCCGCCGCGACAAGATCTTCGTCGACTACCTGCGCAACGGTCGCAACGCGACGTTCATCGCGCCGTACTCGCCGCGCGCCCGCGATGGCGCCCCGGTCGCCGTCCCGATCACCTGGGAGGAGCTCGCGCACGGCGTCGATCCGGCGGCCTTCACCACGCAGACGGTTCCACGTCGCCTCGCATCGCTCGAGCACGACCCGTGGAAAGCGATCCACGACGTCAAGCAATCCATCACCGCGGCGACGTGGAAAGCCGTTGGAGGCAAGCCATGATCCCGAAGCGCACGACCGACACCAACGTGATCGAGCATCGGTTGCTCGAGCTCGCGTACACCACCGACGCGAAGATCACCGCGCCCGCGCTGGCCTACTTCACGCCGTGCTCGATCGAGGATGCGGAGAAGGTGCTCGACAACCTGACCGCGCGCGACCGCATCTCGATGGAGATCGAGGACGACGGCACCGTGATCTACGTCGTCGCCGATCGCCAGAAGCTCATGCCGCGTCACGAACCCGCGCCGCCGCCGACCCAATCGCGCGCGCTCATCCCCGCCCTCACCACGCCCCTCGCGATCCGCAACGGCCGCCAGGCGTCGCCGCTGCTCGCCGCCGGGCTCAGCCTGTTCGTACCCGGCGCGGGCCAGCTCTACACCGGGCGCCTCCTGTCGGCCCTGATGTGGTTCTTCCTCGTCAGCGCCGGCTACACGCTGATCTTGCCCGGCCTGCTGTTCCACCTGTTCTGCATCGCCTCGGCAGCGAGCTCTGCGCATCGCCTGAACTCGTCGCTCGCGCGGCTCCAGCTCCAGGCGCAGGCCCAGGCTTGAACCAGGCACGAGCTCAGATGTTCGGCTTGGTCGCGTGCTTGCGCTCGGCCCGGTCGACGATCGTGGCCTGATCGAGGAATGGCGCCGCGTCGATCCAGCGCGTGAAGTCGCTCTTGTGATCACCGGTGCCGTTGTCCTTCTTGACCGGAATCTCCAGCGAGAAGTGGAGGTGCGGTGTGTGGGTAGACACGCCGGTCGAGCCCAGGGTCCCGAGCTGCTGGCGCGCCGTGACCTCGTCGCCGATCTCGAGATCGTCCACGACGCTGTCCATGTGCATGTAGGTGGTGAACGTGTCGTCGGGATGGCGCAGCCTCACGTGGCGACCGCTCATGCCGTCGCCCCCGCTGCGGCGTCGCTCGACCCGGACGACGATGCCGGTCGCGACCGCGACGATCGGCCGTCCACGCTCGGCATGCAGATCGGTGCCGCAGTGGCCACCGCCGCAGCCGCGGCTGTTGCTGATGCCACCGCGCCGCGCACCGAACTCGCGACCCGGGAACGATGACACCCGCTCCTCCGTGCCCACGATCGGGTGAACCCACGTGCTGAGGTCCGGGAACACCGCGTTGACCGCATCCGCGTCCCGGATGTCGAGCGTGCCTTCCGCGACGTACTCGCTCGCCACGATCTCGCTCGCGAGTGCGGCCTCGTCGATCGGTGCCGCTGCCCGCTGCCGCGCGCGTTCGCGCTCGCGCTTCCGTTCGCGCTTCGACTTCTTCGCGACCCGCTTCTTGCGCTGCTTCGACTTGCTCGACTTGCTCGACTTGCTCGGGCGCTCGACGCTCGACGACTTGGTCTTGCCGGTCCCGGCATCCGCCGTGGGGGCCCAGCAAGCGACGAGGGCAACCGCGAGGCAGATCGAGAGCGAGCGCGCGAGGCGAGTGAGGACGTCACCCATAGGCGCCGACCTTAAACGATCCCCGGCGCGGACTCACCTTCTCGGCAGCATTTCGAACGCGGGCACCACCACGATCAATGCGAGTGGCATGAAGGCCGTGAGGATCGGGATCCACAGTGGTTGATGGAGGATACCGATGACGCAGAGCGCGGAGACGATCGCCAGGCCTACACATCGGACCTCGGCATACCGACGACGCCGCGCACGCGAAAGGAACGGGAGCACGACATCGAACGGCGTGAGTACGAGGACCGCTTCGTTCCAGCGCACGCCTTCGATCGAGGAGATCGCGACGAGCGTGTAGAGCACGATGCCCCAGCCGGCGAGGTACAGCGTCGCGATGCTCAGCGCCGCGCGCTCGAACCGGCGAAGCAGCCGCGCGACCACGAGCGGCAGCGTGAACAGCAGCGCGAGCGCGAACGTGTAGAGCCGACCCGAGGAGCCCGTGGTCGGGAACGCCGGACCTGTCCGGGAATGGATCAGCTCGGGCTCGGCGCCGAGCTTGCTGGCGAGCTCGATACGGAGGTTGTCGGGATGGAACATCGCCGCCCACTCGCTCGGGTGGTCGTCGATCTGGCGGCCGAGCACGAAGTCGGTGAGCGAGAACAGCGCGGGCATCTCGGCGAGCCCACGCTGGCCGAGCTCGCGATAGGTCAGTGCGAACGGCTTGCGGGTGGCGGCACGCAGGCGGCCGTCGGTCGCACGATCGATCAGGTCGCGGATGATCGTCGTGCAGTTGTTGAAGAAGTGATCGTAGACGTAGTTGCGGCGCTCGGGCCGGAGACTGTCCCACAGCGCGGCCTCGAGGTTTCTAGCGCCCGCAGGTGACAGCGGAATCGTCTGCCGCCAGATGTCGCGATCCTCTTCGGTGTAGAACGCGATCAGGTCGTCGTACGCCGAGGGCTCGACCCAGAACTCCTGGTCCTGGCGGAGAAATCGCCACACCATCGAGGCACCGCCGGCGAAGTCGGTGACGCCGTAGTTGAAGCAGATGCTGTCGTACTGGACGTAGCGCAGACAGATCGCGGCGTGGCCGAACTTCTCGAAGATCACCTCGCCCATGCCGAACGTGAGTAGCTCGACCGTTGGCGGCGTGGCCTCGCGGATCTGGCTCGGCTCGGCGAGCGCGCGGGGCTGCGCCACTGCGGTCCCGGCCCCGAGGCCCAGTGCGACGGCGATCGCGACCGCCTTCACTTCGGCGCGGCGGCCGGCTTGTCGAACAGCTTCGCGTCAACCTTCGGGTCGAGCTCGACGGCCTTGAGCTCGAGCGCGGTGGTGCGGCCTTCGGCTCCCGCGCTGTTCCGCTTGTGCGCGATCTTGAGGCCCTTGACGTCCTTGTAGTCGGCGAACTCGTCGGTCTCGGCGGTGCCGCCCTCGCTGTAGCCCATCCGGGTGATCAGCTTGGTCCGCTTGTCGATGAACAGCGAGACCTCGATGCCGAACGGCGAACGCATCTTCAGGACCGAGTGCGGCTTGCCGGCGATCGTCTCGTCGGGGGCGGTCGAGACCTTTGCGCTGGGCTCGGATGCGCGGAGCAGGATGAGCTCCGGCTCGCGCCAGCGCTCGAACTCGATCTGCGTGATGTCGGGCCCGACGATGTCGGTGAGCTCGATCGCCGTGCCGTCCTTGTTGGGCGCGAGCTGCCAGCCCTTCTTGCCGTCGACCGCGACGACAACCTTGATCCGCTGGGCGAGCATGGCGTCGATCCGCATCTTGTCTGGCAGCTGGTAGACGCGCTCGATCTCGGCCGGGACCGTCTGGCCGCGGATCGTGGTGGTACCGACGGCGATCATCTTGAACCCCTTGACCGCGGCGAGCTTGGCCTTGCCACCCTTCGCGACGATCGCTTCGTCGACGAGCTTCTTCGCGGCCGCGGCCTGCTTGGGATCGATCGGCTGATCGGGCTGCGAGACCGTGGGCGTGATCGGCTCGGCGAACGACACCTTTTGGTAGCGCCAGCCTTCCTTCTTCAGCTGGGGCTCGAGGTCCTTCGCGTCGCCAACCATCACGATCACGTACGCGCTGGGATCGAGGATCTCGCTCGCGGCACGCTTGGCCGACGCGATGTCGACCTTGCCGATCAGCACCGGATAGTTCTGCAGGTACTCGCGACCGAACCCGTGCAGCTCGGCACCGATCAGCGCGCCACCGACATCAGCCGCAGCCTGAAAGCGGAGTGCGTAGCCGCCGGCGATGTTCGCGGTCGCGCTCGCGACCTCCTCGGGCTTGGGCCCGTCCTTGGCCATCCGCGCGATCTCGGTGAGCATCAGCTTGGTCGTGGTCAGCGCCTCGCTGTTGCGCGTGAACGTCGCGGCGACGAACGAGCCCTTGTCGAGGTTGCGATCGAAGCTCGAGCTGGCGCCGTACGCCTTGCCGCCATCCACGCGCACGACCTTGGTCAGCCGCGAGCTGAAGCCGCCACCGCCGAGCACGTAGTTCCACACCAGGGTGTCGAAGAACCGCGGGTCGTCGTGCTTGATGCCGAACTGCGCGATCCGGATGTGGGTCTGGGTCTGGCCCGGCTTGTCGATCAGGCGGATCCGGCTGCCCGACAGGCCCGGCTCCTTGAACGAAGGTGCCGGCGGGACCGGGCCCTTGGCCCAGCGACCGAACGAGGCCTCGAGCTGGGCCTTCAGCTTCTTCGCGTCGACATCACCGGCGACGACGAGGATCGCATTGGCCGGAACGAACCACTGCTTGTGCCAGGCGATCAGGTCCTCGCGCCGGATCGACGCGACCGACTGCTCGCTGTTGATCCAGCCGCGGACGTGCTCGGGTCCCCACAGGAGATTTTGCACGTGCGCCGAGGCGAGCGTGCCGGCGTCGTCGAGCCGCTGGCGCACGATGCCGACCATCTGGTCGCGGATCTTCGCGAGCTCGGAGTCGGGGAAGCTCGGCTGCGTGATCATCTCGGGGAGCAGCTCGAGGCAGGTCGGCAGGTTCTTCGCGAGCACGCTGCACGACAGCAGCGTGGCCTCGAACGTCGCGTCCGCGCCGATCGTGCCGCCGACGAAGTCGATCTTCTTGGCCAGCGCGACTGCGTTGCGGCGCTTGGTCCCCTTGACCAGCATGTTCGCGGTGAACTCGGCAACGCCGAGGCGCGCGCGCGGCTCGTGCATCCGGCCCGCCTTGATCGCGAGCTGGAGGCTGGTGATCGGCAGCCGGTCGCTCTTCACGACGTGGACGGCGAGCCCGTTCGCGAGCTTGAACTCCTCGATGTTCGGGAGCTCGACCGGGCCCGGCGGGCGCGGCGCCGGGGCGGAGATCAGATCGGTGCGACCGGCCCACGGATCGGCGGCGGTCGGCTTGCCCGGCTGGGTCGGCTTGGCAACGTTCTGGTCGCCATCGCCGGGGAGCACGGGGACGACGGAGGTGGCCTTGGGACCGCAGGCCGCGAGGACAACGAGTGCGAGCAGGAACTTCATCACTTGGTCTTTCCGGGGACGGGGGCCGGGGCAGGAGCCGGTGCGGGGGCGCCCTGGGCACGTGGCGGGATCACGACGATCGTCGCCTGGGCCGGTGCCATGTACTTCTTGACGACGCGCGCGACGTCTGCGGTCGTCACCTTCTCGATCTCGTCGATGTCGCGCATGAACGCGGTGCCATCACCAGTCAGGATCCACGACCTGCCGATCGCCTGGGCGAGCCCCTGCGCATCCTCGAGCGAGAACAGGAACCCGGCCTGCACCTGGTTCTTCGACTTGCGGAGCTCGTCGGCCGTCGGGCCGCGCGCACCGAGCTTCGCGACCTCGTCGAAGATTGCCACCTCGACCTGATCCGCCTGCGACGGATCGAGGAACGCGCCGAGCGCGACGACGATGCCGGGCTCTTCGCGGATGAACGCTTCCACGCCACCGTCGAGCGCGTACGGCCGCTTGGTCTTGGGATCGTTCGTCTTGAGCCGCAGCTTCAGCCGCGACGACTCGCCAGCGCCCAGGATGATCGACGCGACCTGGAGCGCGTAGATGTCCTTGTCCTTTGCGGGAGGCACGTGATAGCCGACAAGCGTCAGCCCGATCTGGCTCGGTTCGACGACCTCGCGACGCTTCGCGGTCTGCGCCGGCTCCGCGGCCTGCAGCGACGGGCGCTGCGGTGCAGGCGCCTTCGCGAGCGCACCGAACCACTTCTCGGCCGAGGCCTTCACCGCGGCGGCGGTGGTCTTGCCAACGACGACGAGCAGCGCGTTGTTGGGCTGATAATAGGTGTCGTAGAACTTCTTCAGATCGTCGGGCGACGTCTGATCGAGATCCTTGATCGTGCCACCCGCGGTCCAGGCATACGGGTGCTTGGTGTAGGCGACCGAGAGGAACCGCAGGAAGCCCTTCTGCAGCGGCGAGTTCTCGCGCTGGCGGATCTCCTCCTTCACCACCTCGCGCTCTGCCGCGAGCATGTCGGGGCGAAACACGAGGTTACGCATGCGCTCGGCCTCGAGCCGGATCGCGAAGTCGAGGTATTCGGCGGGCAGCGTGTTGATGTAGTGCGTCGCGTCTTCCTCGGTCTGCGCGTTCACCACGCCGCCGAGCCCGTTCAAGAATTGCGCGTGGGCCTCGGCCCGCATGTTCTTGGTTCCCTTGAACATGATGTGCTCGAACATGTGGGCCGAGCCGCGGCGGTCGCGAGGCTCGTCCTTGCTACCGGCGTGGTACCAGACCTGAACCGCGACCACCGGGCTGGCCTCGCTCGCGAGCACCGCGACCTGGAGGCCGTTGGTGAGCGTGAACGTGTCGATCGAAGGCAGCTTGCCCGCCGCCTTCGGCCGTGGTGGTGCGGGCGGTGACTTGGGGGTAGGTTTGGGGGCAGGTGCAGGTTGCGCGAGCACGGTGAACGGAACGAGCGTGACCAGCAGCGCCAGACTTCGAAGCAGACCCATAGGTGCGCGGACACTACCAGTCCACGAAAGGGTTGCCAGCCGATCGCGCACTTACAGAAGCAACGCACGTAGCGGCGCTAACCATGCCTACCTGCTCACCCAGAGTTCACCGATATCGGAATTGTGTTGGTTGACTGGAATCTGATCCCGAGTAGAGTGGGGCACCAACGCGGCGAAATGCCGTTCTGACGTGAAGGAGAGTTGCCGTGGCACGAGCGCAAGCAGCATCAGATGAGGGCCGGTTGATCGACGTCACTGGCGTGAAGGTCTTCTCCGCGACCAAGGCCAAGGAGCGCGAGCTTCTCGGAGAGCTGATCACGGACTGGATCCGCAGCCATCCTGACCACGAGATCGTCGACAAGATCGTGACCCAGAGCAGCGACTCGGAGTTCCACTGCCTCACGATCACGCTGTTCTACAAGCACAAGGCTTGAAACCCATCACTTGACCTGGTGCCCCCTGATCGGGTACCCACTGTGCCTTCCTATGGAGAACACGTTCGGAAAACCCGTCGAAGTCGAGGTTCGCGACAGCCTCGAGAAGGCGATGAAGATCCTCAAGCAGAAGATGTCGAAAGAAGGCATCCTGCAGGAGCTCAAGCGTCGCCGCTTCTACGAGAAGCCGAGCGTCAAGAAGAAGCGCAAGACGCGCGAGGCTCGCAAGCGCCTTCGCCGTGAGATGAAGCGCCGCGTGACGCCCGCCCCGACGCGCTGATCCTGCGCGCGCGCCTGGCATGACTGATTGGGTCGAGGTCGTCGTGCCGGTTGGCGCGGCTGATGTCGATGACGTCGCCGCGCTGATCGTGTCCGAAGTTCCCGCCGCAGCTGCTGGTAGCGAGCAGCGCGGCGACGAGATCGTGTTCTGGGTCGCGCGCGATGACGCGGCCGAGGCGATCACGCAGACGCGCGACGCGGTCTCGCGCTGGCAGGCCCATGGCCTCGCCGTCGACCCGGCGCGCATGCGCACCGACTCCGCGCAGCCCGAGGCCGAGTGGCGCGATGCCTGGAAGCGCTACTTCAAGGTCACCCGGCTGACCCGCCAGTTCGTGGTCGTGCCGAGCTGGGAGCACCATGACGCAAGCCCCGGCGACGTCGTGATCGACCTCGACCCCGGCATGGCATTCGGCACCGGCACCCACGCGAGCACCCGGCTCGTGCTCCAGGAGCTGCAGGAGCTCGCCGATCGCGAGATCACGCCGATCCGCGTGCTCGACGTCGGCTGCGGCTCGGGGATCCTCGCGATCGCCGCGGTCAAGCGCTGGCCCGACACCACGTGTGTCGCGGTCGATGTCGATCCGATCGCGGTCGACGCCACGCGCGACAACGCCGCGCACAACCGGGTCGCCGATCGGATCGCGGCGAGCACCCAGACCCTGTCCCAGGTCGCCGAGCAGTTTCCGCTCGTGCTCGCGAACATCCAGGCGCACGTGCTGCGCGAGCTGCGCGAGGCGCTGATCTCGCACCTCGAGCCGGGCGCCACGCTGATCCTGTCCGGCTTGCTGACGCCCCAGGCCGAGCCGATCGCCGTCGAGTTCGAAGCCGCAGGGCTGCGCCGGGTGCGCGTTCGTCCCAGCACCGACGATCCGCAGTGGTCGTCGGTCACGCTGGTGCGATGATCTGAGCGGATGCGGATCTTCGTCGACCCCGCACGCCTGGTCGCCGGCGAGCTCGCGGTGGCCGGCGACGAGCATCATTACCTCGGCCGCGTGCGACGCGCGCGGGTCGGTGATCGGGTCGAGCTGTGCGACGGAGCGGGCCGCCGCGCGAACGCGACGATCCTGCGGATCTCGGACGCGCAGACGCTGCTCGCCGTCGAGCCGCCGCAGGACATCGCCGCGCGACCTCCGCTGATCCGCGTGCTGGTGCCGCTGATCAAGGGTGATCGGATGGACAGCTGCCTCGAGAAGCTGGTCGAGGTCGGCGCCGACGCGATCGTCGTGTGGCCTGCCGCGCGCTCGGTGGTCAGGCTCGACGATGCGCGACGCGATGCCCGGCTCGCGAAGTATCGTGCGGCGATGCAGGCTGCGGCGCGCCAGTGTGGGCGGGCCCAGGTACCGAGCATCGAGCTGGCGCCGGATCTCGCGACGGCGATCATGGGCGTGACCGGCGTGCGGATCGTGCTCGACCCGGCGTCCGATGCGGTGATCGAGGCAGGTGACGCCACCGACGTCACGATCGCGAGCGGCCCCGAGGGTGGCCTCGCATCCGACGAGCTCGCGCGGCTGGCTGCGTTCACCGCGGCCGGGCTCGGCCCACGCATCCTGCGCGCGGAGACCGCGCCCGTCGTCGCGGTGGCGCTGATTCGCGCCGCGACCCGGAGCTAAGATCGCGAGCGCGATCTCGCGCGCATCGGTGCTAGCGTCGACGGGTGAAGCAGCAAGCCGAGTTCCGGAAGGTGCTGGTAGTGTGGGGGATCGTGGTCGGGCTCGTCATCGTCGCGATGATCGTCGGCAAGCAGATGTGGAAGCGCCGGGCCGCCGACCACCACCGCGCCGAGCAGGTCGCGCAGGTCCAGCACATCATTGCCGACCACGACAAGCTGATGAAGTGTCTGCACAACGGCCAGCCCGACGTCGTGACCGGTGCGCTCGTCTACGATCTGCACGAGTCGGAAGATCCGTGCGAAAGCGAAACCGAGCGACTTCAGGAGCGGCTCGGTGAGGTAGCGGAAGAGCTCGGCCTCGACCCACCGCGTGGTATCGAGTATCCGGCGATCAGTGTCGGGCAACCTGAGTCGCTCAGCAGCGAGCTGTGCACCTGGGTCGAATCGCTCTCGCGCGTGACGAATCAGCTCGCCACGAAGGTCGGGCTGGCCAGCGTGGTTGCTCCGAGCTGCCGTCGCGAGCTCACGCTGCTCGAGCGCGTGCAGTCGCCCGAGACGCAGACGTCACACGGGAGTCGCGTCGTCTTCGCGAGTGACGAGCTTCAGGTCCGGTACGATAACGGCGACGGCACCTACACGCTCGCGCGCACGAAGGACGGGACGCGGTGGACCACGAAGGGCATGCCCCGCGGTTGGTTCGAGCGCTACGACTGGTCCGATCGTGGGTTCGTGGCGGTCGCCCGCGAGCAGCCAGACGACGCCGAGTCACCCTATCGCGTGTCCTTGCTCGTCGACGGTACCTGGCGGGCCCGCACACGGCTGAGCGTCCCCGTCGTCGATCAGATCCTGCTCGAGCCCGACGGAAGAATCAGCGTCGTTGCCGGCCCAGACGGAGTGGGCCAGCACTACCTGCTGCGCTCGCGCGATGGCGGCAAGACGTTCGTGCGACCGCCCGGGCTCGGCGGCAAGCCCTTCGTCCCGGCCGACCAGGCGACCCAGCTCGCGGATGGCTCGACGCTCGTGATGTCCGAGCCCGGCCGGGGCCCGGTGCGATTCGAAGCCCACACGTTCGACGCGAAGGGAGCGGGACCTGTCCAGGTCGCGTCGCTCTCCTGGCCGGAACCCGCCGAGGCCAAGCAGCAGCGCCTCGAGACCTGTCGCGCCGGGACCGCGATCTGGGCGGTGGTCCGCGGCCGTCACCTCCTGTTCTCGGAGACCGGGCAGGCGTGGCGCGAGGTTCAGGATCTCGGCGCCGACCTCGAGGTCAACGAGATCGCGTGCACGCCGGATCGGTTCGCGTTGACCAGCGCCGGCACCACAGCCGAGCTGCGATCGTGTGACCGAACCCGGTGTGCGGAGCGGATCGCGTTCCCGCGCACGCGGGCAACGACCATCGCGTTGCGATATGACGGCCCGAAGCTCGCTGTCTGGTATCGCGCGGAGCGGGGCGACGGGGACCGACCCAGCCGCTCGTCGCCGGTCGGCGTCTACATGATCACCGGCGGCCAGCTCGCGCTCGAGCGGCTCTATGACGGCTCGACGGGCGGCGGTCCGGCGGTCGTGCACGACCAGCACGGCTTCTTCGCGCTGGACGGGAGCCGCGAGTGAGCTACTGACCGACCAGCGGGCGGGTCTGCACGATGAAGAGCTCGCTGCCGGCGTACACCCACTCGATATCGAGCTTCGGGTTGTTGAACAGCTTGGTCAGCCGCTTCGCGGCGTCGGCGAGATCGATCGCCATCTTGTTGGTCAGCACCGGCTTGCCCAGGTTCGGGTTCGGGACCTCGCGGATCCCGCCACGTTCGTCGAACACGAGCTTGGTGTCCTCGTCGGACCGCGATAGCACGCGGATGCCGTGGTTGTACCAGCTGACCAGCAGGCTCTCCGGCACCTTGCGACCGTCGACGACCGCCATGCCGAGCCCGCTCTTCGCGTTGATCGTGTAGTTCTTCTCGTCGGTCGGGTCGGTCGGATGCACGGTCACCAGCACGCCCGCGGCGGTCGCGGCGACGCCGGTCTGGACGAGTGCACCCGCGGCCACAGTCGACTGATCGATGCCCGCATGCGCACGCGCGTCGTAGGCCGTCAGCTTCCACGCGCTCGCCCACACCTGCTTGAGCGCGGTGCACACCGCGTCCTTGCCCTTCTGGTTCGGGAACGTGTCGTGCAGCCCGGCGCCCGAGAACGTCGGGAGATCCTCGGCGTTGTGGGAGCTTCGCACGAACACGCCGCGCTCGGCGGGCAGCGTCTCGAGCGCCTGGACGACCCGGTCGCACAGCGCGGGATCGATCGGCGCGGCGATGATCGCGCGCCGGATCTGCTCGAGCTTCTGCTTGCGCAGCGCGGCATTGCCCGCCGCCACCGGATCGGCGAACAGCGCCGCCAGCTGCTTGTCGAGCCCGGCCGCCGCGAGGTGCGCGACCGCGTACTTGAACGGCACGCCGAAGCCGGGCGGGACCGAAAACCCGGGGAGCTTCGCGTGCAGGATCACCCCGAGGTTCGATGCTTTGGCCCCGTAGCGATGGACATCGTCCTCGGTCATCGTCGACAGCGGCTCGAGCTCGGTCGCCGAGAGATCGGGCTTCGGGATCGTGACGACGACCTTGGTCTCGCGCCGTGCGCGCTCTGCAACGAGCTCTGCCTGGGTCGCCTCGCGCAGCACGTAGTTGGCGTCACGGGCCTCGAAGTAGACCTGCTTACCTGAAAGCGCGGCGAGCTTGGTCGACGCACCCCGCAGCCCGACATTCGGGATGCCCCAGCCCTTCGCGCGCAGGCTGACGTGGGACAGCGGCGACGAGAACGTCTCGGAGATGATGGCCGCGACCGGCGTGATATCGGGCAGCGTCGCGGCGAGCACGATGATGTCCTCGGGCGCGAACGTCGTGCTGTCGTCAACCTTGATGACGATCCGCAGGGGCCCGACCGCGACGCCCTTGTTGAACGCGGCGTAGTCAGCGAGCTTGTACAGCTCGTCATTGAGCACGACCGGGACGTCGGTCAGCTGCTTCGCGACCGTCTCCTGGAAGTTGGAGTCGGGGCGATAGCGGATCTTGTCGCCGAGGAAGAACGTCTCCTTCATCCGCTTGTACGCCCGCGTGACCTGCGCGGCGGTGGCCTTGTCGCCATCCCAGAACGCGAACGTCCAGACGTCCTGGTTCCGGTGATGGACCAGGTAACACATCATGAAGTCGACCTTTGTCGCCGTGTAGTTGCGGTCGAACACGCG
This sequence comes from Kofleriaceae bacterium, assembly GCA_037720695.1. Classification (GTDB taxonomy): domain Bacteria; phylum Myxococcota_A; class Polyangia; order Haliangiales; family Haliangiaceae; genus JABFXX01. The sequence goes on along the minus strand of JBBJLY010000054.1, from coordinate 19,180 downwards.
GACGGCCTGCTTGGTCTGCGGCGTGTTGTAGAGCTCGCCGAACACGAAGTCCTTGTGGACCGGATAGACGTTGACGTCGAAGTAGTAGATCGCGTTCGACCGCAGATCGATCACGAACTTCGCGAACCGCTCGTTGCCGATCTCCTTCGAGTAGGCCTCGAACGTCTCGCGATCGCGGAGCTCGTGCGTCCACAGCCGGCGCGCCGGAGCGGTCTCGGGGACCAGGACCCGCGCGCGCTCGGGCGGGGCCGCGTCGATCACCGCGGCGTCCAGGGTCACGACGGGCGGGGGCCGCGGCGGCGACGACTGCGGGTCGCAGGCGACGAGGAGCGCCCAAAGACCCGAGATTCCACGTCGCATGTCGCGAAGCTACAGCGAGCGACCCGCGGGAACCCCAGGGAGGGCGCATATTTGCGTTCCACCACGGCACCACGCTACAAATCGACGATGTCGGAGCACGAGCCGGCCCTCCTGCGGGGTGAGAATGCCATGCCCCTGGTGCGCGCCGAGACGACTCCCAACGAGACCCCGAGCGACCACTTCCTGCGTGGCGCGACCAAGCGCGATCCGGAGGTCGTGCACGTCGCCGGGTTCTGGAAGCGGCTGGTCGCGGCGATCGTCGATCTCGCGATCGTGATCCCGGTCGCGCTGCTGATCACGTTGCTGGTCAGCAAGATCGCCGACGTCTCGATGGCGCATCGCCCGGGTCTGTTCGATCTCGATCTCTGGATCGATCTCGTGCTCGCGACCGATCCGGCGCTGGTGATGGCGTTCGTGCTGTTCGTCGCGCTCGGCCTCGTCTACCTGCTCGTGTGTCACATCGTCCTCGGGCGCACGCTCGGGATGCGACTGCTCAAGCTGCGCGTGATCGACATCTACGGCGAGCGGCCCTCCCCGGCCCGCTGCGCGGCCCGCTGCGCCGGCTACCTCGCGAGCGCCGCGACGCTGTTCCTCGGATTCCTGTGGATGGGCTTCGACAGCGAGAAGCGAGCCCTCCAGGACTGGATCGCCGGTACTTACGTGATCAGGGCATGAGGCGGGTGGAATGCCGTCGCGACTGAGCTCGTTGCTGGTCCGCGACGGCCTGGTCGGCGTGAAGCGCATGGAGAAGGCGTTTCAGCGCCAGGTCATCTACGGCGGAAGCCTCGACACGATCTTGCTCGAGATGAACCTCGTGCCCGAGGAGCGGCTGACCCAGTACCTCGCGCTGGCGTCGGGCCTGCCACCCGCGGCGCGCGACGAGGGCCAGGTGATCGAGCCGCCGGCACTCGCGCTGATGTCGCGCCAGATGGCGGAGAAGTATCGCGCGGTACCGCTCGCGCTCGAGGGTGAGGCGATCCGGCTGCTGGTGTGCGCGCCGCTCGAGATCTCCGAGCTCGAGGATCTCGCGGACCTCGTGGACCGGCCGCTGCAGCCGCTGATCACCCCCGAGTATCGCTGGCACCTCGTGCTGGCGTCGGCCTATGGCCTCGATCCGCCCGCGCGGTTCACCACGCTGGCGCGCTCGCTCGACGTCGATCCGACGTCGACGCCGGTCGGCCGCGCGCGCACCGTGATCGTCGACCCGGTGATCCCCGTGCCGATCGCGGTCGAGGTCACCGACCGCACCCCGATCCCGCCGTTCAGCGACGAGAACACCGAGGTCATCGATCCTGCGACCGAGCCCGTCGAGCCGGAGATCGAGGAGCCGCCGATCGATGACATCGCACGCGGTCGCCGTCCGACGCTGATCGGCCTCGCCCCGAACCGCGCGGCGACCGAGAGTGGTCCGATCCGCGAGGTCCCGCGGCCTGGCGACCCCGGCGCTGCGATCCGGCTGATCGTGTCGTTCGCGCAGGCGCTGAGCACGGCGAGTGTCCCGATCTCCGAGGCCACGCGAGCGCTCGATCGCCCCCAGCGCCCCCCCAGCGCCCCCCCAGCGCCCCCCAGCGGACCACCCAGCGCCGCAGCCCGACCTCCCCGATCTCCACCGAGGGCCGCGACGCCCCATTGCCGGTCGTGCGCGCGCGCGAGCTGCTCGCGACCGCCGAGGATCGCGACACCGTGTTCCTCACGCTGCTGCGGGCCGCGCGTGGTCGCGCGCGCTGGGCTGGCCTCCTGACCGTGCAGGGCGGCGCGGCGATCGGGCGCGTCGCGCTTGCCGAGCCCGGCCTCGATGTCACGCAGGTGCCGACCGTCCTCATCCCGCTCGACCTGGTCTCGCCGTTTCGCACCGTGGTGTCGAACCACCAGCCTCACATCGGGCCGATCGTCACCGGCGATCCCGGGATCGACGCGATGATGCTGCGGATGGGCGGCACGATCCCGCCCTCGGCCTTGATCCTCCCCGTGCTGCTGCGCGATCGCGTGGTCGCGCTGGTGGTCGCGCATCGCGTGCACAGCGACACCCGGCTCGCGGACGTCACCGAGCTGCTGCCGATCGCGACCGCCGCGTCAGATGCGCTCGGTCGTCTGATCGTGAGGCACAAATCCGCGGGCTATCGCGCGCCGGCCGACGCGCCGGTGGCCGAGCTCGACGCGGAGGCGATCGCGACCAAGCGCGTCGTTCGCCCGTCGGAGACGTCGCACGAGGTGTGGAAGGCGCCCGAGGATCAGCCGTCGGCACCCGGCTTCGAGCAGGGCACCGAGCTGTCGATCGATGCCGAACCTCCGCGCCCGATCGATGACGTGCTGACCGAGATCGAGAACGCGAAGGAGGGCTTCGCCGAGGACGCGCTGGCCGAGGCGGTCGAGCGCCCGGCCGAGTCGATCGGCGCGCTGATGAAGCGGTTCCCCGGCACGTTGCGGGTCGAGCGATTCGCGGTCTCGGGTCGCAACCTGCGGGCGACGCAGTATGGCGGACTGCTCGAGCTGGTGATCGGTCTCGGGTCGGTGGCCTCGGAGCTGCTGATCGAGAAGATGTCGTCCCCGCAGCGCGACGTCCGGTTCTACGCCTCGGTGTGCTGCGCCGAGCTGCGGCCGCGCAATGCGGTCTATGCCCTCGTCGAGCGGTTGTTCGACCAGGACTTCGGGGTGCGCAAGTGCGCGATCGAGGCGCTCGCGGGATATCCGATGATGGATCTCGGGCAGGCACTGGTCCGCGCGCGGCGCGCCGTACACTCGAGCGATCCCGAGATCGTGCACGCGGCGGCGACCGCGATCGTCGAGCTCGGTGATATCGATGCGATCGCAGATCTGATCGGCGTGATCGAACGCGCCGATCGCGGCGGCGAACATGCGCGGCGCGCCTTGACCGCGTTGACCGCGCAGGACTTCGGCCCCAGCGAGAAGAAGTGGCGCAAGTGGTTCGACGCGAACCGGATGCGTCACCGGCTCGAGTGGCTGATCGACGGCCTGTCGCACAAGGACGACACCATCCGCGAGGCGGCGATCAACGATCTGCGCCGGCTGACCGGCGAGTACTTCGGCTACCACCACGATCTGGCCCGCCGCGATCGCGAGCTCGCGGCCGAGCGCTGGGCCGCGTGGTGGCGCGAGCTGGGGCACAACCGGTTCGTCGTGCGCGAGAACGAGCGCGGCCGGCCGACCGCACAGCTCCCGCCGCGTCGCGACTGATCACTGGATCACCGTGGCTGCGGTCTCGACGGGTGCGGCCAGCGCGCGCACTCGGCACGTCTTGCCCGCACCGCGGGTCGCGCCTTCCGGCACCCCCTCGGTGGTGCGCGCGATCCCGAAATCGCCGAGCTTGACCAGCTGGCCGAGTGGCGAGGACTCGAGCTCGAGGCCGGCGCGCACGAACATCATGTTGTCGGGCTTGAGATCGCGATGCACGATGCCCAGTCGATGCGGCTGCGCGAGTGCGCGGCACGCGTCGCCGACGATCGCGAGGGCGAGCCGCTCCGGCAGCTTGCCCTGGCGCTTGAGGGCCGCGCCGACGCTGCCGCCGGTGACCAGCTCGAGCACGAGATAGTGCAGCCCGCGATCCTCGTTGAGGTCGATCGCATTCGCGATGTACGCGCTGCCGACCGTGCCGAGCACGCGCGCCTCCTTGCGAAACCGGCGCAGCAGCTCCGCGTCGCGCGCGATCTCCGGGCGCGCAGCTTGATCGCGACGTTCGCGCCGCCCGTCGTGTCCCGCGCTTCCCACACCTCGCCCATCGCGCCGGCGCCGAGCTGCCGGACCAGCTCGAACCGACCGACGGTGGTGCCGACGGCAGGACGTGGCGGATGCGGCGGCTCGACGTGGTGTAGCGTGGCGCGGCTGCTGCCGTGAAGCGTGGCTGCGCCGAGCGCTTGCACGAGCGCCAGCATCGTTGGCCGGGCCTCGGGATCGCGGGCGGTCGCCGCGTCGATCACCCCACGGACCTCGGCATCGGGCCGGCGTGCCCTGCTCGATGGACTCGGCGAGCGGCGGGAAGCTATCGCCTTCCAGCACGACCCGCGCCGGGTCGCGCTCGAGCGCGAGCACGAGGCGCACCGCCGGATGATCGATGGCACCGATCGCACAGATGCGCGCCTCGAGTGCGACCCATCGCGGATCGATCGCACCGAAGCTCAGCGTGTGGAGCTCGACGAGCTTGTCGCCGCGCTGCGCGAGCACCGCCGAGCCATCGGGACCAGCGCCGAGCTGTGCGAGTGGCGTGAACGCGTGAGCGTCCTGCGGCGATGCGAACAGCCGGCATCGTCTGGTCGACGGCCACGTCACCAGCATATCGCGCCAGGGCGTTATCGCGTGACGAGCTCGACGTCGACGGTCGCCGTGATCGGGTCGGTCGCGAGCTTGATCTCGACCTGCGAGTGCTTGCCGTGGCGGGCGAGCGTGTCGGTGACCGACTGCCCGGCGCGCGAGATCCGTTCACCGAGCGCATCATCGCCGCGCGCGAGCGTGATGACTCCTGCGTGATCCTTGCCGGGACCGGTCACCGTGATCGATCGCAGCTTGAACAGCGGACCGCGTTCGATATCGAACACGAGGTAGGCACCGCCCGCGGGCGGGCGTGTGACCGACGGGGTGGCGACGCGTGCGGCGAGATAGCCGCGTGACGCGAGCTCGCGCTCGACCGCCAGCCGGTCGCGCTCGAGCTGCGCCTCGTCGATCGAATCTCCGAGCCGGGTCGTGACCGCAGCGCGCAGGGCGGCATACGGCATGCCCCAGCCACCGGCGAACGCGATGCTGCGCACGTCGTGCGAGCGGATCGTCACCTGTACCGCTGCCGCCCTCGCCTCGTGCTGTGGCAAGAAATGCACTGCGAGGCCGGTACACACGGCGACAGCAGCGAGCAGGGCCAGGATGGGACGCATCTGTCCCATCCGTCAGTGCAAGCACAAGACCACGGGTAACTGCACGAGATCGCTGCGCCGCGGGTGTGGACGATCCATCACAGGATCGTGACCTCAGGGGAGCGGGGTCACCGCCACGTTGCCGAATCGATCCGTGACCCTGACCGCGGTCGCGGCCGCGTTGTTTGCCACCTGCGCGATCCCGCTCGCGTCGGTCGTCACCGTCGCGGTGCTGAGGACCGTCGTGCCGGCGAGCAGCGCCATCGTGACCTGTTGACTGCGGATCGGCACGGGCCGGTTCGACGGCACGGTCGCATCCAGGTACCGCCAGCCCTTTGGCGCGTACCACGTCGCGGTCGCGCGGATCATGCCGCCGACTCGCTGCGGCTGCACGACGGCGACGCCTCCGCGCACGACCTCGAACGGCGTGCTGTCGAGCGTCCAGCCCTCGCCCTCGACGTGGAATCGGTAGTTGCCGAGCGGGAGCCCGCCGCGGCCGTCGAGGCCATCGAGCGCCGGTGCACCGAGCCACGGGACGGCTTGCCACTCGGCGACCCACAGGTGGGTCTGCGGGCCGGTTCGCTGCAGTGGCGAGGGAGTGTACGCGAGCACGATCTCGCCGTCGTCGACGCTCCGGCCACTCGCACGCGTCGCAGGCGCGAACGTGCCCGCGCTGGTCTCGACCTCGAGCGTCACGTGCGGCGTCCGGACCTGCGGGTCGTCGCCGATCCACACGAACGTCGCGATGCCCGACACGCGCGAGATCTGCGCCGCGGGTTGCGCCTGTGCCGGCGTCCCGGTGCGGGCCCACGTGATCGCCGGAACCTCGGCTGGCACGCTGCCCGCCAGTGGTGCTGGGTTGTCGATCGGCAGGCCGTCGACGGCCACCGCGGTCGCGACGCGCGTGGTGCCGGCGGCCGCGCCATCCTCGCGCTCGGTCGTCATCGCGACCGGGAGCAAGTCGAGCAAGCGCTCCGTGATCGACTCGGCCTCGAGTGGTCCCCAGAACGTCACGCTCGGCTCGTAGCCCCCGAGCATCCAGTCCTCGGGCCGCAACATGTAGCCGACGTGCCCCTGGGCGTAGCCGACGACGATCGTGTTCTCGCGCAGCGGCGACTGCGCGCGCACCAGGTCGGCGATCAGGATCGAGACCTCGCCCGGCAGCGTGCCGATCACGTAGTCGCCGATCCGCAGCGCCGACAGCGTGGTCCGCGTCGACTCGCACACCGGGTGGCGCTCGTCGACGCCGAACTCGATCATGAAGATCGGCGACAGGATCTCGGCGGCGAGATCGAGCCGCAGGCACGAGCCGTACGGCACGGTGCCCTCGGTGCCCGGGATCTGGGCCGCTGGAAACATCGGCTGATCCGACTGGCAGAGCGCCGCGCCGAGCGGCGCATTGAACTCGTCGATCGGCGACGCCAGCGCACCATCGCGGTAGACCACGCCGTCGGGCTCGCGTGCTGGATCGAACGGGGCGTAGGCGAGCGCGCCGTCACGGATCGCGAACGTCTCGGGGAACGGACCGGTCTCGATCGAGCGCGACACCATCTCGAGCTCGAGCGAGTCGCGCATCGCGGTTCCGGCCTGGGTCCACGCTGCCATCAGCTCCGGCACGGCGCCACGCCCGTGGCCTTCCTCGCTGGTCCACGAGAAGCACGGATCGTCCGGCCGACCTGGCTTCTCGGCACAATCGATCTGCCCGCGACCGATCGGTGAGGTGTCAGCGCCGGCGCCTTGCAGGTGCATGACGACGACGCGCGAGGTGAACTGCTCCTCGAGCGCGCGCTCGATCGCGCCCGGCGCATCCGACGACGCGAACGGGTTGTCCTCCCCGTTCAGCGTGCCGTGCTCGCCGAACACCGGGACGACGGCGATCGGCACGCCATCGCTACCGTCGACCCGGATCAGGTACAGGTGATCGTCGCCGCGATTGCCACCTGGCAGCTGATCGTTCTCGGCGCGGCGGTCGCGATTGATGACGTCAGCGGGATCGAAGCTCGCGCTGGCGAACACACCGAGCTTCGCCGGGCGGCGCGCCGCCAGGGCCTCGCGTGCGGCCGTCTCGCGATCCGCGAGCACGCGCTGATACACGATGTCGCGCAGCTGGCCCGCGCCGAGCTTCAGCGGGCCGTGTCCCGTGAACTGCGCCCAGGCCGAGTGGCTGTGCGAGGTCGCGAGCAAGATCTTGCCGGCGTATTGAGGCCCGAGGCGCGCCTCGAGATCGAACACCAGACCCTCGTACGCGAAGATCAGATCCGCCTTGAGGATCACGACGGTCTCGCCACCAGCACTCAGCGCGAGCGCCTTGACCCGCGGTGCCGCGGTGACGCCGATCGAGGGATTGAACGTGCCCGACAGCGGGATCTTGCGCGCGTCGACCGTCCCCGCCGAGCTCAGGAACCCGGCGCGACCGGTGTAGCCGCCGAGCGCGGTGCCGACCGGAACATGCAGCACGCGCTCCGCCGCACCCGCGGTCAGCGGTCCTGCCGTGACGCTGCCACCCGCACCCGCGGTCGCGACGACCGGCAGGTAATCGCAGTGCTCCGTGGTGACCCCCGGCGCCGGTGGATCGTCGCCGCCGCACGCAACGAGGCAAAGCAATGCGAGTCCCGCTGCACGCATGAGCTCGTGCATAACATGCAGCTCGACCACGCCGCCGGACTGTCTCGCGCCACCCCGCCGACAGTTTCGGCCACGAGGCCCGCGCGGTTCAGCCGTCGAGGCCGCGGTTCAGCGCATCGCGGACCGCGTCGTAGCGCTCGGGCAGCTCGATCGGCACGTTGCGGTGTCGCGGGTGCGGTACGCCCGCCAGCGTCGCCTCGTGATAGCCGACCTTGAAATCGGCGAACTTGAGGCCGCTCGCGGTCGAGATCACGACGACCTCGTGCTCGCGCGTGATCTCCCCGCGGGTCGCCAGCTTGACCAGCGCGGCGAGCGCGACGCCGGTGTGCGGGCAGGTGAACAGGCCGTCGCGATCCGCCGCTGCGGACGCATCTGCCAGCTCGGCCTCGCTCGCGATCTCGACGACACCGTCGAACGCCTGCAGCGCGCGCACGGCCTTCTTGAAGCTGACGGGGTTACCGATCTGGATCGCCGAGGCCAGCGTCGGGTGGGCCTTGACCGGCTGGAGCGCGGCCCACTGCGCGCGGTAGCTCGCGTGGAGCGGGCTCGCATGGGCCGCCTGCGCGACGCAGATCCGCGGGCGCTTGTCGACCAGGCCGAGCGCGAGCAGCAGCTCGAAGCCAGCACCGAGCGCCGACACGTTGCCGAGATTTCCGCCCGGGATGATGATCCAGTCGGGCACCCGCCAGCCGCGCTGCTGCGCGAGCTCGATCGCGACCGTCTTCTGGCCCTCGAGTCGCAGCGAGTTCATCGAGTTCGCGAGGTAGACGCCCTCGCGCTCGGCGAGCTCCTGGACCAGGCGCATGCAGCCGTCGAAGTCGGTGTCGATCGCGAGCACCAGTGCCCCGGCGGCGAGCGGCTGGACCAGCTGCGCCGTCGAGATCTTGCCGCGCGGCAGGATCACGACCGCGGGCACGTTGGCGGCGGCGGCGTAAGCGGCGAGCGCTGCCGAGGTATCGCCGGTCGATGCGCACGCCACCGCGCGGATCGGCCGGCCGTGCGCGATCATCTGCTTGACCGTCGACACCAGGACCGTCATCCCGAGGTCCTTGAACGAGCCGCTGTGCGACGTCCCGCATTGCTTGACGCGAACGTCCCCGAGCCCGAGCCCGTGCGCGAACCGTGGTACCGGCGTCAGGTGGGTTCCGCCCTCGAGCATCGACACGATGTTCGCCGGCTCGAGCTGCGGCGCGACCCACTCGTGCTTGCCCCACACGCCGGATCCCCATGGCTCCTCGATCGATCGCCAGCGCGCGTCGAACAGCTGCTTCCACTCGGTGGCCGATCGCGTGCGCAGCGCCGCAAGATCGTGCACGACCTCGAGCAGATCGCCGCATGACGGGCAGCGGTAGATCACCTGCTCGAGCGGGTACGCACCGGCGCAGCCCGCGATGCAGCGAAACTCGGCAGAGAACGTCACGTCTTTGGCTTCGCGCGGATGATGACCTGGTTGTCCTTGACCACGACGGAGAAGTCGACGCCCTTGGCCTTGTACTGCTCCATGATCTTCGGCGCCTGTGCGTTGATTGTCTGCAGCAGCTTGCCGTAGGCGCCGGGGCCGGCCGGCGCGCCAATCATCTCCCTCGCCTTGACGTACTTCGCGTACAGCGCGTTGACGTCCGCGTCGGTCATCCCGGCGGGCGGCGCGACCCGCTGCGGTGCCGGGGGCCGGGCGCCGGTCGGTGTGCGGACGGGCCCCGACGGTGCGGACGTGGCCGGCGTCCGCGGAAACGGGCCGCTCATCGACTCGACGCGCACGGGGACCCGCGACGTGGACGAGCCCGCGACGACCGGATTGGGGCGGGTGACCTGCGACGGAGCGAACGGGATGGCCGTGGAGATGTGCACCGGGATCGCGCGCGTCGACTGGGTGACGGGGATCGACGTCGTCGCGGGCGTCGTGACCGTTCGCATCTGCGTCGTTCCTGCTGGGGGCGGCGGGATCGGTCGCATTGCCCCCGCAGGCGGCCGTGGGATCGCCTGGGTCGGGATCGACGGCATCTGGGCCACGCGGCCGCCCGGCGGCGGGGGCGGTGCCGGCCGCGATGCCTGCGCGACCGGGGGTGCCGGAACCAGGGGTCGCGGGACCGCGGTGGTCGGCCGCGCGACCTGCGACCCCGTCGACCCGGGCGGGCTCGATGCGGCGACCGGTGGCGTGGTCTCCGGAATGACCCGGATCCGTTGCTCGACCGCCGTCGCCTCGCTGGCGCCACGCCTCGGGTCGACGATCGGGTGCGCGCCCGATGGCGACGACCGGGTGCGCGCGCGGCCGACGGTCGGGATGTTGCCGGTCGATCGCACGTGCGGCGAGGTCCCGGTGCGAGGGATCGCGATCGGCCGAGCCGGCGCGGGATCCGCGATTGGCGGCGGCCGGGTGTCGTTCTTCTCCATCTCGGCGAAGAACGCGTCGAGGTCGAGGTCGGCGTCGCCCTCGTCGACGATATGCGCGCCGGTCGTCGTCTTCGGCGGGTTGCGCCGGACGCCGGTGGGCGAGTCGAGTGGATCATCCGCCTCGAGCGTGAGCACGGCCTCGTCGTCGGCCTGCGCGCCAACCTGGCCGCGGCGGGACGCGACCGCGACCGCCGCTTCGCGATCGCGGCGCACCTGCTCCCGCATCCGCTTCGGCATCGCGGCGAGGATCTCCTCGGGAATCTCCTCACCCGAGCTAGCCGCCTGGCGCGACAGCTTGGACAACGTGCGCAGGTACGTGCCGTTCTCGATCTGGCGGACCGTGCGCCGCCAGTACGCATTGTACGAGCCGAACTTCTGCTGCAGCGTCACGAACCGGTAGCGCTGCGCGGTGTTGCGGATCTGGAGCTGCGCGAGATCACGGAGCTTCCGCTCGACATCGGTGTGCAGGTACGAGGGCGGCTGCTTCTGGATCCCGAGGAAGTACTGCTCGTAGAGCACCTTGACCCGGTCGAGCGACTGGTCGACGACATCGAGCAGCTCCTCGATGACCTCCGTCTTGACCGGCTCGGTCTGAGCGGACTTCGAAGCCACGTACCGGCAGGATAGCAGTTTCTGCTATAGCGTCGGCGGCTTCCTTCCGTGTCCGTCCTCTACTTTCTTCTGCTGGTCGGGGTGCTCGTGTTGATCCACGAGCTCGGCCACTTCGTGGCCGCGAAGCTGCTCGACGTGAAGGTGCTGCGGTTCTCGATCGGCTACGGCCGCCCGCTCGTGCGGGTCACCGTGCGCGACACCGAGTACCAGATCGCCGCGTTCCCGCTCGGCGGCTACGTCCGCATCCTCGGGATCGAGAAGACCGACGACGCCGACAAGGATGCGGGCCGCAGCTTCGCGAGCCGGCCGCTGTGGCAGCGACTCGCGATCGTGTTCGCCGGTCCCGCCGCCAACCTCGTGCTGCCCGTCATCATCTACTTCGTGTTCTTCGCGGGACACACGGTGCTGCCTGCCGCGGTGCTCGGTGACGTGCTCGAGGGCGGTGCCGCCGCGCGCGCGGGGCTCGAGGCCGGAGACCGCGTGCTCGAGGTCGATAACACCAACATCCGCTACTGGGAGGAGCTCGAGAACGCGGTGCGCTCGGCACCCGGCAAGGAGCTGCACCTGCGGATCGAGCGCAACGGCAAGGTGTTCGAGCGCTACCTGACCCCGATCGAGGACACCGTGCGCAGCCGCGACGGTCAGGTCGTCGTCCAGGGCCGCGTCGGGATCACGCACGCGCCGTTCGCGCCGCTGGTCGGTATCATCGACAACCAGTCGCCCGCCGCAAAGGCCGGGCTCCGCACGGGCGACCTGATCATCAGCGTCCACGGCCAGCCGGTCCGCAACTGGAACGACGTCCAGCGCATCCTCGGCAAGTTCGCGCGCCGTACCAGCATCACGTACTTCCGCGGCACCGAGGTGCCGGGCGCGCCGCAGATCCAGCTGCTCGCGCCGGGCATCGCCGACGTCGTGCCCGAGACCCAGGTCGATGAAGTGCTCAAGCGCCAGACCTACACCGGGCTCGAACACGCCGAGATGTTCGTCGCCAGCGTCGAAGGTGGCTCGCCTGCCGACGCGGCCGGGCTGCGCACCGGCGATCTCGTGGTCGCGCTCGACGACAAGCCGGTGCCGCACTGGATGGATCTCGATCAGCGCCTGCAGGCCGAGCCGAATCGCACGTTCAAGCTGACGTGGAAGCGCGCGTCCGCCGGCTCGACCGAGACGCTGTCCGCCGAGCTGACCCAGGTCTGGCGCAAGCAGCTGGACGACTACAACCACACGGTGACGCGCCTGGTGTTCGGCGCGCGCAACGACGTCGACCGCGGGCGCGGCGCAATGATCCCGATCGACGGCCGGTTCGGCTACGCGTGGTCGAAGGCGCTCGAGCGCACGGGCGACACGATCTCGACCATGGCCGGCGGCTTCCTGCAGATCCTCGGCGGCGACACGCCGGGCGAGGCGCTCGGCGGGCCGCTGATGATGTACCGGGTCGCTTCGGTGTCAGGCAACCGCGGCTGGGACAGCTTCCTGCTCATGCTGGCGCTGATCAGCGTCAACCTCGGCTTGATCAACCTGCTGCCGATCCCGATGCTCGACGGCGGCCACCTGCTGGTGTTCGCGATCGAGGGCGCGCGGCGCAAGCCGCTGACCGAGAAGGAGCGCGAGATTGTCCAGATCATCGGCCTCATCATCGTCGGCGTGATCACCATCCTCGCGCTGCGCAACGACGTGATGCGGTTCTTCTTCCAGTGAAGCTGCTCGGACTCGACACCGCGACGATGACGGCGGGGATCGCGATCCTCGACGGCGATCGCGTGCTGGTCGACGCGCGCCACGATGCCAGCGGGCGCAGCGCGGACCTGCTGGTCGCGATCGACGCCGCGTTCGCGCGTGCCGGCTTCGCGCCCACCGAGCTCGATGCGATCAGCATTGGCGCCGGCCCCGGGTCATTCACCGGGCTGCGGATCGGGATGGCCACCGCAAAGGGGATCGCGTTCGCGACCGGGCGCCCGCTGTGGATGGTGTCGACGCTCGCAGCGCTCGCCGAGGACGCTCGGCAGTCGCTGCCGCCCGCACGCCGGATCCACGTCGCGGCGATCGACGCGCGCCGCGGGGAGATCTACGCCGCATGCTACGGCCCGGACCTCGCGCTGCTCGGGGTGGAGCGCGTGCTGCCCCCGGGAGAGCTCGCCGCGTGGGTGGCAGAGCTCGCCGGTGATCTGCCGATCGTGGTTGCCGGGGACGGGCTCGCCAGCTATCGCGAGGCGCTCGCGCCGCTCGCGGATCGCTGGCTACCGATCGCGACGCCGTCGGGTGTCGGGGTCGCGCGACTGGCACTCGCCGGTCCGCGGACCGACATGCTGGCCGCCGGCGCGCCTCGTACATCCGGCCCTCCGAGGCCGAGGTGAAGTATCCCGACGGTGTCCCGGGCGCGCTCCCGCGGCCGTGACCCGTCAGGCCAGCAGCACGCTCGGTCATTGCCCGGACCGCGAGTGCGGTCTATCGTTTAGGTTGTCCAGTGGAGGAAGCGTGAGCACACAGACCGAAGGCTCGAGCCGAGATCTCCTCGATGTACTGACCGCCGAACACCGGCGACTCGACGAACAACTGCAGCACTTCGAACGCCGGCGCGCGCTGACACCCGCCGAGCAGGCCGAGGTCAGCCGGTTGAAGAAACAAAAGCTCCTGACGAAGGATCGCATCGCCCGCCTGTCGTAGGGCTCCGTGCCAAGGTTCGGGGATGGAGACCTTTTCGCCCGAGCTGCTCGAGAAGATGCGAACGATCGGGCTGCGCCTCGATCGCACGGGCACGTTCTGGCACGAAGGCGCATCGGTGACTCACCCGCGGTTGCGCCAGGCGCTGCTGCGCTGGCTCGACGTCCTCGACGACGGTCGCGACATCGTCAGGCTCGACGACAAACGCCACGCGTACGTCGAGGTGGAGGACGCGCATCTCCGTGCGCTGTCGGCGCACTGGGACGGCGATCGCTGCCTCGTGCTGTGGGACGACGATCAGGAAGAGGAGCTCGACTACGCGTCGCTGCGCCAGGCGCCTGACCACGCGTTCTACGCGCGCGCCCGCGGCAAGCTGCGTGGCCGGATCGCCGGCGCCGCTCACCATGCGGTGACCGAGCGGATCGTCGAGGACGATGGCTTCAAGCTGGCCGCGGCGGGCAAGCAGTGGCCGATCGCCGACGCTGCATGACGCACCCTGTATCCTGGGCGCACGGTCGACGGCGCTGGCGGGCCGCATGTGGGTGCGGGTGGCGGTGGTCCGGCGCTTGCTGAACGGAAGGACATGCGTCTCGCCCTCGTGCTCGTCGTCGCCGGCTGCGCCACGGACGCGCCGCTCGCGGACGAGGACTACGATCGCGTCGCGCTGTCGCTTGGCAGCTCGCTGGGAGGTGAGCAGGCGCTACTCGCCGACGTCGCTGCGATCGCGCGCGGCGGCTCGCTCGTCCGCGAAGGCACGAGCTATCGCGTGATCTGTCACACGGATGGTGCAGAGGTCGCGTGTGGCCCGCACGCGACCACCGCGCGGGCCCGCGTGTCGACCGCGGATCGACTCGAGCTACCCGCGTTCGCGATCGCCACCGAGCGCGGCGCGGAGCTCGAGCTCTCGCTCGCACCGGCGCGGATCGACGGCACGCTGACGTCGCGCTACGCGAGTACGACCGACGCCACCAGCTTCACGCTCGACTACACGGCGCAGCTCGCCGGCGTCACGCTCGACGCGCCAGGCGGCCGGGTCGACTACGCGATCGAGCTCGATGATCGCCCGATCGCGGGCACGCTGGAGCTCGCGGACCTCGCGACGCTCGCGCTCGATGCGCGGCACTACACGATCGAGCTCGCGACCGGGCGGGTCAGCGGTCCTTGATCACGGCGACGACCTCGTCGTTCGACAGAACGCGGTTGCCTCGCTTGGCCGCGGAGAGCACGGTGGACACCAGCTCCTTGGTCGGCTCGTAACCGCGCTTCTTCAGCCAGTAGATGACGTTCGACTCGCCGGAGTAGTGACCGATCTCGATCTCCTGCTCCTTGCCGAACATCCCGGCGGGGACGCCCGAGTAGATCCGGTCCGCGAGCCACGCGTCGCCTTTCTTCTCGGCCTTGATGATCGCGGCCGCGTGGACCCCGGTCGCGGTGCGGAACGCGTCCGCGCCGGCGAGCGGATACTGGGGATGGATCGGGACGCGAGTCGCCTGCGACGCGGTCTTGCACCACAGCACGAGCTTCGTCAGATCGTGGTCTGGCAGCTCGCCGAGCAGCTTCAGGTTGAGCATGATCTGGTCGAGCGCCGCGTTGCCGACTCGCTCGCCGAGGCCGAGCGCGGTGCCGTGGACGCGATCGGCGCCGTACTCGATCGCGAACAGCGAGTTGACGACGCCGAGGCCGCGATCGTTGTGGCCATGCCAGTCGATCCCGACTTCCGAGCGCCCGATGCCGTCGAGCATGTTGCGCGTGAACTTGAGGAGATTCTTGATCCCGTCGGGCGTCGCGTGGCCGACGGTGTCGCACACGATCAAGCGGTGGGCGCCGTGCTCGACGGCGGTGGTGAACATCTTGGTCAAGATCTCGGGCCTGGACCGCGTGGTGTCCTCGGTGACGTACGACACCGGCAGGCCGTAGCGGCGCGCCAGATCGATCGCATCCGCCGACAGCTTCAGCATCCGCGGCAAATCCCAGTCCTCGGCGTACTGGCGGATCGGGGACGAGCCGATGAAGCACAGCACCTCGATCTCCATCCCGACCTTCTGCGAGATATCGATGATCGCCTGGATGTCGTTCTGATGGGTGCGTGCCGCGCACGACGCCTTGACCGCGAGCTTCTGGGTCTTGATGTGCGCGGCGATGATCGTGACGTCCTCGATCGCGCGCTTGCCGGCACCCGGGAGCCCGATGTCCATGGTGTCGATGCCGAGGTCGTTGGCGAGCTCGACCAGGCGCAGCTTGTCGTCGATCGAAGGATCGACCACCGAGGGCGACTGGATGCCGTCGCGCAGCGTCTCATCGAGGAACTGGATGCGGCGCCGGGGAGACAGCGGCGCGACCTTCTCGACGGAGTTCCAGTCGTAGATCAGCTCGTGGTCATTCATCACTACCTCACAGGATCGCGTGCAAGATCAGGATCACGACGACGGTCGCGACGATCACGATCGCGAGCATCAGAAACCAGCCAACAAAGATCGCGGCACCGGCGAGCAGGATCCCGATCCCCCACAGCCAGTAGCCGCCTGGCTCCCGCCGGGCGAGCGACACGATCGACAGGATCACCGTCAGCGCGAACCCGGGCAGGCTGACCCGCCAGTCCGGCGTCGAGCTCAGCTGGTGGTGCAACCCGGCGACGACCAGGAACGAGAACGCCCCGACCACCGCCGCGAGCGTGGCGATCGTGCGCTTCGCGAACAAGCTGTCTTCGTCGCCAGGGCGCAGGTGGTCAGGTTTTGCGAGCGACACGTGCGCCGATTATAGCGCCCGCTCTACCCCCGCGACAGCCCGAGCTGGCCCCGCAGCTGGACGTGCGCCGCGCTGTACGCGTACTCGACGAGATCGCGGTCGAGCCCGCCGGCCTCGCGCGCGCCGGCAAACGCCGCTGGCACGTCGCCGCACAGCAGCATCCCTGCCCGATCGGCGGTGCGCGATAGCGCGCGCGCCCACAGCGACAGGTTCAGGCCACCGCCGAGCGAGATCAGGCGGAGCGCCGCGGCCCTCGCCTGGATCCGCGCCGGCTTCGGGAGCTGTGCGACCGCCGCGGAGGCGGCCGCGGCCAGCGGATCCTCGCTCCCGACCGGCGAGCCCGAGGCCTCGCGAAACACCGCCATCACCACCGCGCGCAGCACGCGCCCGGGACGCGATGCGCCGACCGCCCGCCCCGGCCACAGGAACGTCATCGCGCGGACGAGCCGGAACACCAGCTCGGGACGCTCGGGCGCGGTCAGGGCCTCGTCGCCGGCGACCAGCACGGGGGGATCACACGCGATGACGTGGATCTGCGCGCCGAGATCGACGCTCGGAAACACCGGCGCCGCCGGGACCCCGAGCAGGTGCGCAAACCGTGCGCGTAACTTCGAGAACGGGCCTGGCAGATCGGCGTCGTCGATCCGCTGGCTCGCGTCGAGCTCGCTGTCGGCCAGCGTCATCGGCGCGACGAGCTGGACCGCCGGGGCGACGAGCTCCAGCAAGCCCCCGAGCTCGAGGCTGTCGTCGCGATGGCGCAGCATCGCCCACTGATCGCGCCCGAGCGGCTTCACAGGCACGACGACCGTGCGCACGCGACGCACGTCGTACTGCGCGGCCATCTGGGCATCGGCCGTGCCGAGCGCGACCATGGTCGACGCCGCGAGGAAGGCGGCATCTGCGTGACCGCTGGCCTCGGTGCTCCTGACCAGCGCGGTCCCGACGTCGGATCGTGGAGTGCCTCGCGCCAGCCCGCGCGCTGCGGTCCTGCGGCGGTCGCGCGACTCTCGGTGCGCTGGATCAGCGCGAGCACGTCGGAGTCGCGCGGTGCGATCCGGCGCGCGTTGCTCGCAGCCGCGGTCGCGCTCTGCGGGTCGTCGAGGTGATCGAGGTAGAGCCGCGCGAGGCGTGCCCAGGTGCGGGCCTCGGGGACGTTGCCCCGGCCGCGCAGCCGGAACAGCAACCGCTTGAGCACCCGCTCGTAGCGCCGGAGCTCGCCGCGCCCGACGAGCAACAGCTCGATCGCGGCGACCGCGTCGATCCGATTGGGATCGAGATCGGTCGCGCGCTCGAGGTGGAACAACGCCTCGGCCTCGTCGATCCGCAGCGCGGCCGCGATCCGGCCCTTGTAGTCGTGCGAGGCCGCGTGGTCGGGATTGCTCTCGAGCGCCGTGTTCAGGAACGGCCGCGCGACGTCGGCGGCGTCCGCCTGTTGCTCGCCCGCCATCCACGACGCCCAGCCAAGCGCGGCGTGGTAGTCGGCCTCGGCCGGCGAGCGCGCGATCGCGGTCCGGATCATCCCGATCGCCTGGGTCCACTGCTTGCGCTCGAGCAGCTCCTCGGCCATGCGGAACATCAGCTCGGTGTCGATCGCCGGAGGCGCCTGCACCAGCTCGCCGCCGGCCAGCTCGCGGTCGTACGCGGTGCGCTTCGCACCATCGAGCAGCGTGGTGCGCGCGGTGGCGTACGCGGTGCGTACTTCGTCGAGCTTCTCGCGATCGCGCGGGTCGGTCAGGATCGGCACGTCCTGATCGACGAGGCTGGTCCGGACCGCGGCGGCGGCCTCGATCTCGGGGGCCGCCGCGCGCCGGTTGATCACCAGCACCGCGTAGTGGTCGGCACCCTGGATTAGCGGCTGCTCCGCGGTCAGCGTGCGGCGCGCGGCGGCGACATGATCGCGGTCGTCGGAGGCGGCGTGGACATCGGCGATCGAGACCACGCCCGAGTCCTCGGAGTCGAGCTCGTCCGTGAGATCGAGCGGCTCGGCGCCGTCGGCCGCGACGCTGAGGTCCTCGAACAGGATGTCGAACAGCGCCGAGGCCGGTGCCAGCGGACGCGTCGGCGCGCGGCTGAGTGCCAGCTCGCTGCCCGGCGGTGGACCCTCGGCCCCGAGCCCGAAGCTGCCCGACTGGGCCTCGATCGCGTCGCACATCAGCATCGAGTCGATCGCGAGGCGAGCCTGCGCGCGCTCGCCGAACGCGGCCTCGAGCTGGTCGATCGGCGCGCCCGCGGCGAGCAGGCCGATCACCTGCTCGCCATAGACCCGGCGGAGCTCGTGGCGGATCCGGAGGCCACGCGGCGTCAGCTCGAACGTCATGCCCTCGAGCCGGGCGAGCCGATCGAGATCATCGACCGCGGTCTCGCGCAGCCCGCCGAGGACCAGCTCGACCATGCGCAGCTGCATGCCCTCGATCGCTTCCATCGCCGGATCGAACCGCCACGCGCCCTGCGGCCAGCGCAGCGCCTGCACGATCTTGTGACGCGCCTGCTTGCCGAGCTGCTCGATCAGCTGCGCGACGGTCAGCACGCGGTCGGCGACCAGCGCCTCGCCGAGCTTGCCGCCAACGCCGGCCGCGCGCGCGATCGCATCGCGGTGCTGCGCCTCGGTGATCACGCCGCTGCTGACCAGGAAGTGACCGAGCGTCTCGTCGCGCGGCGTCGACGCCGTACTGACCGGATTGCCGTTGACCAGGTCGACGGTCTTCGAGACCCGGCCGCGTTTCAAGATCAGCTTCCCGGTGGCGAGATCTTCATGAAGATCCAGCAGCACGGCCGGCAGCGGCCTCATCGCGAGCTCCCCCGAGCGCGAAGCCATCGGTCAGAAAGTCTAACTCACTCGGCGACGTGACAGGCGGCCTGGCTGCCGTTCGCGAGCACGCGGAGCTTCGGGAGCTCGGTGAAACATGCCGCCGGTTTGTCCTTGACTGGGC
>JBBJLY010000475.1:0-3277 GCA_037720695.1 Kofleriaceae bacterium | reverse complement strand
GATCCGACCCACCTCGTGGACGAAGGCAGCGACATCGCGCAACAGAGAAGGCGAGCCGACCTGGTGTCGACGACAGCCAGAGTCCGCAGAGATCTGACGAAGTCCCTCTCTCGCGATCGATCCACCTCGTCATCGCCGTCGCAGCGGTGACGACATAGAACGCGATCGATGGAGAAGGTGAAGGCCCGGGGTTAGGCCCCCGAGCCTTCGCGACGGGCGCGCTGAAACGCGACCGTCGATGAACAGCGTGTCGTCGGTCGTCGCGCGCGTCCAGCCGCTCCGTGAGGAGCGCCGGCGTGGACGGGCGATTCGGCCGATGCTTCGGCTGCCAGATGGTGGTGGTGCTCTGCGCGACCTGCGCGTCCGTGCATGCCCGGTGCGCTCTCTGCCAGGTGGCGCGGCGGCGGGAGACGCATCGGGCAGCCAACGCGAAGTACGGGCGCTCGCCCCGCGGGCTGGAGCTCGGGCGCGATCGCCAAACGCGCTTTCGCGCGCGGCAGGAGGCTCGCGTAACGGACCCGATCTCGACGCAAGCCACGCCGAGTCCGACCCCTTCGTCATCGCCGTCGTGGCCCACGGAGGGTCCGGCGCGCGAGCAAAAGGCTGGTGGTCGTGAAGTGGAAACGAAGGGTCGTCGGGTCGTCTCGATCGAATGCGCCGCATGCGGGCGGGTTCTGTCGGGCCTCGTGCAGCCGAGCGAGCGGAGCCCGAGGCGACGGCGACGGGCACCGCGGCACGGATGGTCGTAGTCGCCGTGCAGGGTGCCAGTGATGTCGCGCTATCAGCCCGTCACGGCCGAGGAGAAGGCGGCGATCCTACGATTGCACCACGTCGAGGAGTGGCCGGTGGGGACCATTGCGAAGCAGCTCGCCAGGCACCACGACACGGTCGAGCTCGTGCTCGCGCAGGCCGGGCTGCCGGTCGACAAGCAGGTCGTGCGTACGCGCCTCGTCGACACCTTCCTGCCGTACATGAGCGAGACGCTGTCGAAGTATCCCAGGCTGCGAGCCAGCCGCCTGTGGGCGATGGTCCGAGCGCGCGGATACGTCGGCTCGAAGAGCGGCTTCCGCGCCGTCGTCAGCAGGATGCGTCCCCGGCCGCACGCCGAGGCCTATCTGCGCCGCTCCGTTCTTGCCGGCCAGGAGGCGCAGGTCGACTGGGCGCACTTCGGCAAGCTCACCATCGGTCGGGCCGTTCGCGACCTGTGGGCATTCGTGATGGTGCTCTCGTTCAGCCGTCTCCGGCTCGTCCGGTTCTCGCTTCGGGCTGCCATGCCGAGCTTCCTGCGCGGCCACGTCGAGGCATTTCGCTTCTTCGGCGCCGTTCCGCGGGTGATTCTCTACGACAACCTGAAGAGCGCCGTCCTCGAGCGCGAGGGGGACGCCGTCCGGTTTCATCCAACCCTGCTCGGGCTGGCTGGGCATTATCGCTTCGAGCCGCGGGCGTGCGCGCCTTACCGGCCCAACGAGAAGGGCCGCGTCGAGCGCGCGATTCGCGACGTGCGAGAGAACTTCTTTGCCGGTCGCGCAATCGGTTCCATCGAGGTCCTCAACGCCGAGGCGCGGGCATGGTGCCTCGAGATCGCCGCCGAGCGACGGGTCCCCGACGCCAAAGACAAGACGGTGGCCGAGGCCTTCCTCGAAGAGAAGGGCGCCATGATCGACCTTGCCGACGATGACTTCCCCGTGGAGGAGCGGGTCGTCGTGCAAGTCGGCAAGACCCCCTACGCGCGCTTCGACAAGAACGATTACAGCGTCCCGCATACCCACGTTCGGCGGTCGCTCGAGGTCATTGCGACCGACGAGCGGGTTCGGATCATCGACCCCGAGCTGGCCGCTGAATCGAAGCCTCTCGCCGACCATCCGCGCACATTCGATCGCGACCAGCGCGTGGAAGACCAGAACCACCTTGGCCGCCTCGTCGAGGAGAAGCGGCGCGCACACCAAAGCCGTGGCTTTGACCGGCTTTTCACCGCGGTGCCGGCGGCGCGAACGATGATGGACCGGCTAGCTGAACGCGGCGGCAACCTCGGCGCGGCGACCTCTGGCCTCCTGCAGATGCTCGACCAAGTCGGCGCCAGCCTCCTCGAGCGCGCCGTCGTCGAGGTCCTCGCTCGCGACCAGCCGCACCTCCGCGCCGTGCATCACGAGATCGACCGACTACGTCACGAGGCCGGGCAGCAGCCCGCCCTCTCCGTCCCGATCGCGACCGATGCCGCCGCAAACGTGCAGGTCCGACCGCACCCGCTCGCGACCTACGACCGACTGCATGACGCGAAGGACGGCAACGATGGCCACGAATGACACGCTCGAGGCGGCGCTCAAGAGGCTGCAGCTATTCGGTTTGCTCACCGCGATCGACGAGATTCAACACGAGCCCTGGCTCGCTCGAGTCCTCGAGCTGGAAGGCGCGGAACGCACTCGCCGGAGCCTCGCGCATCGGACGCACCTCGCCGGACTCGGCGCATTCAAGCCACTCTGCGACTTCGACTGGAAATGGCCGAAGAAGATCGACCGCGTCTTGATCGAGGAGATTCTCACGCTCCGCTTCATTGCCGAAGGCGCGAACGTCGTGCTTCTCGGACCGAACGGCGTCGGCAAGACGATGCTGCTTCGGAATGTCGCTCACCGCGCCCTGCACGGCGGTCATGCAGTCGTCGTCCGATCTGCCAGCGATCTGCTCGCCGACTTGGCGAGGCAGGAATCTACGGTCGCGCGTGGTCGACGGCTCACCGCGTACGTTCGGCCCAGCCTCCTTTGCATCGACGAGGTCGGCTACCTGTCCTACGACGCGCGACACGCCGACCTGCTCTTCGAGGTCGTCACGCGCCGCTACGAGCGGGGGAAATCGATCCTGCTGACGACGAACAAGCCATTCGCAGAATGGCCGACGACGTTCCCCAATGCGGCCTGCGTCGTCACGCTCGTCGACCGGCTGCTTCACCGCGCCGAGCTCGTGGCCATTGAGGGCGACAGCTACCGTCTCCGTGACGCCGAGGAGCGTCAGAAGACCCGAGCCGGCGCCAGGAAGCGGGCGAAGGAGAGCGCCGTCACATGATCAGGCGCTGCGCCGGCGACGATCGATACGCCTCGTCGCCGGCCGCCGCGCTCGCACCCGATCGTGCGCGCCCGATCTTGATCGCCGAGACTCGTCGGCGCCGGCCGCGCTCGCTCGTGATCGCCGGACCTCGTCACATCTCCGCGCCTTTGGCTGATCGACAACAACAGGTCGAGCACGACGACGAGGTACACAAATCCAGTGCGAGTCGGGAGGTACG
>JBBJLY010000053.1:0-37887 GCA_037720695.1 Kofleriaceae bacterium | reverse complement strand
AGGCGCGGTGCCTCGCGTGCCACGGCACCGGTGAGGCACCGGCCGGTCCCGCGATCGCGGTCGAAGTCGGCTGCGAGTCGTGCCACGGCGCCGGTGCCGCCTACGCCGAGGACGACGTGATGCGCAGCCCGCAGGTCGCCCGTGCACTCGGGCTGATCGATGTCTCGACCCCAAAGGCGCGCGCCGCGGTGTGCGCCGCCTGTCATGCGCGCGCGACCCGCTCGCGTGTCTTCGATCCGGCTGGTCCGGTCCACCCAACAAAGGTCACTCGATGAAGATCCCGGCACGCTACGTGATCTCGGCGGCCAAGCCGAGCGAGTTCCCGACCCCGACGCTTCCCGAGATCGCCGTCGTCGGCCGCTCGAATGTCGGCAAGTCGAGCCTCATCAACACGCTCGTCGGCCAGGACGGTCTCGCCCGCACGTCGCGCACGCCCGGCCGCACGCGACTCGTCAACTGGTTCGAGATCACGGCCCAGCTGTCGTTCTTCCTCGTCGACCTCCCAGGCTACGGCTACGCGCAGGTAGATCAGAAGACGCGCGAGAGCTGGCGCCCACTGATCGAGAGCTACCTGACCGAGCGCACCTCGCTCGCCGGCGTACTGCTCCTGATCGACGTCCGCCGTGGGCCCGAGAACGAGGAGCTCGACTTCGTGCCGTGGCTCGCCGCGCGTGACGTCCCGATCGTCACCGCGCTGACCAAGTCCGACAAGCTGCCGAAGAACAAGCGCCAGCTCGAGGTCCTGCGGGCCAAGCAAGTGCTCGGCCTTCGCAAGGAACCGTTCGCAGTCTCGACGCACGACATGCTGGGGATCGATGCGCTGTGGCGCGCGCTCCTCGCGCTCGCCTCGGCGAAGCCGAAGCCGTGATCCTCGCGCGGGCGACGGAAGCGGACCTCGACGCGATCCAGGACATCGAGCGCCACTCGTTCCCCAGGCCGCTGCCGCGCTCGTCGTTCGAGACCGAGCTCACGCGCGAGTGGACCCGCCTCGTGCTGGCGCGAGACCAGCGCGATGTCGTGCTCGGCTACATCAACTACTGGGTGGTCGCGGGCGAGGTCCCTATCCATTCGATCGCGACGCACCCCGATCGCCGGCGTGGTGGCATCGGCGCGATCCTGCTCGCTCACGCGCTCGACGAGGGCAGGGCCACGGGCTGTCACCTCGCAACGCTCGAGGTTCGCCGCGGCAACCAGCCGGCGCTCGCGCTGTACGAGGGCGCGGGGTTCGTCGTGATCCACGTGCGCGCGCGCTACTACGACGATGGCGAGGACGCGCTGGTGATGCAGCGCGGGCTCCCCGGTCCCGAGGACGAGTCCGTCGCCGGATCCGGGGCCGTTCGTCGTTAGCCGACCCGGACCGGAACCCGAACCCGGAACCTGATAATTCAGTCGTGATAATTCAGTCGTACTGAATTTAGCGTTCGCTGGACGCGCCATCGGCTACTTGCGCCGTTGGGTTGTCCGCCCGCCGGAATTCGGCGCGAGAACCGCGGCATTTCAGTCATGCTCGACCGCCCGATCCTTGGTCGCTCTCAGTTCGTCTCCAGATAATTCGAGTCCGAGTATCCGTCACTCAGACGTCATCCGCGCGCGGGCGAAAGGGCGCGCCTGGCCAGTCGCTCGTACTTCGAGTGGGTCAGCCCCGCTGTGCGGCCTATCCGACCGGCATCGCGGCGAGCCGTCAGCGGACCGAGCCGTTGAAGTCGACGCGGTCGGACGACTCGGCGGTCGCAAAGTAGATCGTGGTGCCCGCCGCGCCGGCAACCAGCACGCCTGCAGCGGCGAGCACGTACCACCGCGTGTACCAGGACTTGCCAGCACCGGGCCGCTGCAGCTGCGCGCGGACGTTGTACTCGCCGTCGGCAGGGACGGTGACCTGCGTGGTGAACGGCACGAACCCGTACTTCTCGACCCGGATCTCGTAGCTCGCGGGAGCGCGCACCTTGAGCGGCTGGATCGGGGTGATGCCACGCTTCTCGCCACCGACCGTGACGTCGGCGCCGACCTCGTTGGCGACGATCGCGATCACGCCGAACCGCATGAAGTCGGTCGGCGGCAGCAGCTTGGTCAGGTACGAGTCGAGCTGGCTATCCGACGGTTGCGCGCCTGGTGCGAGCGAGTCCGCGACGCGGCCCTCGATCGATCGCCCGGGGACGGAGATCCGTTGCATGGTCAGGATCACGTCGCCGAGCTCGCTGACGCCGACGAGGATGACCTCCGCGGCGCCGACCCTGGCACCGATCTTCGCGACGCAGTCGGCCTCCCCCTCGCACTTGACGAGCGTCTGCTCGAGCCCGTCACCGAACACCGCGCGGGTCTGGTCTGGACCGATGACCTGCAGTGAGGTCTGCTTGCCGAGTGCCGCCGCGACACGGGCCGCGATCCCCGGCAAGCCCGAGGAGCCAGCGCGATACTCGAGCACGCTGACCTTGCGCTTGGCATCTGGCTCCGCGTGCGCCGTGGCCGAACCGGCGATCGCGAGCGCGATGATCAGCGCGCGCGGGCTCATCGCGCCCCGAACAATCCGCCGACGCTGATCGGCGTGTAGCCGCCGAACTGCGGACCTTCGCCGGCGGGGGCGTCGTCGCACTCCCAGTCCGGGAAGATGTCGTCCGACGGGCCGACCACCAGGCTGCACGTGGTGCGGACTCGCTGGGCCACCGACGACGTCGCGACGTCGAGCAGCAGCCAGTCCGAGGTCTCCGCGTCGAGGCAGGGCAGGTAGATCGGGGTGCCGCCCGAGCCGGTCAGCTCCTCGACGTAGTACTGGCTCTTCGTCACGATGCCGATGTACTGACCGCCGGGGAGCACGACGAAGTCGAGCGGGGTGGTGCCGAGCGCGCGCAGGACCTGGCTGTGCTGACCGCCGGGATCGTCGGAGTCGACGATCGATTCGCGCCGCGTGGGCAGCGCGATCGTGATCGGCATGCCACCGGCGAGCGGGATCGACTGCACGATCGCCTGCGCACCCTGCATGGTCGCGGCGATCGAGCCGTTGGTGAAGCGTTGGGGGCAGCGGGTCGTCGAGGCAGGCGTGCAGGTTCCGGTGCCGCTGTTACCGTTGGAGCACAGCGCGATCGCGGCCTTGGTCCCGGCCGCCCACACACGGCTGGCATCGACCGTGAGGATCGAAGCTCGCTCGAGCGGCGCGAAGTCCATGAACGAGATCTCCTCGCCCTCGATGCCGCCCTGGACGCGCACGACCTTGCCCGTGCACGGCAGCGTCGCGAACAGCTGCGGCGACTCGGGAGCCGCGGCGAGATCCGAGGTTGGCTGCGGCAGCACGCGGGGCACCACGACCTCCGGGTTGTCGACCGCGACCGTGACGATCATCGAGGTCCCGGTGCACATGCCGAACGGCCGCAGCAGCGGCTCGACCCGGCCGATCAAGCCGTGGGCGAACATCGTGCCGTCGGAGGATGGGCCGACCGTGATCCGATCGACCTTGCCGACCGCGGTGGACTTCACCGTGCCGCTGTCGAGATCGACGATCGCGATGCCACCGTCGTGGGCGACCGCGACCTTGCTCGAGCCGGGCACCGCAGCGGCGTCGTTGGTCATGCCGGGGAGGGTGATCGGCGAGCCCATCGGCTTGTTGGTGTCGGTCGCGATCACCTGGAGCTGCGTGGTGCCGACCACGGCGAGCCGGTCGCCACCGACGGAGACCACGACCCGTGGCGCCGAGACGCCTTGCAGCCGACCCTGAAAGCCGCTGTCGCTCTGGTCGAGCGTGGGATCGAACGAGAACAGCATCGCGCCGTCGCTCGCGTAGACGAAGGGGCGGCGGACCGGGATCTCGATCTCGGTCTTCTGGCCCGCGATGATGTCGATCGATTCGCCGGCCTCGCCGACGCCGACGATCCGGTTGGACGCATCGCGTAGCAGGACCTCGATCTGGACGTCGTTGGCGGCCGCGAGATCCCCGGCGGCGAACGTGCCGCCATCGAGGACGCTGGTGGTAGCAACGGGTGGATCGTTGCCCTGCGTCAGCACGACGGTGACCGTGGTCATCCCGTTTGGCCGCAGCGTGGCCTCGGTGGGCAGCGTGAGCACGAGGTCGAACGAGCCCTGATTCGTGCAGCCACCGAAGGCCGCAAATAACGCGAAAGCGATCGGTGCACGCATCCCGTCGGCCCAGACCCTATCAGACCCACACCCGACCCCACAACCACATGGATCACAACGACTTCTCTCCGTACCAACAGATCGCTTGGGAATCGCAAACGTTCGTTGTACCAATCGCGGCCCGGGTTAGGATTGGCAGCCTTGCAGACGATGGCGGACAAAGTCCAGAGCGGTCCGTTCGGCCGTCAGGACCCGGGTCTGCCCCAGGTGTTCGGGCGCTACCTGCTCGTGCAGCGCCTGTCGCGCGGTGGGATGGGCGAAATCTTCCTCGCGAAGCACGGGCTTGCCGGCTTCGAGAAGCTCGCCGTCATCAAGAAGGTGCTCCCGCACCTCGCGGCCGACGAGCAATTCATCTCGCGGTTCGTCGACGAGGCACAGGTCGCGATCAAGCTGCAGCACGTCAATGTCGCCCAGGTGTTCGAGGTCGGGCGCGTCGGTGACGAGTACTTCCTCGCGCTCGAGTACGTCGAGGGCCGTGATCTCCGCCGCACGCTCGCGCTGCTCGGTCACCGCAAGACCCGACTGCCGGTCGATCTCGCGCTGTACATCGGTCGCGAGCTCGCCAACGGCCTCGCGTACGCGCACCGCCGCACCAGCCAGGACGGCGCGTCGCTGCGGCTCGTGCACTGCGACGTCTCGCCGCCGAACATCCTGGTGTCGTTCGAGGGGGAGACCAAGATCATCGACTTCGGGATCGCGAAGAGCGCGCTGCGCGGCACCGCGACCGATCCCAAGATGGGGTTTGGCAAGTTCGGCTACATGGCGCCGGAGCAGCTGATCCGCGGCGGCAGCGTGGATCACCGCACGGACATCTACGCCGCTGGCGTCGTGCTCTACGAGCTGCTGACCGGCCAGCGCCTGTACGAGGCCGGCCCCGAGCCCGATTATCGCGCGCTCGCGAAGAAGGTCGCGCGCGGCGAGCACCCACTGCCGTCGGAGACTCTGCGCACGCTCGCGCCGTACGACGATCTGGTCGCCACCGCGCTGCGTCCCAAGGCCGAGGATCGCTACCAGTCCGCCGCCGAGTTCCGCGACGCCATCCAGCAGGCGCTGGTCGCGGTCAACCCGACGATCTCCACCGACCAGCTCGGCTCGTACATGCGCGACCTGTTCAACGAGGAGATGACGGCACAGCGCGAGCTGCACGACCGCGTCGCGAGCGCGCACCTGTCCGACTTCCAGGAGGCGTTCCACACCCAGACGATCTCGACGGTGTCGTTCGCGCTCGCCCAGCTCCCGGTCCCGCTCGCCGACAGCCTGGCCCCGGGAAAGACCCGAGCGAAGCCGGTCACCCAGACGCCGGTCGATATCCGGCCGTCGCCGGCGCTCGACACGCAGTCACCCGCCACGACGATGATGGAGAGCGACGACCTGTCGCTCGCCGACGGGACAGGCCTGTCGGAGCTGCTCGATCCACTCGAAACCGTGCAGAGTCCGCCGCGCGGCCGTCGCACGATCTTCACCGTGTTCGCGGGGGTCGCGATCGTGTTGCTCGGGGTCGTCGCGTTCGCGGCGCTCAACAACGCCCGGTCACAGCCCGTCGCGATCGCGGGCCTGGAGCCGAAGACCAGGATGACGGTCCGCCCGCTCGAGCCGGAGGACGCGGTCAAGCAGCCCGCCCCGACCAAGCAGACCCCGCCGCCCGTCGTGATCGATCTCCAACCCGCAAAGGATCCAAAGGACAAGGATCCGGTGAAGCGGCCGCGGAAGACCCAGTCCCGCAAGGATCCCAAGCAGGATCCGAAGGACGTCAAGGTCGCTGCCCCAACGCCTGAGCCCGAGGCCACGGCGGATCAGCTGCAGAATAAGGTGATGCAGGCGACCCGCGAGTACCGCGAGTTCAAGGACAAGAATGGCGGCCGGCTCGAGAAGGATTGGGGCGATCTGATGACGTACGTCCAGTTCAAGAAGGGCAGCGTCGAGGACCGCTTCAAGCGGGTCGAAGAGTTCCGCGCGAAGATGAAGCGCGAATAGCGCGCTCCACGCGTCGCTCCCGATCTTTTTCCGGGCGCGAAACAGACCGGAAACATGACGTGGGCTATCGATCCTTCATGAAGAAGGTCGAGGCCATCATCAAGCCGTTCAAGCTCGACGAGGTCAAGGAACGCCTCGCCGAGATCGGTGTCCACGGCATGACGGTCACGGAGGTGAAGGGGTTCGGTCGGACGGGCGGGAAGAAGGAGGTCTATCGCGGCTCGGCCTACGTCGTGGACTTCGTCCCGAAGGTGAAGGTCGAGATCATCGTTCCCAACGACAGCGTGCAGCAGGTCGTCACCGTGATCAGCGAGGCGGCTCGCACCGGCAAGATCGGCGACGGCAAGATCTTCATCACGCCCGTCGACGAAGTCATTCGGATCCGCACCGGTGAGACCGGTGAAGACGCTATCTAACCCCAGGAGACACTTGTGAGCCCGAACGAGCTGACGGAGTACGTGAAGAAGCACGGTGCGAAGATGATCGACGCGAAGTTCGTCGACTTCCTCGGCCAGTGGAAACACCTGACCTATCCAATCGAGCGCCTCGAGGAAGGCATCGAGGAGGGCTTCGGGTTCGACGGCTCGTCGATCGCCGGATGGCGCGCGATCAACTCGTCCGACATGCTGATGAAGCCGGATCCATCGACCGCGGTCATGGATCCGTTCCTGAAGACGCCGACGCTGTCGATCCTGTGCGACGTGATCGATCCGATCACGCACGAGTCGTATCAGCGCGATCCGCGCAGCCTCGCGAAGCGCGCCGTGTCCTACCTGAAGTCGACGGGCATCGCCGATACCGCGTTCTTCGGCCCCGAGGCCGAGTTCTTCATCTTCGACTCGATCCAGTACAGCGAGGAGCCGAACAACTCGTTCTTCAACATCGACTCCGACGAGGCCGGCTGGAACAACAAGCGCAGCGAGGGTGGCGGCAACAAGGGCTTCAAGCCGCCGACCAAGGGCGGCTATTGCGTCGCCGGTCCCACCGATCAGCTCTCCGATCTGCGCACGCAGATGGTGATGACGATGCAGTCGGTCGGCATCATCATCGAGACCCACCACCACGAGGTCGCCTCCGCCGGTCAGGCCGAGATCGACATGAAGTACGACACGCTCGTGAAGATGGCGGACCAGGTGCTCTGGTACAAGCACATCGTCAAGAACGTCGCGCGCGCGCACGGCAAGACGGCGACGTTCATGCCGAAGCCGCTGTTCGGCGACAACGGCTCGGGGATGCACACGCACCAGTCGCTGTGGAAGGCGGGTAAGCCGCTGTTCGCGGGCGACGCCTATGCCGGGATGAGCGACATGGCGCTCTACTACACCGGCGGCTTGCTCAAGCACGCCGGTGCGATCTGCGCGTTCGCCAACCCGACCACCAACAGCTACCGCCGGCTGGTCCCGGGTTACGAGGCGCCGGTCAACCTCGCGTATTCGGCGCGCAACCGCTCGGCCTCGATCCGGATCCCGATGTACTCGAGCTCGCCCAAGGCCAAGCGTCTCGAGTTGCGGTCGCCGGACCCGTCCTGCAACCCGTATCTCGCGTTCGCGGCGATGATGATGGCCGGCCTCGACGGAATCGAGAATCGGATCCATCCCGGCGAGCCGCTCGACAAGGACATCTACTCGCTGTCCCCAGAAGAGCTCGCAGAAGTCCCGACGGTCCCGGGATCACTCGATGCCGCGCTCGACGCGCTCCATCAGGATCGCGCCTTCCTGATGAAGGGAGATGTGTTCTCGAACGACCTGATCGACGCCTGGATCGGGTACAAGCGCGAGAACGAGGCCGACCACGTCCGGCTGCGCCCGGTTCCGGCCGAATTCCAGCTCTACTACGACTGCTAGTCCGAGACCGCGTCTTGTAACCCGGCGCGCTCCCTGGCAGAATCACAGGATTCTTGGGTCTCGTGGGTGACCACGTGTGCTCTGGAACCTGAGGGAACGTCGAGTACCCGCGTGGATAGCAAGCCAGGATCCTCGATCTTTGTACCGGCTGCGGCCGGTTCGGTGTCTGGCGCGGGTGCGCTCTATTCCGCGCTGGTCGGATGGACCGCGAGCAAGGCGTTGCCAGCGCGGCTGCGGGCATTCGCGTATCGCGCGTTCGCGCGCGCCGTCGGTGCCAACCTCGAGGAGACCGAGCTCGCCCTTCACGAGTACCCGTCGCTCGGGGATTTCTTCGCCCGTCGGCTCCGCGAGGGTGCGCGCACGGTCGAGCCCGCGCCGGACGCGATCATCTCGCCATGCGATGGCGTGATCGCGGCACTCGGCCTGGTCGCCGAGGGCTCGCTGGTCCAGGCCAAGGGCCGCGACTACCGGCTCGAGGACCTGATCGCGGACGAGGTCTGGGCGAGCCGGCTGGCCGGTGGGGCGTACGTCACGATCTACCTGGCACCGCGCGACTATCATCGCGTGCATGCGCCGGTGTCCGGGGAGCTCGTTCGCTATGACTACCTGCCCGGGGCGCTGTGGCCGGTCAACCCACGGTTTGCGGCCCGCCGTGATGCGCTGCTCGCCCGCAACGAGCGGGTGGTGATCCGGCTGAATGCCGGCCGGGTCGGACACGTCGCGGTGGTGATGGTGGGCGCCGCTGGTGTCGGCAACATGACGCTGGCCCACGGGCCGGGATCTGCCAGCCTGCGCAAGGCCAACGAGCGCCGGCGGATCGAGCTTGCCGTGCCGACCGAGCGCGGTGACGAGCTCGGGGCGTTCCGGCTCGGCTCGACGGTGGTCCTGATCTTCGAGCCGGGCGTCGCCCAGCTCGCAAGCGTGGCGGTCGGCGACGCAGTGAAGTTCGGCGAGCGCATCGGGGGCCACGCGTGAGCAAACGCGACGACGATTCCGCCTCCGACATGGACGTCGGCATGACCACGGCCGAGCGCCGTCGGCGCCGCCGTCGGGGTGGAGGCCTCCGGGTGCCGTCCGACAACGTGCCCCGGCGCGCCAACCCGCCGGTCGTCGCACCGGTCCCCGAGGATCCGTCGCTCGCGATGTCGATCGCGTACAGCTTCGGCAGCGATTCCGCCGATTCGATCGCGCGCGTCGACGTCCACGACGGCCGCCGCCCGATCACGAGCACCGACGAGCGCGGCGGGTTCGACCCCGAGGCGCCCGAGGCGATCCCGACGGTGATCGATCCGCCGATCGGCGCGGGGGAGACCCAGGACTTCGAGATGAAGACGCGCGAGATGACCGCGGTCGATCTCGAGGCGCTCGGCCTGCAAGAGCCCGGCAGCGACGGCTCTCCCGCGGCGAGTAATCCGAACCTCCCCGGGATCGAGGTCCGGTTCAAGCCGCAGCGTCCCGAGCGAGAGAGCGAGTCCGACGCGATTCCCCAGGAGCGCGCAGCCTCGGTCGAGGTCGACATGGAGGGCCTCGAGGGCATCAGCACGCTCGACACCGAGCTGCCCGAACCCGACGGGGATGACGCGCCGGAGATCGTGGTGACGGCGGAGCCTGTGGCCGTACCTGTCCCGGAGCCCCAGCAACCGCGGAAGCAGCGCGAGCGGCTGAAGACCGTCGCGTTGACCGACGAGGATCTCGAGGAAGTTCGCGAGGCCGTGCGCGCCGCGTCGCTGCCCCCCGTGGTCGAACCTGTCGTTGCCCCGGTACCGGCAAGCACATCCGGTCCGATCTCCGTGCTGTCCGATCAGGCGCGCGCCGAGCTCGAACGCGTCCAGCGCCAGCTCGACCCCGCGCCCAAGAAGTCGTCCCAGCCAATCGCGCCGATCCAGGTCCCGCCGGCTGAAGATGACGCGGCCGACTCGGCGGCCGACTTGGCGATCAATCGCACGATGCCGCTCGTGGCGGTCGACATCGAGGTCGATCGGGCCGAGATCGAATCGAAGAGCCGCTCTCGGTCCCCGAGATCGACATCCAGGAGCTCGCCGATCGCGCGTCGTCCTCGGGCGAGTACGAGGTCGACATCAACGACGAGGACGAGCTCGGCCGTCGCCGCGCCTCCGACGCCTGCCGTCGAGCCGCGTCGCGAGCGCGCGCCGTCAGCGCCGCCGCCGCTCGCCCCAGCACCGGCGAGCACGACCCCGGGCGTCGGCCTTGGCCCGCAACCGCCGGCGCCGATCCAGCACGCCCAGCCGCCGGCGCCACCGCCCGCCGCGCTCGCGCATCCCAAGACGCCGCCCACGCCACCGCCGCCCAAGAAGCAGGAGGCCAAGGCGTCGCCGCCGGCGGCCACCCGCACGACCACCACCGACGGCAAGATCGCACCGCGAGGCAAGCCGTGGTTTGTCGATCTGTTCGACGAGGACTACCTGCGCACGCTGCCGTTCCTGACGCCGCAGGCGACCCAGGCGGAAGCCGAGTTCGTGATCAACGCGATGGGCCTGACGCCCGGCGCGCAGGTGCTCGACGTCGGTTGCGGCTATGGCCGCCACGCGATGGAGCTCGCGGCGCGCGGCTTCCACGTCGTCGGCCTCGATCTCTCGACGCCGCTGCTCGTGCGTGGTGGCGAGGAGTCGCAGCGTCGCGGCCTCCAGATCAACTTCGTGCGCGGCGACATGCGGGAGCTCGACTTCGAGGCCCAGTTCGACGCTGCGTACTGCCTGTTCTCCACGTTCGGCTACTTCGACGACGAGACCAACAAGAAGACGATCGCGAACATCGCGCGCGCCCTCAAGCCGGGCGGCCGGGTGCTGATCGAGATCCTGAACCGCGACTACCTGATCACTGACCTGCCGACGCGCGTGTGGTGGGAAGGCGACGGTTGCGTGGTGCTCGAGGAAGTCGAGCTCAACTATTTCTCGTCACGGATCCAGGTCAACCGCTCGGTCGTGTTCGACGACGGCCGCCAGCTGGAGCAGGAGATCTCGGTGCGAGCGTACTCGCTTCACGAGGTTGGCAAGCTGATGCACGCCGCCGGGTTCCGCGTCCTCGAGGTCTCCGGCGGATACCACACGCGCAGCCGATTTTTCGGCAACCAGTCACGCCACATCATTGTCCTAGCAGAGCGCAAGGAAACGCCCCCGGCGTAGGGCCCTGCCAAGGGCCAATCTTGTCGTGACGTTGCGCATGTAACGTCGGCGTAAGGCTGGAATAAGCCGCGGCGCCAGCGAGTCTGTACTTGCACGCCGGAATTTCCGGGTCAGCGCTAGATCGCAAATGGGTCAAAACATCTGACCCGGTCGGACGTCTCAGATCTCGTAGCGCGTTTCGCGCACAGAGGGGCACCCGCCGATGGCAGCCATCGTCACGAAGTTGGGATCGCAGATCGTCGATCGTTCGAACAGCCAGAAGCGCGTCGCGCGCGTCTCGGCAAAGAAGGTCGTGGCGCGCCAGGCAGCAAAGCCGGGCGACGACGACGACGACGACGAGGACATCGACGGCGAAGCTCGCGCAGGTGACGACGACGAGGTCGTCGTCGTCGTCGAGAAGACAGCACGGCCCGACGGTGGGACGTACCTGTCGATGTACTTCCGGGACATGGCCACGCTCGACGTGCTGCGTCCCGAGGAGGAGTTCACGTCGGCACGCGAGATCGAGACGCTCGAGATCATGCTGTGGGAAGCCGTGCTCTCGCACGCCCCGGCGATCGAGCACGTGCTAGCGGCGGTCGAGCTCACGCTCGCCGCGGCCGAGGTGACGCAGCTACCGGCGGAAGCCCGCGCGCTGCGCAAGGCTGCCGAGTCGGTGGACGGCAAGACATGGCCGAAGCTCGTCGCGCGTGCCGCTCGCCGGCTGCGCGCCGACGATGTCGATCACCTGTTCATCGACGCCGCCCTGATCACGATCGATCGGATCACGGTGGGGATCGGCACGCGCGGCAACAGCGTCGGCTCGCTCGGTCGCGAGCGCGCACGGGCCGAGTGGATGCGCCGGGTGATGTCGGCAAACCGCGCCGCCGCCGACGCGCGCAACGACTTCGTCAAGGCGAACCTTCGGCTCGTCGTCAGCATCGCTCGCCGCTTCAACCACGGCCGGATGGCGCTCGCTGATCTGATCCAGGAGGGCAACCTCGGCCTGATCAAGGCCGTCGAGCGCTACGACTACCGTCGCGGCTTCCGGTTCTCGACCTATGCGAGCTGGTGGATCCGCCACGCGATCAGCCGCGCGCTCGCCGACAAGGGCCGCGAGGTCCGGCTGCCGGTGCACATGATCGACGCGCAGCATCGGCTGACGAAGGCGCGCCGCCAGCTCACCGGCGAGCTCGGCCGCCAGCCGACCAGCGAAGAGCTCGCCACCGCGACGCAGATGCCGGTCGACAAGATCGAGAAGATGCGGAGCTGGCTGCTCGAGCAGTCGATCTCGATCGACAAGCCGGTTGGCGACGACGAAGGTCGCGTGCTCGGCGAGATCCTCGAGGACCCGGAGCGCGAGGACTTCTCGCCGACGGGCGACCTCGAGTGGGAGGCGCTGACCACCGAGGTGCGCGACTTACTCGCCGAGCTGCGGCCGATCGAGGCCGACATCTTGCGCCAGCGGTTCGGGCTCGGAACCGAGCAGGAGCTCACGCTCAAGGAGATCGGGGACAAGTACAACCTGTCCCGCGAGCGCATTCGCCAGCTCCAGGAGCAGGCGCTGGCCAAGATGCGCCGGGCCCTCGCGCGCCGCGATCTGATGTAACGACGGCCGGGGAAGATTGGCGCCAGCCCCGGGATTTCGGTAGGGTCTGGGCATGACGCGCATCATGCCGGCCGTGTTGCTGCTCGGGCTCAGCATTCCCGTGCTCGCCGCGTGTGGTGACGAGGACAAGAAGCTCAAGGTCACCAACCTGGATCCCGATTACGGAGACGCGGCGGGTGGGGCCTACGTGACCGTCCGTGGCAACCGCTTCCTCGCGGATGGCCCGCGCACCGCGAAGGTCTACTTCGGGACCACGCAGGGCTCGGTGGTCCAGTACGACACCGACCATTCGATGACCGTTCGCGCGCCCTCCGGCGAGGTTGGCAAGACCGTCGACGTGCTGATCGTGTTCGAGCCGGGTGGCGAGATCCGGATCAAGAACGCGTTCAAGTTCATCGACAAGAAGAACAGCGGCGCGACGATCGACGACATCGCCCCGAAGAAGTAGCCCGCGCGTTCAGGCCAGATTCAGCCGGAACAGCTGCTGGCCGAGCAACACGAACGAGTCGTGACCGATGGCCCGCTCGCCGTTGACCTTGATGAAAGTGCCATTGGAGCTGCCGAGATCCTGCAGGTAGATCCGGTTGTCCCGCAGGTTGACGCGCGCGTGGAGCCCCGAGACGTAGCCGTCGTCGGGGAAGTTGATCTCGCCGCGCTCGCGACCGAGGGTGACGCTGTCGCCGAGGAGCGGAAATGCGGCCCCGGTGATATCGCGCCCGATGATCACGGTGAGCTTGCCCCAGTAGCCCGGGTTGGGACTGCCCATGAGCTCGGTGCCATCCGCAGTGGGCTCGGGCGATGCGATCAGCTCGAACCGCAGCAGCTCCTGGCCGATGCGGATGATCTGGCCGTTGGTCAGTTCCTCTTCCTGCGTCATCTTGACGAACACGCCGTTCAAGCTGTCGAGGTCGCGGACGACGCCCGACGGTGCGCGCAGATCGAGCTGCGCGTGGGTCGGCGACAGGTAGCCGTCGTTCTCGAACACCGGCCCGAAGCTGCGGCCGAGCTTGTTCTCGCCGTTGCGGAGATCGTGCGTGCCACCCTCGGTGCCGTCGGGACGGATCAGGGTCATCGAGAGCCGGGCGCGTTGCATCTGCATCGGCGGCGCTGCCGTGGGCGGCGGCATCGGCATCGGCATCGGCGCCGAACCTTCGTCCATGCGGAAGCCACACGTGCCGCAGAACCGGAAGCTCGGGGGCACATCACTGCCGCACGACGGGCACCGGCGCATGCCACCGGCAGCTGCGGGAGCTGGGGCACCGCCGGGAGGCGGGAACCCGGGCGCGAAGTTCGGCACACCGGGTGGTGGACCCATCGGCGGCGGAATCTGCGGTCCGCCGAGCGGACCCAGCCGGCATGCCACCCATCATGCCCGGCCGCCGGGACCTTGACCCGACTGACCGGGACCTTGACCCGCCGTCACGCGAGGAGCGGGCGGCTGTCCGCCCGTCGGGCCGCGCGGCATCAGGCCGGGACCCATCGGGCCGCCCATCGGCGCGCCACCCATCGGGCCAGGACCCATCGGTGGACCCATCGGACCTGGCCCCATCGGGCCTGGGCCCATCGGGCCTGGTCCCATCGGGCCTGGTCCCATCGGGCCCCCCATCGGAGGCGATCCGGGACCGCCCGGGTCCTGCATCATCGTCTTCATCATGCCCACGTCACCGCCTGGCTTTGGCGCGGCAGTCAGCTCCGCCCCGCATCCGAGGCAGAACTTGTAGTGGTCCTGGTTTTCTTTGCCGCAACGATTGCAGACGGTCATGGTGACTCCTGAACTGGGCACTCAGACGATTTCGACTCGAAGTAGCTGCTGGCCCAAAAACACATAGTCGCCGTGGTTCAGCACACGCTCGCGATTGACACGGACGAACGTGCCGTTGCGCGAACCCAGATCGGTAACCGATAGCACGCCGTTGGTGAGCCGGAGCTCGGCGTGGTGCCCCGAGATGAATGGATCCTCGGGAAAGTTGATGTCGTTGCCCTCGCGGCCGAGCGTCACGACATCGCCATCGATCCGGTAGACCGATCCGATCTGACCGCCGCGAAGGTTCTGTCGGATCTCGAGCGTGGCGGGCCTGACGATGCTCGCGGAGTAATACGTGCCGTCGTTGTCGGGACTGTCGTCGGGGATCTTGGCCGGCGAGATCGTCAACACCTGCTCGCCGAGCAGGACGGTGGCGCCGGTGACCAGCTCGGCGTTGCCGGAGATCCGGACGAACACGCCGTTCAACGAGTCGACGTCTCTCACCAACAGCTTGCCGTCCGCGTACACGAAGTTTGCGTGCACCGGCGACAGGAACGGATCATCGGGGAACGAGATCGGGCACTCGCCGCGACCCGCGAAGTGCTCTTGCCCGGCGAGCGTGAACGAGACGCCATCCTCGCCGTCGCCGCGGATCAGCGTCAGCTTCGCGCGTGCAGCCTGCATCGCGCCGCCGAAGTACAGCGTGCTGCGGCCGGACTTCGTCGCCGGACGCTGCACGTTCATCTGACCCGACGGTCGCGGCTGGACGCGGGTCGGGACGTCGAAGTTCTGCGGCACAACGATCCTGGTGCCGCAGTTCGGACAGAACCGCGTGCCGCCCGCGACCTGCACGCCGCACTTGCTGCAGTCGACGACATCGACTGGCGCACCCGTCGGTGGAGGTTTACTCGCGGATCGGCGCGGCCGCGGATCGAGCGCGACGGCGGCACCGCATCGCGTACATTGCGGCACCCCGATCGGGGTCAACGCACTGCACGCGTCGCAGACCAGGCCCACATCCATCGGTCTGGAATTCTACCCCTTTACGAAACTGCCCGTCAAAGAACGGTCAGGGTTCACTCGCGGCCTGCTTCACGATCGGATCGGGATCGCTGGCAAGCTCGGAGCGGCGTTTCTTCGCGCGCTCGTCTTTGACCTGCGCGAGCGAACGTGCAGCGGCGGCCCGGACCTGGGGGTTGTCATCGCGCGACAGCTTCAGCAGCGTGTCCGTCGACCCCGGGATCGAGGGTCCGAGCACGCTGGCGACCGCGGACCGGACCCAGCTGGAGGTGTCGCCGGCGGCCTTGAGCAGCGCGGCCGGATTCCCCGACGCACCGAGCTTGCCGAGCGAGAGTGCCGCGACCCGGCGGTCCGCCCAGGGCGCGGACTCGAGCGTCTTGGTGAGGAGGCCGATCAGCTCGGCGGGCGCGGACCCGCGGCGCTGGGCCACGGTGACGATCGCGTTCATCGCGGAGGCCCGGACCTGGTCGGCCCGGTCGGCGAGGGCTCTCCTGATCGCGGCTTCCGCACCTCGCGGCTTGCCCGCACTCTCGAGCTTCGCGACCACCGAGACCGCGAGCGCGCGGACCTTGGGATCCTCGCTCGCGAGCTGGCTGGTCACCTGCGGGGTGATCGCATCGGCGATCTTGACCAGGGCGGCGGCGACCTTGCCGTCGCTCGTGGGCGGCGACAGCGCGCCGAGCGAGATCTGGTTTGGCGAGCCGTCGAGATCCGCGAGCACCGAGACCACGACGTCCCGGTGCTCGGACAGTGCATCGCGCATCCCCTTCGCGATGTCGTCGGCGTGATCGACGACGAGCTTGCCAGCCGTCGCGGGACGCGGCAGGTCGCCGGGAAGCAGGCCGACCGCGGCGATCGGATCGTACTTGCCCTTGCCGAGCGGATACTCGTTCATCGGGCCGAGCGGCGCCGGCGCGAGCCCGGCACCAGTCACTCGACCGATCGACCACACGAGCTCGTCGGACGACCGGCCGGCGCGCGCGAAGTACGCCCGGATCAGCGGGCCGAGCGATCTGGCATCGCCGATCTGGCCGAGCGACCAGGCGGCGAGCCGCTGGGCGTCGCCCCGGTTGTCGGTCAGCGCCCCGAGCAAGGCCGGGATGCCGGCGGCGCTCTTGCGCGCACCGATCGCGAACGCGCAGGCGCCGCGGGTGGCGTCGTCCTTCCGGGTGTCGTTCAGCGTCGAGACCAGCGCCGGGACGACGCGCGCGTCGTCGATCTGCGCCAGCCCGAGGCAGGCGAGCGTCTGGACGGACGGCCGACGATCCGCGAGCGCCTTGAGCAACGCGGGGACGGCGCGCCGATCCTTTGAACGACCGAGCGTGAACGTGGCGGCCTCGCGCATCGCGAGCTCGGGGTGGTCCATCAGCGGCAGCACATCGAGCAGCACCTTCGGATCGCCGAGCCGGCCGGCCGCGACCAGCGCGTCGACCCGGACGTCGCGATCCGGCGACTCGCTGAGCGTCCCGATCTGGCGGCCGTCCTTGGGCGGCTCCTGGCGCGCCATGTGGACGAGCGGGGCGGCCGCGCCCTTGTTGCCGAGGTGGCCGAGCACGGCGACCGCGACGCGCTGCTGGCCCGCTTCCTTGTCGTCGCGCAAGGCTTCGAGCAACGGCTGGAGGCCATGGCCACCGACCCGCTGGAGCTCGGCACGCGCGGCCTTGCGGACCTCGTCGTTGCCGTGCCGCTCGCGCTCGACCAGCCGGGGCACGTAGCGCAGGTAGAGATCGACCAGCACGCGCCGGAACACCGGCTTGTGCGCCATCATGAACGACAGCGGCGACAGCACCTTCTCGAGCTGGCCGAGCGTGTCGGTCATCTCCTCGAGATCGATCGCCTCGCGTCCCGCGCGCGCGATCTCGTCCTCGTTGTTCGACGTTCGCAAGACGCCGCGCAGCAGCTCGGCCGCCTTGGCCGCGTTGTCACCCTGGATATGGAGCTGCGCCAGCGCGAAGTGCGCCTTTGCGTTGCGCGGGTCGAGCTGGAGCACCCGTTCGTACGCGGCGATCGCATCGGCGAACCGTTGCATCGCGACGAAGCCCTCGGCGAGCTGCTCGTAGCCCGACGGATCGCGCGGGTTCTTCGCGACCGCCTTGTTGCGCCACTCGATCGCTTCGGCGTCCTTGCGGTCCTCGATCTTGATCTCGGCGATCTGGTTGTAGACCTCGCGCTCGCGGCTCGGCACCGCCTTCGCGAGCTCGAGCAGCAGCGCGACCGCCGCGTCGTACTTGCGGCTCTTGCGATACACCTTGACCAGCTCGAGCGTCAGCTCCTGGTCGTCGGGGACCCGCTTGCGAAGCACTTCGAGCGTGGCCTCGGGCTGACCCTTCTCGGGCCGCTTCGCGAAGTACTCGATGAGGAAGTAACCAGCCTCGACCTCGTTCTTCGCGTGGGCGTCGAGCCACGTCTTCTTGTAGCGCTGCTCGTTCTGACCCGAGCGCACGATGATCGCGACCAGGTGACGGCGGGCATCGCGCCGCGAGACGCGGTCGGTCGATTTGCTACCGAGCAGCGACAGCACCTTCTCCCAGTCGTCGATCGCCTCCTTGTAGTGCTTCTGCCCCTCGTGAACGTTGGCGCGGCCCTTGTAGAACTCGGGGTTCTTGTCGTCGAGCTTGATCGCCTTTGCGTAGTGGAGCAGGGCGTCCTGCGGCATGTTGTGCTCGGCGAGCACCTCGGCGAGCTTCGCGATCGCGCTGGCCTTGCCGCTGTTCGCGAGGCGCTTCCACGTCGCGAGTGCGCGCGCGCGATCCTGCTTCTGCCAGTACTGCTCGCCGAGCGTCACCAGGTGCGTCGGATCGTCCGGTTCGAGCTTCGCGAGGCGCTCGTACTGCGCGATCGCGAGGTCTTCCTTGCCCCAGCGCTGGTAGAGGTCGGCGATCGCCGACAGCACGCCCGCATCGCTCGGGAACCGGCTCTGCAACCGGCTCAAGGACTCGAGCGCCTTCTTCTCCTGGCCACGGCGCCAGTAGCGATCCGCGAGGTCGAGCTGGAACCGCGCCTCGCCGGGTGCGGCGCGGACGACGGCCTCGTACTGCGCGAGCGCCTCGTCATCCTTGCCCGAGTTTTCGAGCAGCGCGATCAAGCGGCGCTGGGTGTCGAGCTCCCACGCGGCCTTCGCGACCGCCTTGCGGAGCGCGGCGATCGCCTTGTCTTGCGCGCCGGTCTCCTCGTAAAGCTTGCCGAGGGTCGACCACTCGAAGTGACCGCGCGAGCCCTCGGGC
This sequence comes from Kofleriaceae bacterium, assembly GCA_037720695.1. Classification (GTDB taxonomy): domain Bacteria; phylum Myxococcota_A; class Polyangia; order Haliangiales; family Haliangiaceae; genus JABFXX01. The sequence continues at coordinate 19,225 of JBBJLY010000053.1, read as the reverse complement.
CACTCCTTCTCGTACTGCGCGAGCAGCTGGGGCAGCGCCGACTTCTTGCGATAGAGATCGACGATCCGGCCGGTGAGCTCGACCTCGAGGTAGTAGCCCTTCGGCGCCATCTTGATCGCGCGGCGATACTCGGCGACGGCCTCGTCGTCCTTGTTCATGCCCTCGAGCGCCTGGCCACGTCGCGCGACCACTTCCATGCGCTTCGCGGGGTCCCCAGGCAGCAGCTTCTCGGCCGCGGCGTAGCTCTCGAGCGCGATGTCCCGGCGACCGGCCGCGAGCATCGCGTCGCCACGCTCGATCCACAGCTGCGCGTTCTTGGGATCGAGCTCGAGGAACTTCTTGAAGTACTCGTTCGCGGCGTCGATGTCGTTGGCGGCGAGCGCGAGGTCGGCGAGCGCGCGTAGCGCCTTCTTCTTCATGTCCTTCGCGGACGCGTGAGCGAGTGCCTTGTCGTACGCGCTGCGGGCTTCCTTGGTCTTGCCGCTGGTCTTGTGGAGCTCTCCGATCAGCAGCCAGGTCGGCGCGTCGGAGTCCTTCTTCGCGACCGCGCGGTTGAACATCTCGAGCGCGCGCGGCTCGTCACCCGAGGTCCGGTGCAGCCGGCCGAGCACGACGAGCGAGGCCCAGTCATCCGGCGTCTTCTCGAGCGCCTTGCCGTACTCCTCCTTCAGCAGGTCGGCGGTGCGGTAGCGGCGATACTTGTCGTACAGCTTTGCGAGCGCGGTCGCGTCGTGCGGATTCCGCGCGAGGATCGCCTTCCAGCCGTTGATCTCCTTGCGATCGAACGGGTCGCGCTTGACGCCCCAGTCATCCTCGGCGCGCGCGATCTCGGGGACCAGCGGCGCGAACACGAGGGCACACGCGAGCACGTATCGTAGTCGCCTCATCCTCCGTCGATGATAGCCCCTCGATCCCCAGCGTGCTCGTGCTGATCAGGCGCGAATCCGGGCCAGGATCGAGCCCAGGTTCTTGCGCCGCATCTCGATGCAGAAGTCACGGACCGTGCGGGCCTGGCTCTTTGCCATCGCGAGGAATCGCACCCCGAGTCCCGACGCCATGCGGTCATCCTTGCGGTAGCAGATCTGACCAGACGCCCAGATCGAGTCGTCGATTCCAGGAAGATCGATCTCGAGCCCCACGACGAGGCCGGGCGGGGGTGCGAGCATCGAGATCGCGGACATGTTGATGCCGCTATCGGAGAGGTTCGATGCCAGCCCGCGGATCGGGCGGTCGTGCACGTAGGAAGTCACCATGGTCTCGAACGGGATCCGGAAGCCAAGTCGACGCTCTTGCACGGTGCTACCTCTAGTTCCTGGGGTGGTCGGATGTAGGATAACAGCGTACCAGTGACGGACAGCGGTCCAAACTTTTCACCGTTCCCGTACGACCAGCTGCGTCGCGTCCGGCGTGGTGATGCCGCGATCGAGACCGCGCTCGCGCGCTGGCTGGCGGCGCGACCGCGCGGGTCGCACAAGCTCGCCGCGCTGTTCGGCGGTGCGCCGTCGATCGCGATCCTCGGCGTGCGCGAGAGCGACCAGCGATCTCCAACCCACGTCGCGGCGGCGACCGTCGTCGGTGTTCGCAGGCGCGACGAGCGCACGGCTCGGATCTCGCGACCGCCGCAGGTCGGGTTCGATCGCCACGCCGCGCTCGCCGAGCTCCGGGTCGGCGGGATGTCGATCCTCGTCGCCGCGTCGCTCCAGCCGGTGCGCGTGCTTGCCCAGCGACTCCTCGGCGGTCCCGCCGAGCTCGTCGCGCCACGCCCGCCGACCCGCACCGATCACGCGATCTGGGCACTCGTGGTCGCCGCGGCGATCGAGGACTTCGGCCTGCCCGCCGAGGTCTGGCCGTTCGAGGAGCCGGTGGTCGCGGCCGACGCGATCGTGATCGAGCTCGCGGTGACGTTGGCGGGAACTCCCGAGGGATCGCGGATGACCGTCACCGCGTGGTGCCCGCGCGAGCTGGTTGTCCAGGCGCCCCCGGTGCGTCCGGTCCCGGCATGGCGGTTCACGCTGCCGGTGCGGGTCGCACGTTGCGAGCTGTCCGCCGGGGCGATCGCGGCGCTCGCGGTCCGTGATGTGGTCGTCGTCGAGCGCGGGCTGGCACTCGTCGTCGGCGATGCGGTGGTCGCGCTGTCTTCCGTACCCGGCTCCGTGGAGGCGCGGGTCGCGAGCGACTATATTCGCCGCCCGATGGCCGACCCCGCACACCTCGAGCTGACCGTTCAGCTCGGTACGACACAGCTCGCGCTCCGCGAGCTCGCGGCGTTGGTGCCGGGCCAGATCATCTCGCTCGGCCGGCCGCTCGCCGGTCCGTACGAGATCCGCGCAGCCGGCACGCTGATCGGGCAGGGCGAGCTCGTCGATGTTGACGGCGAGCTCGGCGTGCGCATCGTGTCGCTAATCGAGTCCGAGCCGTAACGAGGAAGCCATGCCTGTCTACGAGTATCAGTGCAAAGCGTGCAATCGCGAGTTCGAGTACCAGCAGCGGATGAGTGATCCGGAGAAGCTCACGTGCGAGGCATGTGGGGAGGACAAGCTCGAGCGGCTGATCTCGCGCACCGCGTTCCAGCTCAAGGGCAGCGGCTGGTACAAGGATCTGTACTCGTCCGCGAAGCCCGCGGAGAGCTCGGGCGACGGCGGCACGAAGTCGGACAGCGCGAGCGCCGACAAGCCGGCGACGCCCGCGGCGACGCCCGCACCGGCGAGCTCGACCCCGGCCGCAACGCCGTCGTCGTCGACCCCGTCGTCGTCGGGATCATCGTCCGGATCGTCCGGTTCGTCCGGATCCGGATCGTCGGGATCCTCCGGTGGGTCCTCTGGCAGCGGTGGGACGGGCAAGTCGGCCGCCCGAAAGATGCCGGCGGCGTGACCGCACACCGGATCGACGGCAAGGCGATCGCGGCCAAGCTGCGCGGCCAGGTCGCGGCCGCTGCGAGCGAGCTGCGCGCGCGAGAGATCGCGCCCACGCTCGCGGTGGTCCTCGTCGGTGACGATCCGGCCTCCGGGGTCTACGTCCGCTCGAAGGCCAAGGCCGCGCGCGAGGTCAACGTCGACGTCCGCGATCACAAGCTCCCGGCCACCACGACCCAGGCCGAGCTGCTCGCGCTGGTCCAGCAGCTGTCGAACGATCCGGTCGTCGACGGGATCTTGGTCCAGCTCCCGCTACCGCCACACCTCGATAGTGATCCGATCATCCGCGCGATCGATCCAGCCAAGGACGTCGACGGGCTGCATCCGACGAGCCTCGGGTTCCTCGCGCAGGGGCGCCCGGTGTTCGCGCCGTGTACACCGAGGGGCTGCATGCACCTGCTGCGCGAGGTCTCGGCCGAGATCGCCGGCGCGCGCGCGATCGTGCTCGGTCGCAGCCTGCTGGTCGGCAAGCCGATCGCGCTGCTGCTCGCCAACGCCAATGCGACGGTCACGATGTGTCACTCGAAGACGCGCGATCTCGCGGACGAAGTGCGCCGCGCGGACATCGTGGTCGCCGCGATCGGACGCCCCGAGCTGGTCCAGGGCGACTGGATCAAGGACGGCGCGATCGTGCTCGACGTCGGCATCAATCGCACCGCCAGCGGCACGCTCGTCGGCGATGTCGCGTTCGCCGGCGCGGCCGAGCGCGCGCGGGCGATCACGCCGGTCCCCGGTGGCGTCGGCCCGATGACGATCGCGTGCTTGCTCGAGAACACCGTCGAAGCTGCGCGCCGGCGACGCGCCTAGCGATCGTTGCGTTTTTCGCAACAACGCGTTGTGATCGTTGCGTGTAATCGATCGGCGGAGCGCCGTACCTCCCCCGCACACACCATCGTGCGGAGGATCTGTGAATAGCTTTCGATCGAATTCTTTGAAGCCCGCCTCGCGTCTCATCACGACACTTGGCTGGACCTGTCTGGCGCTCTCGGCGTGCGCGACCGACGAGGTCGAGCCCACGCTCGAAGCCACGGAGGCGAGCGCCGAGGGCACACCAGATGACGCCGCGGTCTCGGGCTGGTACGGCTCCAGCGTGTACGTGATCGACAACGTCCCGAGTCGGAACGCGGTGCGCCGGTTCCGGCGTCGGGCCGATGGCGGCCTGATCTCCGCGGGGACGTTCCCGACCGGCGGCCTCGGGAGCGGGGACGGGCTCGGATCGCAAGGCGCCGTCATCCTCGATGACAAGGCGCGCATGCTGTACGTCGTCAACGCCGGTAGCGACGAGATCTCGGCATTCGAGGTCCATCCATTTCACCTGGTGCTCCGCGACATCGTACGGTCCGGGGGCGCGCGACCGATCAGCCTGACCGTCCACGACGACCTCCTGTACGTGGTCAATGCCGGTCGCGACGGCATCGCCGGCAACATCGCCGGCTTCCGGCTGGTGAATCGCGAGCTGGTTCCGATCGCGAGCTCGATCCGGCCACTCAGCGCCGCCGCCGCCGGCCCGGCGCAGGTCCAGTTTGACCCCGCGGGCACGACCCTCGTCGTGACCGAGAAGGCGACCAACAACCTGACCACGTACCGGATCAACGGCCAGGGCGCCGCAGGCGCGCCGATCGTCACGCCGTCCCACGGTCAGACGCCGTTCGGGTTCTCGTTCGACCACCGCGGCACGTTGATCGTATCCGAGGCGTTCGGGGGCGCTCCCAATGCATCCGCGGTGTCCTCGTACCGCCTCACCGCAGGTGTCCCCGTGCTCGTCTCTGGTTCCGTGCCCACCGAGCAGACGGCTGCGTGCTGGATCGCGATCCGCGGCACGAGGTACGCGTTCGCGACCAACACGGCCAGTGGCAGCGTGTCGGGGTACGCGATCGACGATGACGGTACGATCGAGCGGTTCTCCGACGGCGGCGTCACCGCGCAGGTCGGTGGCGCGCCGACCGACCTCGACTTCACGCACGACGGGCGCGTGCTCTACGTGCTCGATAGCAGCGGCGACGCGATCGATATTTTGCGCGCCCGCGCCGATGGTTCCCTCGAGACGGGCGGCCGGCTGACCGGACTGCCGGCCACGAGCGTCGGGATCGCGGCGGAGTAGCGTCGCGGGTATACTCGCCACGATGAGGAGCGCCATCGTCGTGAGCATCGTGGCGATCGCCTGGCCGGCGGATGCGCGGGTCATCCCGGTCGCCACGGCGAGCGAGCTTTCCACCGCGATCGACGGTGCGCAGCCGGGTGACGAGATCGTGCTCGCCGATGGCACCTACCAGCTGACGGGAGCGACGTGCGATTCGGTGGGCACCGCGGCGGCGCCGATCACGGTCCGCGCGGCCAACCGCCGGATGGCGAAGCTCGAGCTCGATTCCGTCGAGGGCTTCCGAGTGACCGGCGCGTACTGGCGGTTCGAGGGCCTCGACGTGGTCGGCACGTGCAGCAGCGATGATGCGTGCGAGCACGCGTTCCACGTCACCGGCGCGGCCCACCACTTCGTCCTGCGCGACTCGCGGATCGCCGAATTCAACGCCCAGCTCAAGGTCAACGCGGCGATCGTCGGCGGCATGATGGTCGCCCCGGATGCCGGGCTCGTCGAACGCAACGACGTTGGCGATCACCGCGGCCGCAACACCGCGAAGCCGGTGACCAAGCTCAACATCGACACCGGCGACGACTGGGTGGTCCGCGACAACTACCTGCACGACAGCCACAAGCTGCTCGATGACCGGATCAGCTATGTCGCGTTCCTGAAGAGCGGCGGCAAGCGTGGCGTGTTCGAGCGCAACCTCGTGGTCTGCGCGGCCGACGATCCGACCGGCGGTGTCCGCGTCGGGCTGTCGCTCGGCGGCGGTGGCACCGGCCCGGCGTTTTGCGCGCCGGCCTACGATCCGGGCGTGCCGTGCTCGATCGAGCACGACGCTGGCATCATCCGCAACAACATCATCGTCAACTGCTCCGACGTCGGCGTGTACCTGAACCGCGCGCGCGACACCAAGGTCCTCTACAACACGTTGATCGCGACCGCCGGGATCGACTTCCACAAGGACACCACGAGCGGCGAGGCGGTTGGCAACGTGCTCGCCGGCCAGATCCGCACGCGCGATGGTGCGACGATGACGGCGACCGACAACCGCGAGCTGGTCGACGCCGCGCAGTTCGCGAGCTGGTACCGCGCGCCGCTGACCGGCGACCTGTCCGTGATCGGCGATGTCGCGAGCCTGGTCGCGGCGGGACCTCCGCGCACCGAGGTGCCCGACGACCACTGTGCGCGCGACCGACCCGCGAGCGCGTACACGCTCGGCGCGCTCGAGCATTCGCTCGGTGCTTGCACGGCACCACTCCCCGGTGGTGACGGCGCGCCGATCGGTGGCGACGGCGCCGGCGCGGGTGAGTCGGGCGGGTGCTGCGATGGTGGCGGTGGCGCGGCGTGGCCGACCGGGGTGCTGCTCGCGCTCGCGCTGGCTCGTCGCCGCGGCCGCCCGACTACAACCTGATCACGGCAGCGTGCCGCGGACCGACGTCGGTCGTGACAGCGCGCGGACCAGCACGACCTGGAGCTCGGCGAACGGCGGCGGGTTGGTCGCGATCTCATCGGCACCGGCGGCCCGCGCGTGCTCGCGCAGCTTGCTGTTCATGGTCAGCGCGACGGTCGGCACGGGCGGCGTCTGTTGCTTCGCGGCACGCAGCGTCGCCAGCCCGCCCTCGACATCGAAGTCGACATCGATCACCGCGAGGTCGATCTCGCTCGACATCAGCGTGGTCGCGACGTTCGCGTCGGCAGCCTGCATGACCTCGGCGGTGCTGATGATCGACTTGATCGAGCGCGCGAGCGTCGTGCGGTCCTGGCGGTCGCCCGACAGCACGAGGATCTGGACACCGTGGAACGACGACACCAGGCGATCGATCACGGAGCCGAGCTGTGGCGCGACGTCCTGGAGCTCGATGCCGATGCCGATCGGCCCTTCGGTGCTCTCGGCGCCGCGCCGCCACGCCACGACGCCGGTCAGGCTGATCATCCCGGCGCCCGGGATGTCGAGGTCGGCCGTGATCATCGCGCCGGTCGGGATGTCGGCGTCGGTCTCGATGAACAGGCCGCCGCGGGACAGGTTGACCGAGTAAGCGACCAGGAACGACGACGCGGTGCGGAACCCGAGCTGCACCGAGTACGGCATCCGGTCGTATTCACGGTCGGCCATGCAGCGGACCCCAGTATCACGAATGTTTCGGGCAAAGGGCAGGGCCCAATGCCACGCCTTGCCAAGACCGCCGTCGTCACGAAACCTGCATCGATCGCTTTACTCGCGAGGCGGGTCCTTGCGCGACCGCGCGAGCGTCCCCAGCGTGTGGAGATGTCCCCGCGCACCGCACCGGAGCCCTATCGGAGCCCGTCGCTCCCGTGCCCGCGCTGCAAGACCGAGCTGCTCGACAGCGGCCTGCTCGGCCACTGCGCGCGCTGCCGGGGCGCGTGGGTGCCCGAGGACGTGCTGCACGACCGGATCGCGGTGATGCAGCAGGCGCCACCGCGGCTGCACTGGTACCGCGTGCCGCGCGCGCCGCTGCCGTGTGCCCGCTGCGCCGAGCCGATGGAGACGCTCGCGCTGTTCGATGTCCCGATCGATCGCTGTCTCGACCACGGCCTGTGGTTCGACGCCGACGAGCTGTCGAGCGTGCTGTTCCGCAGTCAGGAAGCGGGCGCCCCTGCGGTGCCAAGCGGGCCCGGGTCCGGGAGTGAATCCCGGACCCTCCACTTCCGGCCCGTGCTTAGGCCCGCGGCGCGCGCCGGCTCGGGCACGACCCTGCACCCGGATCTCGCCACCACCACCGCGAACGTGGCGCTCGACATCACGGTGATCGACCTGGTCGCCGGCGCAGGCGAGCTCGCCGAGGTCGGGTTCGGCATCGGAACGATCATCGAGGGCATCCTCGATCTGCTGGCGGGCCTGTTCCTGTAGCTACAGCAGGCGATCGAGCAGGCGATCCAGGTGATCGAGGTCCAGGTAGCGGATCTCGATCCGACCGGCCTTGCCGGGCTCGTCCTCGGTGATCACGACCGGACCGCCGAGCGCGCGAGTGAGGCGCTCCTCGAGATCGCGGACCGAGGCCGACTTGCCCGTGGGACGCGGCGGCTTGGCATCGGGCTTCGGTGCGCGCGCCTTCTTGACCAGCGCTTCTGTCGCGCGGACCGACAGCTGGCGCGCGACGACATCACGCGCCGCACGTTCGATCGCGCCGGCATCCTCCAGCCCGAGCAGCGCGCGGGCATGCCCCATCGACAGCCGCTCGTCCTCGACCAGCTGGCGGACGGGCGGCGGTAGCCGGAGCAGCCGGATCGCGTTGGCGATCGTGCTGCGGTCCTTGCCCATCCGATCCGCGACCTGGTCGTGGGTCAGGCTGTAGTCGTCGACCAGGCGCTGATACGCCGCCGCTTCCTCGAGCGGGCCGAGGTCTGCGCGCTGGACGTTCTCGACCAGCGCGCGCTCCAGGGCGGTGGCCTCCGTGACGTCCTGGACGACGACCGGCACCTCGTGCAGGCCTGCCTTCTGCGCGGCCCGCCACCGGCGCTCGCCGGCGATCAGGAAATAGCCGCCTTCGGGCCGCGGCCGGACGACCAGCGGCACGATGATGCCGTGCACGCGGATGGTATCTGCGAGCCCGGCGAGCTTGTCCTCGTCGAACTTGTGGCGCGGCTGCTCCGGGCTGGGATAGACGTCCTCGATCCCCGCGGCGAAGTACGTGCGTGGCCGCGCGGCCGGCCCCGCGAAGTCGTCCGTTGGCTCGACCCGCCGTGGCTGCGCGAGGGGCGCACCGATCGCGCCGCCGGGGAGCAGTGCGCCGAGGCCGCGTCCGAGCCCGCGCTTCTTGGGATCCGCCATCACAATGGGTTTTGGCTGATCAGCGGGGTGCCTGTCACGCCGCTGGCTGGCCCTTCTGGATATCGAGCGTGCGATCGAGGAACTCGTCGGCTACCGCGAGGTAGCTCTTGGTGCCCGGGCAGCGCAGGTCGTAGAGCAAGCACGGCTTGCCGTGGCTGGGCGCCTCCGACAGCCGGACGTTGCGCGGCACGGTCTCGCCGAACACTTTCTCGCCGAAGAACCGCTTGACCTCGTCCCGCACCTGGTTGGCGACCGACAGCCGGCCGTCGAACATGGTGAACAGCACACCGTCGATCGACAGGTGCGGGTTGTATGCCGCCTTGACCTTCTCGATCGTGGAGTTCAGCGCCGACAGCCCCTCGAGCGCGAAGTACTCCGCCTGCATCGGCACGACCACGCTGTCCGCCGCGACCAGGGCGTTCAGCGTCAACAAGCCGAGCGAGGGCGGGCAATCGATCACGATGTAGTCGTACGACGCGACGACCGGAGCCAGCGCGTCGGCGAGGAAGCGCTCCCGGCGGTCGGCGGAGATCAGCTCGATCTCGGCGCCCACCAGATCCGTGGTGGCCGGGACGACGAACAGCGTCGTGATCTCGGTCGGCCGGATGACGTCTTCCATCGCGACCTCGCCGGTCAGCGCGTCGTAGATCGACAGCTCCACCCGGTCCCGCGGATAGCCGACGCCCGACGACGCGTTGCCCTGCGGATCGAAATCCACCAGCAGCACGCGGTACCCACGCGAGGCCACGGAGGCCGCGAGATTGATCGCGGTCGTGGTCTTGCCGACCCCGCCTTTCTGGTTCGCGATCGCCACGATCCGGCTCATCCGTCTCCAGTAACACCGCACTATGACGATCGCGAACGTTCGAAAAACTTGGTCCGGAATCCATTCGCCCCTAGTGTTGTAGCCAGATGTAGGACATGTGGGCATGTCCTCGAAGGAGCACGAATGTCGTCAGGAATTCCGCGGGTATATACGTCGTTTGCCGAGTTCGAACGCGAAGAGCTTCGCCGCCTGGATTCGATGCACACGTCGGTCGACGACCTGGTCGAGGAGCGGTTCGCCGAGGAGCTCGATTTCGGCGGCGGCGGCGATGCGCCCCGCAAGCGCGGCCGGCCGCGCAAGAACCCCTGATCGGCTCACCGCGGTGGATGCCGCAGGGTCACGCCCCGCTGGCTCGTGACCACGGTCGTTCCGTCGGAGGCGTACGCGACGCCGACGAGCCAATCCGATGTGCCGACATCCTCGCGCCGCCAGGTCTTCCCGTCGAAGTGGTGGACGACGCCGTCTCCGACGATCGTGACGTCGGTGGCGGACCGGCCGGCGATCGCAAATAGCCGAAGCCTCAGATCGGGTTCGAGCTCGGTCACCGTGGCGACACCCGAGCGGACGTGTGCGACGTGATATTCGCCGAGCACGAACACCTCGTCGGGCCCGGCGGCCCAGACCGCGACCGGCGAACGGACCTCGGCGAGGCCCGCGAGCTTGCGCACTCCACCGCGGGCATCGATCCACGCGAGCCCGCCCTCTCCGACGACGAACGCTTCGTTCGCGTTGATCGGTGCGATCCCCACGAGCGGAGGCAAGCGCGCACGCACGCGCGCGAGCTTGGTCGCGTCTCCACGCAGGACCACGCCCGCCGCCGGCACCCGCCGGGTCGCGCCGGCGTCGATCCTGCCGACCGCCCACAACGTGGAGCCCGCGGATGCCAGCTGGGTCAGCTGGATGTTGGGCGCGTCGTGGACGCGCGACCAGCCACCGGTGGTCCAGCGGGCGACCTCGGCGTGTGACGGGGAGAATCCGTCGCGCTGGTGATGGCGGATCGCGATCGGAACGTCTCCGATCGACGTGACGTAGGTGTATCCGAGCGCCGAGGGCGCGGGAGCAGACGCCACCGTCTCGATGCCCCGGGCGGTCCACCGCCACAGCCCTCCGGACTCGCCGATCACCACGATCGCTCCGCTCGTTGGATCGCGACCGACACCGCCGACCGTGCCGAGCGCGGCGGGTTGCTGGGTTCGCACGTCGCCACCGGAGACCACGACAGCCGCTCCAAGCGCGCCGACCGCGAAGATCGTCCCGCCGGCCACGGCGACGTCGCGGAGCCGAAGCTGGGCGGCACCGGTAACCGAGACCGGCGCCACGCCGCCTCCTCGGTACAGACCCACTGCCGCGATCCATGGCGTGCCGTCGCCGGCGACCCGCGTCGTCGCTCCGCCGCTGACGCCGCGCAGCGAGATCGGCTGCCAGGCGGCGCCGCGCGAGGTCCACGCGCGCGGGTAGCTGGCGTTGGCGACGACGAGATCGCCCGACGGTAGCACCTGCAGCGCCGTGATCATCTGGTGGACGTCGACCGGCGGTACCAGCTCGTCGACGCGATATGGCAGGTCAGGTGCGCTCGGTGGCCAGATCCGCACCAGGCCCGCCGGCTCGAACTTTTGCGCCTTCGCGCGTTCGACGCCGACGAGCGCCGAGCCATCGCCGGCGAGCGCGAGCGCCGTGATCCGTCCTCGGAGCCGATCTGCCACGTTGATTTGGACCAGCCCCTTGCCGTCGCCCGCGTCACGCAGCAAGAGATGGTCAACCCCGGCCCACACCTCGGCTCCGCGCGCGGCGAGCGCGAACACCGCGCCGAGCGATCGCGGCGGATGAGTGGGCTGGACGAAGGCCTGGCCGTTCCAGGTATAGATGCCCGCTCGGGTGCCGACCCACACGCGTCGCGAACCCGCCGCGTCGGTCGAGCCGACCACGGAGAGCAGCGGCTGCGTGGATGGGAACGGGATCTTTCCCCAGCTGCGACCGTCGAAGTGCAGCACCGTGCCGTGATCGCCGACCGCCCACGCATCGCTTGGCGACGCGGCCCACACCGCGTGCAGATCGTTGCCAGGCTCGCCGAGCCAGCACCACCCGTCGGCCGAGCAGGCGGTGGTGGAGCTGGATGCGAGCGGCGCGGTGGAGGTGGTGGGTGGGGCCGGGCTGGTCATTGGCGCCGGGTCAGGGCTGGGAACAGCGCGCGGCGGGCGCGGGGTGGAACATCCGAGCGCGACGGTGAGGGCCAGACCATGGCGCGCGCTTCGCGCCGACAGCCGGAGACGTGATGATTTCCCCATCGTGCGGGATCGAGCGTGTCACCGCGACGCCGGCCGCGCCATCCTGGTCTGTGACATTACCGAATGTCGTCGTTCGCTGATCAGGGCGCCGAACGCGCGTCGCAAGGGCTCCACATCATCGGCGCCGACGATCGCGACATGCGCAGCTTCCCGTCGGGTCACTCGATGACCCGGTACCCCATGCAGCTCGTTTGATGCGGGCCGAGAGCGGCGGAAGATCGCGCGGGTCGCTCGAGCCGCGGTTCGCGGCTACCTTCGACCGCGGTGCGGCTGGGCAAGTACATGCTGGAACGTCGGCTCGGCGGTGGCGGCATGGCGGAGTTGTTCCTCGGCCATGCCACCAAGATCGAGGGCTTCTCGCGCCCCGCGCTGCTCGCCGAGCGCTTCGTCGGTCGGGCCCCCGCGCCGTCGAGACGTCGCCGACCGCAATGACGATCCACGCGGTCACGCCGGCTTCGGTGGCCACGCCGGTGCCGCCCGTGGGTCGCGTGCGGCGTCTGCCGACCGCTACGAGGCCGCGATCTCGGCGCGCCCGATCGGCACGCTCGCGCGACTCGAGGACGACGGCGGCGGCGCGACCGCCTCGGTCGTTGGAGGCGGCGTCGCCGGCTCGTTCGGCTACGGGTTGCGAAACTGGTTCGACCTCACGGCCGAGCTCGGCGCGATCGCGCTCGCCCAGGCACGCCATCCCGGTACGACGCTGCCGCTGTCCGGCACGCCACAGATGGGCGAGCTCGTACGCACCACCCGGCTCGGCCACCGACCGTCGGCGCCACGCTGCGGCTCGGCGTGTCCTGGGTACCGTTCGTCCACGGCGCGCTCGGCCTCGGTGTCCGCCAGCGCTCGGCGGCGAGCTTGCGCACCACCGTCGGCGAGTTCGCGCCTGACGATCAAGGCTCCGAGCTGACCTTCGATGTGGTCGCCGCGCTCCGCGTCGGGCTCGAGCATCGCACGTGATCTCCCGCGAGCGGGCTGTTGCGGCTCGCGCGCCGAGGTCCATGTCGACGACAGCTTCCAGAGCTCGACGTTGGGTGGCGGTCGAGCGGGTCGAGCAGATCGACGACGTGCTGGGGTCGCTGGTCGGCCACATGATCACGTCGCCACTGCGCTACGCGTCGATCTCGTAGTCCTTGAGCTTTTTGTAGAGCGTGGAGCGATCGATCTCGAGGATCGCAGCGGCCTGCGCCTTGTTGCCACCCGTGGCGGCGAGTGCGGCGAGGATGCCCTCCTTCTCGAGCTCGCGCAGCGAGCGCGCGGGCCTCGCGACCGGCGCCGGCGGCACAGGCGCGATCGCGATCGGCGCAGCCGCCGTGGGCACGATCGTCGCCTGCGCGGACGTGATCGCGGAGCCGAGTGGCGGGGTCGGGGTCGACGTGCGGCGCGCCGGTTGCGCCGCCGCGGGCAGCACGGCCGCGAGCACTTGTGGCGGCAGGTCCTGCGGCATGATGTGCTCGCGATCGCCGAGCACGATCGCGCGCTCGACCGCGTTGCGGAGCTCGCGCACGTTGCCCGGCCAGGTGTAGCGAGTCATCACGGCCAGCGTCTCGGGCGAGAACCCGGTGATCCGGCGCGCGGCCTGGCTCTTGTACCGGGTCAGGAAGTGCTCCGCGAGCAGCGGGACATCGTCGAGTCGCGCGCGCAGCGGCGGGACCTCGACCTGGATCACGCTCAATCGGTAGAACAGGTCCTCGCGGAACGTGCCGCGCTTGACCATCTCGGCGAGGTCGCGATTCGACGCGGCGATCACGCGGACGTCGACGTCGATCGCCTTCTGGCCGCCGACGCGCTCGAACCGGCGCTCCTCGAGCACACGCAGGAACTTGGTCTGCAGCCCGAGTGGAAGCTCGCCGACCTCGTCGAGGAACAGCGTGCCGCGGTCCGCCATCTCGAACCGGCCGGCCTTCTTCTCGGTCGCGCCGGTGAACGCGCCTTTCTCGTGGCCGAACAGCTCGCTCTCGATCAGCGTCTCGGTCAGCGCTGCGCAGTTGACCGCGACGCACGGACCCTTCGCGCGTCGCGAGCCGCGGTGGATCGCCCTCGCGACCATCTCCTTGCCGGAGCCCGACTCGCCACCGAGGAGCACGGTGGTGTCGCTCGGTGCGACGCGGCCGACGAACGCGAGCATGGTCTGGGCGGCTGCCGAACGGCCGACGAGCTCGCCCTCGCGCCCGGTGTTGGTCAGCTGTTCCTCGAGCGCGTCCGCGCGGCGAACGGCCTGATCGCGGGCGTCGGTGCCGACCCACGCCGCGGCGGCGAGGTGTGCGAGGCAGTTCAGCGCGAGCGTGTCTGCGTGATCCCACGCGGCGCCCTTGCGATCGACCCACAGGATCCCGATCACGTCGTCACCGCTGCCGTGGATCGGCGCAGCGATCAGCGCGCGTCCGCCGGTCTCCGCCGTGATCACCTGCTTGCCGCCGACGATCTTGTCGACCAGCTCGCCGGGCACCTGGAGCTGGGTCGACTCCGAGCCGGCGACCGCCGCGGCGACCGGTGCGACCCGACGTCCGCTCGACAGCACGAACGCGCGCTGCGCTCCAAGCGCGGACAGCGCGGCGTCGCAGGTCGCGCGCGCCACCGCATCGCGCCCGCTGGCTGCTTCGACCCGCAGGCGATCGCCGAGCTGCGCGATCGCGGCGAGGTGGCGACGCGCGCGACCGTCACCGCCGTCGTGGCTGGTCAGCGCGAGCAGCTGGCGGCTGCCGATCTCCATCGTCACGTTGCTGGCCGCGCGGGTCACGGCGACGCCGTCGATCGGCAGGTACGCGAGGCGCGTCCCACCGAGCACGATCTCGTCGCCCGACTGCAGCGGATGGATCGTGAAGGCCTTGCCGTTGATCAACGTGCGCGATTTGACGCTGTCGTCGACCCAGCACAGCCCGCCGTCGCGCAGCTCGATCGTGCCATGGTTGCGCGACACCGTCGGATCGGTGAGCTGCACCAGGTTGCCGTCGCCGCGGCCGATCCCACCACCGCGGAGTGGGAGCTCGAACTCGCGTCCCACGTCGGGGCCCTCGATCACGACGAGGCGGGCCAGTGACATGCGGCAATCTTATACGCGTAGTAGGTTAGAGGACATGACCCGTCTCCTGATCGCGATCGCTTTGATCTCCGCCTGTAGTGGCAAGGGCAAGCAACCGACGACGGGGAGCGGCTCAGCATCCGAGTTCAAGTCCAAGCGGGTCTCCGTGTCCTGGGGGTTCCAGCAAGCGGGCGAGCTGACCGACGTGTTCCTCGCGATGACGGACGAGACCGGCAAGCAGGTCAGTCATCCGCTCGGTCGCTACAAGGGCACGTGCACGACCATCATCCCGGCCAAGGAGATGGGCTCGCTCACCGGCGTCGCGTGCACCACCACCGGTGGCGGCACCGAGCTCCACGCCGTGTTCCAGCAGAGTGACGTGATCGTGATGCAGATGGGCACCGAGGCCGGCAAGACGCCAGATCCGATGGCCCGCAATGAAGTGAAGCGGGTCGCCGTCCCGGTCGGCGCCGCGATCGTCGCCGAGTGACCTCATAGCGTCTTGAGATATTCGATCACCGCCGCGGCATCGCGGCCGAGGTCGGCGAGGAACGGGTGGCCGGCGACCGAGAATCCGGGCTGGCTGGCATCGTGACGATACGTGCCGGCGCCGGCTTCGGGCCGCATCGGGACGCCGACCGCCGCGAGGTCGTAGAGACCCGCGGGCTCGACGACGAAGCTGGTTGGCCGCTGGTCCGGACGCAACGCCATCACGGCGAGGCTCGGCCACTGGCCGGCGTGGCCGAACGGCGCGCGCGCCCACACGTTGGTGA
Source organism: Kofleriaceae bacterium (assembly GCA_037720695.1). Classification (GTDB taxonomy): domain Bacteria; phylum Myxococcota_A; class Polyangia; order Haliangiales; family Haliangiaceae; genus JABFXX01. Next base: position 3,540 of record JBBJLY010000053.1, on the reverse strand, counting down.
GCACGGGCGGCACGTAGCCAGTCGACCGGCGAAACCTGGTGTAGCCGCGCGTCAGCTGCGGATCGTTCGCGGCGCGCACGAAGCTCGGCGTCGGTGCCTGGACGCGCGCTGGATCGGTGCCGAGGTCCGCGAGATCGATCGCGCCCTCGTCGTACGCGAGCACGCGACCATCCGGCGCGTAGTCACCGTGGCAGTCGGCGCACGACTTGACGAACAGCGCGCGGCCGCGCTCGGCGAGCCGGCGGTCGATCGGGCCTGGAAATGCCGGGCGCTTCGCCGGTTCGCGCAGGTATGCGCCGAGGCTCGCGCCCTGGAACGGATGCTTCTCGAGCCACTCGACGCGCACGCCGGCGGCGACGTCGGCCTCGACGACGAGCAGGTCGATCGGGCCCTCGCCACTCGCGTCCCACGACAGCGTGGTGCGGTGCGCGTAGCCGATCACGTCGGGCACCTTGGCCCAGCCGACCACCGGTGCGAGGTCGACCTGCTGGCCGGTCAGCTCGGCGAGCACGACCGCGAACGACTCGATCGTCGCGACGCGCCCGGGCGGGTTGTCGGCGGTCCGGCGCTGGAGCTCGGCCCGCGACGCCGCACGGCGGTCGAGTGCGGCGAGCGTCGCGCCGACGAACGGCTCGCGATACGCCTCGGGCCACGGGATCGCGCGCGCGGTCGCCACCTCGTCAGCGAGCCGGCCGATCCGCGTCGCCGTGAAGCCGGGTAGCCGGGTGATGTTCGCGAAGGCGGCGTCGTAGTCGTGGATCCGCACCCGCTTGTTGCCCAGGCCGATCACGGTCGCCTCACCGCCGCGCCAGCGGACGCGCTCTGCGTGACACAGCGAGCAGTTGGTGACCACGAACGGGACGCCCGTGAACGGATCGGTCGTCAGGTGCATGCCCTGCGGCAACCCCGCGCGGACGTCCGGATCCTCGCTCGCCGGATCCGCAGCACGTTCGAGGAAGCCGAACTTGATCGCCAGCTCCTGCGGCGTCCGGCCAAACATCTTCGGATACGCCGCGAGCAGCGCGAGGAAGATCGGGTAGGGGATGCCGGTGCGATACGGATCGCCGACGCCGGTGCGCTCGAAGATCGCCTTGCCCGCCTCGGGGCTGATCCGCTCGATCGCGTACTCCGCCGGATCGGACATCGGGACCGCGGGCTCACGCGTGGCACGGGACGGGGGCTTTGCGGGACCGGCCGCGGAACCGCACCCCCCGGCGAGCACGAGTGTGGCCAGGATCGGCAGGTCGACGAGCTTGCTCCGCATGACGCGTGCCTCAGGCAACGAGCGTGCCGCGAACCCCGTTCACAGATCGCGGCCTGGAGACACGCTCGATCCGCGCCAGCGCCCGCCAGATGGCGCAGAATCCCACGGTGGTGACCGACGAGACCCTGTACCGGCGACCCCTGCCGACCGGCGCGACCGAATTCGCGTCGCCGGCGGGCCGCCAGCTGTTCGCGGAGGCGCTCGCCGCGGGCGGGCTCGAGGGCTACTTCCGGCTCGCCGAGCAGTTCCACACCCAGGCCGATCCGGCGTTCTGCGGGCTCGGCTCGCTGGTGGTCGCGCTCAACGCGCTCGGCATCGATCCGGGCCGGCTGTGGAAGGGGCCGTGGCGGTGGTTCTCCGAAGATCTGCTCGACTGCTGTGTCGCGCTCGACCAGGTCCGGCTGCGCGGGCTCGATCTCGACGAGGTCGCGTGCCTCGCGCGGTGCAACGGCGCGGCGGTCACGCTCGCGCGGGCGGAGACCACGGACCTCGCGGCCTGGCGTGCGGCACTCGTGGCGGCAGCACGCGGTGAAGGCGTCGTGATCGCGTCGTACGATCGCGCGGGCCTCGATCAGACCGGCAGCGGGCACTTCTCGCCGATCGGCGGCTATCACGTGGCCCGCGACCTGGTGCTGATCCTCGACGTCGCCCGCTTCAAGTATCCGCCGCACTGGATCTCCGCCGAGCGAGTCTGGCAGGCGATGCACGCGATCGATCCGGCGACCGGGCGATCGCGCGGCTGGCTCGCGCTGCAGCGCCAGGCACGCGGCGTCTCGCTCGGGTTCACGCTGCGCTGCGAGGGCGAAGATCTGAAGGGCTTCGCGCGCCGGCTGTTCGCGATCGTCGACGAGCTCGGCCCTGGGGCGCAGCTCGCCGATCTCGCCACCGCGCTGCTGCCGGTCGCCGCGAACCTCGCGGTCCGCGTCCCGCACAGCGCGACGCACCAGGCCGCGATCGGCGCCGCGCAAGCGGCGGTACGGAATCTCGCGGTGTATGGCCGGGTCGAACAGGCGGTCGGAGTGGAGCGTGCCGAGGCGGTGACGCTACTGCTGCTCGCGATCGCGGACCGTCTCGCACCGGCACGCCGCGACGAGCTCGCCGCCGTCGTTGGCGATGCCGAGCACGACGCCGCGCTGGCGGTCGAGCTCGCGAGCCTGCGCGATCAGCTCGCGGCGCTGTGGACGATCAGCGAACCGACGAGATGATCGGCGTCGCCGCATCGATCGCCGCGGGCTCGTCGGACTTGCGATAGGTCAGCGTGACGCTGATCTGCCTGCCGCCGAGCTCGAGTGCGTAGACCTCGGCGGTGAGCTCGAGCTCCATCTGCACCTTGGTCCCGACCAGCGGGCGACCGCCGAACGTGCGCTTGACCTCGCCGAGCTGGCGGCCGGCGATCGTCTTGGCCAGCTGTGCGATCGGAATCGGCGCCGGCATCGGCACGAGCTGCACCGACATCCGCTCGTTCTGCAGCGTGACGACGGTGAGCGGCGGCTTGTCGGTCACGTTGACCGCGAGCGTGCGCGGATACTCGAACGTTAGTCCGCCCAGCGTTCGCAGCGAGTACTTGCGCCGCCGCAGCGTGACCGACAGGTTGGGCGACAGCTCGGTCGCGGTGTCGAGCACGAGCGGGACCTCTTCGGTGGTCGGGCCGAGCGAGGCCTGGAACATCGCCCGCGGTGGCGGGGTCGAGGCGCGCAGCGAGGCGAGCATCTCGTCGAGCTGCTCGAGGTTCGCATCCTCCTCGTGAAACACGATCACGCCGAGCTTCAGGGCGGCGACCGGGACGACGAACGTCTCGATCTCGAGCCCGAACTTGGTCTCCAGGTGCTCGCCCGTCCGCGGCTTGCCAGCGATCACGCGCTTCACCGGGCGCGCGGCGCCGGTCTGCCCGGTCCCGACGAAGCCGCTGGTCAGCAGCACCCGCGCGTCGGCGTCGGTGGCCGCCGGATCGAGCACGTAGATCTTCGCGGTCGCGGCTTGTGCGGAGGCGATCATCGCCTGGTCGTCGAGCGCGACGCTGATCGACGGCGCGTGCACGACGTGAAAGCCCTTGCCGTACGCGACCCACTCCGCGACCGGCTCGAGCTTCAGCGACCCGTGGTCGAGCGAGATCAGCTCGCCCTCGATCACGTCGTGAACCTGGTTGTTGACCTCGATCTCGAACTCGACCGGGTGCGGGTACGTGCGTGAGGGGGGCGCGGGCTCGGCGGCCGCGTCGGGCTGTGCGCGCGCCTGCATCGCACGCGCGGTCGAAGCCTGGTCGGGCTCGCTGCCGC
>JBBJLY010000474.1:0-3319 GCA_037720695.1 Kofleriaceae bacterium | reverse complement strand
GCCGCGCGAGGTCGCGCGAAGTCCTGGGGCGTGGCGCCTGCGGCGGCCTCCGCGACGGCGACGCCGGCGCTTGCGCGGCCCATCCTCGTCGCCGGCCTCGTCGTCGCGGCCCTCGCCGGTCGCGATCGCCGACATCTCTGTCACCTCGTTGCCGGCCCCGCGCTCGAGCAGCTCGAACAGCAGGATCGCGTCGTCGATCAGGTCGCGACCGCCGGCGAGCTCGGCCTGGGTGGCCTTGTTCTTCGCGGCGTGCAGCTTGCGCTGGGCGAGCAGGATGTAGCGCAGGCGCTCGCTGTCACGGCGCGTGACGTGGAGCTGCACGATCATCGGGTGCGCGAGCTCCTGGACCGCGGCGTGGAGCTCACCTGCCTTGGCCTCGTCAGGCATGAACGGCGCGAGCAGGGCGCCGAACGCGACCGCATTGGATGGGTCGCGGCTCTCGCCGACCACGTGATCGATCCACGGCAGCGTCGCCCACGCGAGCTGGCGGCGGCGGGTGACGTCGGTCTCGCCCTGGAGGAACGAGATCCGCACGGGCGTCGCGGCGACCGGGCGCGCGGCCGGCTCGTCGGCCCACACGCGATGCCAGGCCTGCTCCTCGAGGTCGAGCTCGCTGCTGACGACCGCCTCGTCGTTCTCGTTCTCGTCCTCGTCCTCGTCGCCTTCGTCCGGCTCTTCGGGATCGTCGGGGTCGTGCTCGGCGGGATCCTCGTCGTCATATTCGACCCGCGCGACGGTCGCCCGCGGGGCGGTCGGTGCGAGCGGCGGGGCGGTCGCCGGGGCCCCGGGACCCTCGAGCAACCCGGCGATGTACGGCGACAGGATCGCGAGCACGCCGGTCTCGACCAGCAGCTCGAACGAGCGCCGGCAGGCGCCACCGCGCATCAGGCGGTGGATCTCCTCGAGCAGCCGCGGCGGCGCGCACTTGCTGATCTCGCCGCGCCAGCGCAGCAGGGCACGCCAGGTGGTGGGCTCGAACCCGAAGTCGAGCCGCGCGGCGAACTTGATCGCGCGCAGCATGCGGACCGGATCCTCCTGGAACCGGATCTCGGGGTCGCCGATCGTGCGGACGAGCTTGGCATCGAGATCCGCGAGCCCGCCGACGTGGTCGATCACTTCCTCGCGCTCGACGTCGTAGAACAGGCCGTTGATCGTGAAGTCCCGGCGGCGGGCGTCCTCGGTCTCGCTGCCGAACACGTTGTCGCGCCGGATCAGCAGGTCGTGGTCGTCCTCGTCGCGCGGGTTGGCGCGGAACGTCGAGGTCTCGATGATCTTCGAGCCGAAGAACACGTGGGCGAGTCGGAACCGCCGGCCAATGATCCGCGAGTTACGGAACGTCGCCTTGATCTCGTTCGGGGTCGCGCTGGTCGCGACGTCGAAATCTTTGGGGGTGCGGCTGACGAGAAGATCGCGGACACACCCGCCTACGAGGTAGGCTTTGTATCCCGCACGCGTGAGCTTTCGAACCACGCGATCTGCATCGGGATCGATCGCGGCTCGGTCGAGCGACGGCATCGCTGGGCACAGCCCTACCATGGCGGTTGATCACGTGACAAGTACGCGAACCCTATACGCAGTTTCGAGCCTCCTGATGGCTCCCCCGCGGAATTGCTCGTTTCCCCCCTCAATGACCCCAGGTTTGGGTCGGGTCGGAGGTGTGTGATTCCGTCGGACCTCGGCTCGGCATTCAGCTTTGACGCGATCCCGATCGCGGTGCTGGTGTTCGAGCTCGACGGGATGGTGGTCGCCGCCAATCCGGCGGCCTGCCGGATGATCGGGCACCCCGCCGCCCGGATCGTCGGGCGACCGGTCCGCGCGCTGGCACCGTCGATCAGCGAGCGCTGGCCCCTGATGATCGCGCAGCTGCGAACCACCGGCGAATCGGTCGACCAGGTCGCCTACCAGCCACCCGACGGGCCGATCCGGTACCTGAAGCTGGTGCTGTCGCTGGCCCCGGGCCAGTCGCCGGAGCGAATCCGGGGCTTCGCGTTCGATGTCACCGTGCACGAGCTGGCGGAGCAGGCCGCGCGCGCCCGCGCCGCGGTCGAGGACAAGCAGGCCAGTCGCCAGCGCCTCGAGAGCCTCGGCCAGCTCGCCGGCGGCATCGCGCACGACTTCAACAACCTGCTGGTTGGCGTGCTCGCGGAGGCCAGCGCGGCGCGCGAGGATCGCAACCTCGCGGAGGCCACGCGCGAGTCGCTGCGCCGGATCGAGGCCTCCGCCCGGCGGATGGCGCAGCTGACCCGCCAGCTGCTCGCGTACTCGGGCCGCGCCCAGTTCGTGACCGCGCCGATCGCCGCCGACGACCTGGTCGGAGAGCTCCGCGAGCACCTCGCGAGCGTGGTCCCGCCGGGGATCGAGCTCGCGATCGACCTCGCTGGCAGCCCGGCCGTGGTCGAAGCCGACGCGGGCCTGCTGCGCCAGGTCGTGCTGAACCTCGCGACCAATGCTGCGGAGGCTGCGCGCCAGCGGATCGCGATCGAGACCCGCCGGGTCTCACGCGACGGCCTGCCGTGGTGGCAACTCGAGCTGTCCGACGATGGCCCGGGGATCGAGAGCGCGACGCTGGCCCGGATCTTCGAGCCGTTCTTCACGACCAAGCCGGGTCATCACGGCCTTGGGCTGTCGGCGGTCTACGGGATCGTGCGGCGCCTCAACGGCGATGTCGAGGTTGACTCGGTCCCGGGCCACGGTGCGCGGTTCCGCATCCACTTGCCCGTCCTGGCCGATACCGCGGCCGCGCCGCGGCACGCGGTCGACGCCAACCTCCCCGGCAAGAAGCTGACCGGGATCCGCGCCCTCGTCGCCGATGACGAGCCCTCCGTCCGGGTGACCGTGCGCCGCCTGCTCGAGCGGCGCGGCGCCGTCGTGGTGATGACGGCGGACGGTCCCGAGGCCGAGGACCAGCTCCGCGACGCCACGTTCGACCTCGTGGTCAGCGACGTCTCGATGCCCGGCTCGAGCGGCTACGACGTGCTCGCCGTCGCGCGGGCGCTGCACCCGAACACCCGCGTGATCTTGATGTCTGGCTACACCGAGCGCCCGCCGGCCGGTGCCGAGCACGAGCCCGACGCCTTCCTCGAGAAGCCGTTCACGGCCAAGGCGCTTGACGTCGCGATCGACGAGGTCCTGAAGGGCAACCGTTAGCGCGCCACGGCGAGCGCCGACGGGATCCCGCGCGACTTGCTGAGCGTTGCCAGATCGACCTTGCCGACCGCGGCGGACTTCACCGTGCCGCTGTCGAGATCTCGGCGCCGCGCTCGCACCGCGGAGGCCCAGCAGCAGCTCACCGATCCATGCGACGAGCAGACGTTTCTCG
>JBBJLY010000237.1:0-13538 GCA_037720695.1 Kofleriaceae bacterium | reverse complement strand
CGCTCCGATCAGCACCCCCAGGGCGGCGACGGAGCCCACCGCGACCAACCGCTTCGGAGCGGGGCTCGGGTCGAACCGCTCGATGATCACGGAGCGATCGAGGATCGTGTCGACCGCCCGGGCGAGCTGCGAGATCGGCGTCGCGCCGAGCGAGGTCTCGAACTGGTAGCGCGGCTGGAGCTCGATCGCGTCGGGCTGCACGATCGGCACTTGTTGCGAGATCCGCATCGGGATCGAGGCGATCGTGACGCGCGCACCGAGGTCGAGCTCCTCGAGCTGATTGCGAAGGTCGCCGAGCGTCTGCGTGCGTTGCTGCGGATTCTTGATCAGCAGTGCGGCAAGGATCGGGTCCCATCCCGGCGCGACGCCTTCCGACACCGAGGTCGCCAGTGGTGGCTCCTCGCCGAGGTGCTGGGCCACGAAGTCAGGCCCGAGGAACGGCATCCGGCCGGTCACCGCCTCGAACAGCGTGACGCCGATCGAGTACAGGTCCGCGGCGATCGAGATCGGCGCGCCCGTGATCTGCTCCGGCGACATGTACGCGAGCGTCCCGATCAAACCGCCGGTCTGGGTCTGGCCGAGATCGACGAGATGGGCGACGCCGAAGTCGCCGAGCTTCGCGGTGCCGCGCGCGTCGAAGAACACGTTCGCCGGTTTGACGTCACGATGCACCACGCCGCGATGATGCGCGGCCTCGAGCCCGCCGACGATGTCGAGCGCCATCCGCCGGACCTGGGTCGGCGACAGCCGCTCGCCGGCGGCGAACCGCTGCTGGAGCGAGCCGCCGGGCAGGTACTCCATGACGAGGAAGCCGCGCTCGACCGAGACGTCGTAGACCTCGACGAGCGACGGATGGCGCAGCGTGCTGGCGAGCCGCGCCTCGCGGACGAACCGCTCGTAGGCCGCGCCACCACGTGCTCCCGCCGCGAAGAACATCTTGATCGCGACACCGCGACCTGCGATCTCGTCGATCGCGAGGAACACGCGCCCCGAGGCACCTGCACCGAGCAGGCGGTCGATGCGGTACCGCCCGGCGACGATCTCGCGATCGCGGCTCGACTTGCGCTCGGTGTTGGCGTCGCGCCACGCGCGCAGGTAGGCGTCGAGATCGGCCGACACCTCGGGTTCGTGGACGCGCAGCTCGAGCAACGCGTCACGCGCGCCGTCGCGCAGGCCCATCGCGGCGAGCGTCGCGATCAGGTGGCGCTGCGATTCGACCCGGAGCTCGGGATTCCTGCGCGCCTCCTGCAGCAACCGTGCGGCATCGTTGTACGAGCCTCGACGCGCGAGGATCCGGCCGAGCGCGAGCTGGAGCGGCGCCTTCTCGGCGGGGGAGGCGAGGTCGAGCGCGCGCTCGAGCAGGCGGCCGGCCTCGCGATCGCGACCCGCCGCCTCGAGCAAGCGGGCCGCGTTGATATCATCGTGCGCACGCGAGTACAGCTCGATCGCCCGCTCGACGTCGCCGATCCGCTCGGCGATCGGTGCCGCGATCGCGTGACGGCGCATCCGGGTCAGCACGTCCAGCGCCTTGCGCGAGCCGTCCTCGTCGATGCCCAGCTGCTCGAGCATCGTGTGGATCGCGGTCGGATCGTTGAGCTCGATCGCGTAGCGCAGGGCGCGGGGCAGGTCGCCGCCCCCGCGTGACGCCTCGTACGCCCCACGGAAGTCCCACAGCTTCTCGTAGAGGTCGGCGGCGCGCGAGAACTGGCCGTCCGCCAGCGCGGCTTGCGCGGCCACGATGGGATCGACGCTCGCGCCGCGATCGGGGGGCTGGTCTGAATTGCCTGTCACGGCGGAGCGATGGTACCAGAGCGTGTCATGCATCAACGCAGTGCACATCGCTCCTTGCTCGTGATCGGCTCCGTCGCGTACGACGACATCGACGGGCCGTTCGGCTTCCACAAGGACCTGCTCGGTGGCTCGGCGTCGTTCATCGCCCGCGCGGCCGCGTACTTCCCGAAGCCGGTCTCGGTCGGCGCCGGGGTCGGCGACGACTTCGAGCAGCGCTACCTCGACGAGCTGACCGCCTCGGGCGTCGATGTCTCGGGCGTCGAGCGCACGCACGGCGAGACGTTTCACTGGTCCGGCAAGTACGCCGACGACCTCGCGACCCGCGAGACCCTCGACACCCGGCTCGGCGTGTTCGCCGACTTCGCGCCCAAGGTCACCGAGGCACAGCGCGATGCCCAGCTCGTGCTGCTCGGTAACATCGATCCGGGCCTTCAGTTCGACGTGCTGCGCCAGCTTCGCGCACCCGCGCTGGTCGCGGTCGACACGATGAACCTGTGGATCAACATCCGGCGCGACGAGCTGCTCAAGGTGCTGTCCAAGGTCCACACCGTGATGCTGAACGATGAGGAAGCGCGCCTGCTCGCCGGGGAGCACAACCTGCGCCGTGCGGCGGCCGGGATCATGAAGCTCGGCCCCACGTCCGTGATCATCAAGCGCGGCGACGCGGGGGCGCTGCTGGTGCACGGTGGCGGCGTGTTCGCAGCGCCAGCGATGCCGCTCGCCGACGTCAAGGACCCGACCGGCGCAAGCGACAGCTTCGCCGGTGGCCTGATGGGCTACCTCGCGTATGCCGGGGACCTGTCGCCGTCGACGATCCGCACCGCCATGATCATGGGCAGCGTGATGGGCAGCTTCGCGGTGGAGCAGTTCTCGGTCGACGGGCTGCGTGGCCTGACGACCGCACGGATCCAGCAGCGGTTCGACGAGCTCGCGGAGCTCGCGCACTTCGAGCGCGTGCGGTTCTGAGCTCAGTCAGTCTGCGGCAGGTTGGCGCCCGAGACCTCGGTCGAGGCCTCCGACGACACGCGATCGTGCGCTTCGGGTTGCGACGCGTAGAACTCGGCGATCAGCTGGTCGTCGAACTGATCGGCGAACTTGCCGACCGCCGCGATCATGGTCGCGAATTCATGGCCGTCGACGCCCTTCAGCGCGCGACCCGCATGCAGCACCACCCAACCGTCGGGCTGGATCGCGAACGAGGCCATGCCGCCCATGTGCGCGTTGTACTCGAGCAGCTTGCGGTAGAACACCGACTCCTTGCCGCGCGGCACGGACCGGAACAGCGGCGCGGTCGCGACGATCGCCGAGCCCGAGATGCCGGCGATCACGAACGCGGAGCCCCACTGCAACCGCACCAGGTGGTCGTCGATCCGGACCGCCTTGTCGCCGAGGCCCGAACCCTCGAGCAACTCTGACAGCGACGGCATCAGAACAACTTGTCCAGCTTGTCGCCCAGCCCACCGGGCAGCCTGTCGGCAAGTCCTGACTTCGAGAGCATCGCGAGCGCGTCGTCGGCGTGCTCCTTCAGGAACTCGATGACCCTCTCCGCGGTGGACTTATCGATGCCGACCTTCTCGGCCATCTTCTCGGCGAACTCTTCCATGCGGCCCATGGTACGACGATCCGCGTGACGCAGGAATCGCGCGAGCGCAGCATCTGGGCCTGGGGCTGGCGCGATCGATTTCCCGACGAGCCCGCGCGCAAAGGGCTCGCGCAGATGGTGCGGGCCTTGCTCCCGAAGGCGGAGCCAACCGCGCGCGAGCTCCCGGATCATGCGCCAGCTGTTGCCGACGCCGCGGTCGCCGTGCCCGGCGTGCTCGCCGAGCTGGCGACCCAGGATCCGCGCGAGCGCGCGATGCACACGCGTGGCCGGGCGTTCCCGGATCTGGTCGCCGGGTTCGCGGGCGACTTTCGCACCGCGCCGGATGTGGTCGCGCGCCCGCGCGATGCCGGTGAGGTCATGCGCGTGCTCGAGCAGTGCGAGGCCAACGGCTGGGCCTGCGTGCCGTTCGGTGGTGGCACGTCGGTCGTCGGCGGTGTCGACTCCGGGCTCGCGCGCGGCGATCGCCCGGCCGTCGTCAGCCTCGATCTCGGCGCGCTCGCCGGCGTCCACGAGGTCGACACCGTCAGCCGCCTCGCGCGGATCGGCGCCGGCACGTTCGGCCCCGCGCTCGAGGCGGAGCTCGGGACGCACGGCCTGACGCTCCGCCACTATCCGCAGTCGTTCGAGTTCTCGACGCTCGGCGGCTGGCTCGCGACCCGTGCAGGCGGCCACTACGCGACCGGCCCGACGCGGATCGACGAGCTCGCGCACGCGGTGGACCTCGTGACTCCGCGCGGCCTGTTCGCGACCCATCGCCACCCCAGCTCCGGCGCTGGTCCTGAGCCGGCGCGGTTGGTCTACGGCTCGGAGGGTACGCTCGGCGTGATCACGGAGGCGTGGATGCGGGTGGTCCCGCGGCCACGCTGGCGCGCCAGCGCGAGCGTCGCGTTCGAAGACTTCATGTCCGGCGTCGCGGCGGCCCGTGCCCTCGCACAGTCAGGACTGTCTCCGAGCAATGCGCGGCTGCTCGATCCCGACGAGGCGCGACTCCACCGCGTGCGGTTCGACGGCAGCAGCGTCCTGCTGGTCGGGTTCGAGTCCGCGGATCATCCGCTGTCGGCGTGGCTGACGCGTGCGCTCGAGCTGGTGCGCGATCACGGCGGCAAGGTCGTGTCCGGTCCTTCCGAGACCGATCAGGCGTCGCGGACCGGCGAGGCTGGCACGTGGCGCCAGGCGTTCTTCGAAGCGCCGTATCTGCAGTCGGCGCTGCTCTCGATTGGCGTGCTGTCCGACACGTTCGAGACCGCTTGCACGTGGACCCAGTTCCCGGCGTTCCACGCGCGCGTGACGGCCGCGGTGCGCCGTGCGCTCGACGAGGAATGCGGAGGCGGCATCGTGTCGTGCCGGTTCACGCACGTCTATCCCGACGGCCCGGCGCCGTACTACACGTTTGTCGGGGCGCTGCGTCCCGGTGACGAGCTCGCGCAATGGCGCGCGCTGAAGACCGCCGCATCGGACGCGCTCGCGGAAGCGGGCGGTACGATCACGCACCACCACGCGGTCGGACGCACGCATCGCCCGTGGTACGATCGCGAGCGACCGGCGCTGTTCGGCGATGCGCTGCGCGCGGTGAAGCGCGAGCTCGATCCCGGCGGCATTCTCAATCCCGGCGTGCTGGTCGACTGCGTATGATGATCGGATCTTGAGCCGTCTGGGTCTGGTCGCGCTGGCCACCTTCTCGGTCTCGCCGAAGCTCGCCGGGCTCGGAGGTTGCAGCGGCGTGTCGCCATCCGGTCGCGCGTATCATCGCGCCATGTCTGTCGAGCTCGCGCGCACCGTCCTCCAGAGATTGATCTTCGAGATCAGCACCGACTTCACCTGGCGCGCGCGGATGTTTGCAGCAAACGACTTCGTGCGATTTCCAATCGTCGACGAAGAGGTCGCGCGCTACGCCCCCGCGGCAAGCGGCTGCGGGTTGCACTTCGCGGTCTTCCTCGACGGCGTCACGGAACACGGTCACTTCGTGTTCGGTTTCGAGTGCACGGAGTATCCGGACCTCACGCGCTACTCCACGAACAACCCTGCGGTCCCGTAGCGCGAGCGACGATCCAGGAGGTGACGCTGGTCGCGCGCTACCTCCCGTGAGCTACAACGGTTCGCAGACGTCGTCGGGAATGCACGCGCCGGTGTAGCAGCCGTTCGCGACGCCCGGCGTCCGGCCCGTGCCGCACGCGGGCGCGACGCGCTCGCAGGTCGCGACCTCGTGACACAGTCCAGGATCGACGCCCTCGGGCGCACACAGGGCGAACCGCCGGTAGCACTCCGGTGGGATGTCCGCGTTGCCGGCGCTGCAATCGGTGCGGTGCATCGCGACGCAGGCGTTGCTCCGCGAGCCGGGTGCCGTCGAACTGGTCGAAGCAGGCCACCGTGGGCTCGGGAAACTGATCCGTCGGGAAGCAGCCGAGGAAGTCGGTCTCGCAGTCGCCGCCGACCACGCACCGCACGTCCTTGACCACGCGGCACGCCGGGTCGGCACTGCACGCGCCCTCGGTCATGCCTTCGCAGATGCTGCCGCACGCACCCCAGGACGGGATGGGCTGCGACGGGGTGGTGGCGAGCGGGCAGGGGCCACAGGCCGGGTCGCAGCCGCCGCCGAACGACTGGCAGACCAAGGTCTCGGGATCGCGCAGCGGCGCTGGCGCCGACGCGGGCTCGGCCGCTGGCAACGCGCAGACATCATCGTCGCCGTCCTTGCGATCGTCGAACATCAGGACACAGCTTGGCACCAGCGTGAGGATCGCCACGATCAACGCAGCCAATGCGATTCGCATGGCCGCGAGCAGAGCAAGCATCACGCCAGCGGCATCACCGTGTTGTTCTCGTCGGTTGCGCCGGCGGAATGTCAAAAATCTGCGGCGTCAGGCCTTCGCGTCGACCTTGACCTCGACCCGGCGCGCCGGCAGCGAGCGCGTCCGACCGAGCTCGACCTGGCCGGCGAAGATCCCGACCTTGATCGCGAACCGCAACAGCGACACGCCCTGGCGCACGACCAGCAGCAGCACCGCGCCACCGGCCCCGTACATCGGGTGTCCCTGCGCGAGGTATGCGTAGGCGATGGTGACCAGCGCGAACAGCACCCAGCCGAGCAGCGCGTGGATCCACGTGATCGGCCGCTTGATCACGAATACCACCGTGCGCAGGTAGGTCATGATCACGCTCGGATCGTGGCTGTCGTGGCGCAGCGTCAGCTCGACACGCGCGTAGTCGTTCACGGTCCACACGAAGTGGAGCACCAGCAACGCGGGCAGCGACGCGAGGACGATCGGCCCGAATAGCTGCGGCAAGGTGAGGGCGTACTCGAGTCGGGACGCGATCATCCCCATGCCCATCGCGAACAGGACCAGGACGATCACCCAGCCCACCACCGAGCACAACGCGAGCAACGCGTACGCGAGGTACGTGTTGGCGCCACTCGCGCCGAAGCATCGCGCGGTCTCGCCGCGACTGTCCGGACGCTGCGCGAGCACGCCATAGAGGCCGCCCGCGAGGAACCACGACGCGAGCTGCCAGAACAGCACGCCACTCAAGATCACGCCCGAGATCGCGAGGAAGCTCGGGCGCGCGTGCCGCACGCACCACACCAGCGCGACCAGGTCGCCATCGACCGCGTCATCGAACATCGGCAGATGACCGAACGCCTGCGCCAGGATCAGCGCGATCGCGAGCATGCACGCCAGCGCGACCAGCGACTGCACGATGAACACGGCGAGCACCGTGCCGGTGTACTTCGAGACTGCGCGCGGACCGACGCGCAGCAGCTCGCGGATGCCGAGCCGGACCGCCATCACAGCCCCACGATCTGCATCAGCGTCTGCGCGGTCGACGCGAACCATGCCGCCGCGCGCAGCGCGGCCGAGCCGTCGCCCTCGACGCGGTGATGATGCGCGAGCGGGGAGTCGAGCCAGATCTTGCCCTTGGGATCGAGGCGGACCTCGGTGATCGTCGAGCTGCGCTCGAACTCGAACCGCTTCCAGTTGCCCGTGCCGCGATCATCCCAGTGCAGTTCGAGCGACGAGTCGTCGCTGAACTTGACGTCGATATCCAGCGGGACGTGGATCGTCCCGGTGTTCTCGACGACGACCTCGCACACGTAGCTCTGGTTGTCGGACGGGTCACTCTCTGCGACGGTCTTCTTCGACGCGCCCTCTCCGAAGATGCCGCGGGGCGGATGCGCCTTGCGGCACGCGGACGTCCGGATCCCGAGCTTCATCCCGCCGACCTGCTGGAACACGGGACCGAAGAACCACGACAGCTCCTGCTCGAGCTCGCGCGACAGGATGTCGAACAGGTCGCGTCCGGTCGGGTGCTTGAACGCGAACGTCGTGGCATAGGTCTTCATCGCGGCGGCGAACTTGGTGGACCCGACGGTCTCCTCGAGCGTGCGGAGCGCGCGCATCGTGCTGGTGTACGACGCCTCGCCATAAGAGCTGAAGTCGGGGAACGCGAAGGCCGCGGTCGCGATCGGGGTCGGGACCGAGCCCGGATCGCTCGCCGCCGCACGCCGGATCGCAGAGATATCGGCCTGCCAGCCCATCCAGTCCATCCCGCTGGTACGCGGGCCGTACAGATCGTTCATCACGCGGGCATCCGCCCACTCGTTGACGCCCTCGTCGAGCCACGGCTCGAGTGGTTCGTTGGACGCGAGGATGCCTTGGAACCAGTTGTGTCCGACCTCATGGACGGTGACGAACTCGGGCAGCCGGACACCGGGACGCGAGAACACGGAGTCGCCGGCGGTGGTGACCAGCGTCGGATACTCCATGCCGCCGGCACCCGCGCTGGCATCCATCGGCGGATCGAGGACAGTCATGATCGGCCACGGATAGGGGACGAACCACGCGCTGAACCGTTCGATCGCTCCGATCGCGGCCTCGAGGTGACGGTGCGCGAAGTCCACCTGCTCCGGCCGGTGGACGACGCGAACCTCGACCGTGTCCTCGCCGACCTTGGCCTTGCCGACCAGCGTCTCCATGTATGGATCCGCCATCCACACGAAGTCGTGGACGTCCTCCGCGCGGTAGGTGAACGTCCGGGTCCCGCCCGGCGCCTCGGTCGCTGACGTCAGCACGCCGGTCGCGGCGACGACGTACGTGTTGGGCACGGTCAGCTTGACGTCGTAGGTGCCGAAGTCCGCGAAGAACTCGCTGTGCGCATGAAACTGCCGGCACTCCCAGCGCTCCTCGCCCGGCGGCCCGACCTGCACGCCGATCTTCGGGAACCACTGGCCGATCAGGTGGAACTCGCCCTTGTAGCCGGTGCGGGCGAACACCTCTGGCAGTTGCGCCGTGAACTTGAAGTGGATGTCGATCTTGCCGCCGGGCTCGACCGCGGTGGGCAGGGTCAGCTCGGCGACGGTCTCGTCGGGATCCTTTGGCGCGTTGGGATCGTCTGGCGGCGGCGGCGCAAACTTCGAGACCAGCTCGACCCCGCCGACCTGGACCGATTCGACGTGGATATAGCCCCAGCCGGTGTCGCTGGCCTCTGCCCCGCGCAGCTTGCCGCGCGAGCTCCGCATGAACAGCGACAACTCGTTCTTGAACGCGTTCAGGTAGAGATGAAACGGTAGCCTGGACACCGGGGTGGTGCCGGCGTTGGTCCACGACAGGATCTGCGTCGCGACGATCTGGTGCCTCGAGGGGTCGAGCCGCGCGTCGATCTTGTAGTTCGCGATCCGTGGCGAGCGCGGTGAGCCGCCGCCTCGCAAAGCGGGACCTGGATCGGGGCTCGGCAACGGGCGTGTACGCGGCGCACCATGATCCGGTCCGCACGCTACCAGTGCGAGCGCGGCGACGACAACGCGACGGAGCACGCCCCTCTATACCATCCTCTGATACGGTCATTGCATGGACGGTGCAGTGGATCCTCAGGCACGGATCGCGGACTTCCTCGCGCGGTTCGGGCGCGAGCGCAACCTGACGCTCCCTCCACTGTCGCCCGAGGGTCTGGGCTCGATCCAGCGTGGCTCGGCGGTCGTGACGATCCACGTGCTCGGCGCGCGCGGCGTACTCCTGTTGCTCGCAAAGGTGGCGGACACGCCGGCGCTCGACCACGCCCATGCGAAGCGGCTGCTCGCGCTGTCGTTCGTCGAGACCGGCGACGCCGCGTTCGCGCTCCACCCCGAGACCGGGGACCTCTACCTCCGGATCCTGCGGGGCCTGGACGGGCTCGACTACGAGAAGTTCGAGGACCTCGTGCACTCGATCGCGAAGACCGCGGATCACTGGGACGACAAGCTCGCGGCCGAGCTGGCGTGATCGTCGGCGACGCGA
The DNA here is from genome assembly GCA_037720695.1 of Kofleriaceae bacterium. GTDB lineage: Bacteria > Myxococcota_A > Polyangia > Haliangiales > Haliangiaceae > JABFXX01. The sequence goes on along the minus strand of JBBJLY010000237.1, from coordinate 3,875 downwards.
CCGCGACCCACCAGCTGGGTGAGGCGCTCGCCGCGCTGGTCGCCGGTGGCGATGCGATCGCCCTGATCGGCGATCTCGGCGCGGGCAAGACCACGCTGGTCTCGGGCCTGGTCGCGGCGCTCGGCGGCGGTCACGCAGCGAGCCCGACGTTCTCGCTCGTCAACGAGTACCCGCATGGCCGGCTCGTCGTGTGGCACGTCGATCTGTATCGCATCGAGCGCGCCGCCGAGCTGGTCGAGCTCGGCCTCGACGACCTGGTCGGGGATCCGCGCGGCATCCTCGTCGTCGAGTGGGCCGACAAGTTCGCCGTCCTGCCGGCAGATCATCTGCGGCTCGAGCTCGCCCATGTGTCCGCGGGCCGCGAGGTGATCGCGACCGGGACCGGCTCGCGTGGCCAGGCGCTCGCCGCCGCGCTAGGGTCCGGCCGATGATCCGCGCGTGCGTGCTGGCGCTCGTCTGCCTCGCCGGCGTCGCGCGCGCCGATCGGCTCGGCTTCGATCCGAAGACGGTCTACAAGGTGCCGCGCGGCACCGCGCCGATCGACGGCCCCGCCGACGCACCGATCACGATCGTCGCGTGGAGCGATCACGCGTGTGGCTTCTGCCTTCGCGTCCAGCCGACGCTCGACGCCCTGGTCCGGCTCTACCCGGGCCTGATCCGGTTCGTCCATCGCACGCTGCCGCTCGACGACGAGTTCACGCTCGCCGCCGAGGCCACGCTCGCCGCGGCCGCGCAGGGCAAGCTCCGCCCGATGAGCGACCGGATCTACGCCGCGGGAGGCCGCCTGGAGCGTGCCGCGCTCGAGCTCCTCGCTCGCCAGCTCGGGCTCGACATGCTGCGGTTTCGCGCCGACCTCGATGGCCACGTGCACCGCGCGCAGATCGCCGCCGACATCGCCGATGCCGCGGCCCTCGGCGTCACCGGCACGCCGACGTTCTTCATCAACGGCCGCCCGGTGCATGGCAACCAGCCGCTCAAGGTGTTCGCCGACCTGGTCGACGAGGAGCTCGCTCGCGCGCGCGCCGCCCTCGCCGGGTACGAGACGCTGGTCGGGCAGGGCGTCGCGTTCGCCGATTCACGCGACGAGATGCCGCCGCCATTTGCGCTCGATCCCGCGCGCGTCTATCGCGTCGGCCTCGGGCTCGCCGGTCACCAGCGCGGGCCCGACACCGCGCCGGTCACGATCGTCGCGTGGGGCGACTTCCAGTGCCCGTTCTGCGCGAAGCTCGCGCCGGTGCTCGCGCACGTTCGGCAGAAGTATGGCGATCGCGTGCGCGTCGTGTTCCGCCACCTCGCGATGTCGTCGCATCGCCAGGCCAGCCTCGCCGCCGAGGCGGCGATCGCCGCCGCCGATCAGGGCAAGTTCTGGGCGTTCCACGATCTCGTCTACGGCCAGCTCGGTCAGCTCGCGCGATCGGATCTCGAGCGGTTCGCCGTCGAGGCCAAGCTCGACCTGCCGCGGTTTCGCGCCGCGCTCGACGATCGCCGCTATCGCGAGCTCGTGCTCGCCGAGGGTGCCGCCGCCGAAGCGCTCGGCGTCGATGGCACACCCACGCTGTTCGTCAACGGTGCGCCCGTGATCGGCTCGCGCGACGCGGCGGGCCTCGATCAGATCATCGACAAGCACCTCGCGCTCACCGCGCAGGCGGTCGGGAGAGGTATCGCCGCGGGCGACCTCTACGCGCTGCTGATGGTGGACGCGGTCGGTGAAGATCGATCAGATCCTTCGCGCATCCCGACCGTCCGCATGACCCGGGTCGCGCTTCGCGCGGAGGATCGCGTGCGCGCACTCGCCGCCGCCTGCCGGCGCCGGGATGTGTCACGCGCTCGCGAGCTCGCCGATGGGCTGACCGGAGACCCGCGACGCCGCGCGATGCTCGTGTGCAGCGCCGGCGGCATCGATCTGACACCGCATTGACGTCGGCGGCGTCGCGCCGGCGTCGCACCTGTCGCTCGCGTGCCTCGCCGTCACGATGTCGCGACGTCGACACACGCGGTGTCTCAGATTTTCACCACGCGATCGCGCTGGAGCTCGCGACGACGCGCGATTCGCGAGGTCTCGCGCTGGCACCCTCAGTGCAACGCCTGCATCCATGCAGTGCGATGCGGTGATTCCACTCGCGCGACCCAGCCGCCGGGGCGCACGATTCGGGGAATACGACATCGTGCGGCCGCTCGCACGCGGTGGCATGGGCGGGGTCTACCTCGCGGTCCACCACGAGACCGGCGAGCAGGTCGCCCTCAAGATCCTCGATCCACAGTTTGCCAACCACCCCGAGGTCGTCTCGCGCCTGTTCGCCGAGCAGCGCCTGGCCTCACGCGCCAGCCACCCGGGCCTGGTTGACATCCGCGCCGCCCGGCTGTCGATCGACGACGTCCCCTACCTCGTGATGGAGTATCTCGCCGGTGAGACGCTCGGCGAGGTCTCCGATGCCGCGCCGCTCGACCTCGCGACCCTGCTCGCGATCTCCGCCCAGGTCGCCGCCGCACTCGCCGCGATGCACGCGGCCGGCGTCATCCACTGCGACGTCAAGCCCGAGAACATCTTCGTCACCACAGAGCAGGTCGCGGGTGCGCCGCGCGTCAAGGTGATCGACTTCGGCGTCTCGCGCCTGGTCGACGAGCCGCCGCCCGAAGAAACCACGATCGCCGGCACCCCATGGTGCATGGCGCCCGAGCAGTGGCGCGGCCAGCCCGGCGTCGAGTCCGACGTCTACGCGGTCGGCTGCATGCTCTACGATCTCACCACCGGCTTCCCGCCGTTCGACGGCTCCCTCCCCGAGCTCATGCTCGCCCATCTCGAGCAGCGCCCGGCGCGCCCGTCGTGGCTGGCGAAGCTTCCGGTCGAGCTCGAGCGCCTGATCCTGCGCGCGCTCGCAAAACAGCCCGCCCATCGGCCGACGATGTCCGAGCTCGCCGACGAGCTGGCCGCGCTCGCCGACGCTTACACGCCGGCGCTGCGCGCCGCGGGCTGACCGCATCGCGGACACCAGCACGCCGCCGACAGCCAACGGACGCGGCGAAAATCGAGTGCGACTGGAATTACTGCGCGACGTGCGCATCACCGGCCGACATCCACACCAGCGATCGCTGCAACCCGCCGGAACCGTGCCGGATCCCGCATGGCGTCGATGGGACGGTCGCCGGCGCGCGTGGAACGTGAGTGCGACTGAGTGCGACTGAATTGATGCGCGACTTGCGCATCGCTGTCCGGCCATCGGACAGACCGCGGGGTAAGCGGCTGGAGACGCGTCGAGCCGAGCAGGAGCGTCGATGGTGTCGAGGCCGCGGGGTAGGACATCGATGTCGCGGTGGCTGGAGCGGGTGAACCCGGGCTGCGAGGCGTGATCGGGACGCGTGACGGACAGCTGTCCGGCCGCCGGACGCTCGTCACGCTAACGACTGTGGGGCAGCCGGCGCCGGTCGCGAACGACGGTCTGGCTACCGGACGCTCGTCGCGCATGGGCGGACTGTCCGGCAAGCGGACGCTCGCGCGCGGCTCACGAGCTCGGTCGTGCGGTCGCTTCGATGATGCGGACGACGCCCGCGCCGGCAGGCTCGAGGCCGGGGAGCTGGTCGGCGAAGTCGCGCGGATCGAGGAGCACGCCGTCGAGGCCGTCGTCGCGGAGTGCATCCTCGGCCTCGCGCGTGCTGTCGAAGTGCATGTGAACGTGGCCGCGGACGAATGCCGAGAGTAGCCACGAGAACCCGGTGACGAGCGCGCCACCATTGCCTTCGCGGACGATGACGTCGGACAGGTAGCGGCTGTGCGGGAACCGGGCGAGCCCGGTCGCGAACCGGCGCCACATCGCGCGGATGGTCGCGAGATCGAAGTAGTTGATCAGGCCCTCGGTGAGGATCGCGGTGCCGCGTGT
>JBBJLY010000052.1:0-38358 GCA_037720695.1 Kofleriaceae bacterium | reverse complement strand
GCCGCCGGTTGGTGCCTTCCAGCACCTCCGCGAACACACTGACAGGGACGTGGACGCGATCGCGCCGCGTCGCGCCGGGGCCGCACCACCGGCCCACCAGCGACGGGTGAGGCGTCCTAACGGGCTCGCGGCGAGAGTCCGCGTCGCGCTCGGATTGACACTCGCCGGAGATCCGCTGTTCGACAAGTTGCCCTGGCTCCTGCACCCCACGGACCCCTGGGCAGTGATCGACCACAACCGGACGCTCACCGAAGGGACGGCCGGCGTCGTCGATGGTCGTCAACCTTCGGGGCCACTCGGATGGAATCCTGCCGCCGGCGAGGCAATCGCGATCGAGTTCGTGTCTCGCATGCGTGAGTCACTATCACGGATGATTCCCCGGTACCTCGTCCAGCTCGACGCGAAGCGGCCGACCGCCGTGTCACCGGGCGATCTGGTCTCGAGCCACCCGATGGACCGCGTGAGTGCCCGCCTGCTGTGCGACCCGCAGGTCGTCAAGGCGACCGCGGCGCGCTCGGCCAAGTACCGCAAGAAGCGGACGGACCCGGCGCTGTTTCGCGACGGCATACGGTACCTGCAGGACTATCGCTGGCTCGGCGAGAGGGATCGCCGGCTGTGGAACTGGATCGAGGTCAAGGACCGGGACGCGACTGCCGAGGATCTGGCCGCGACGCTGTGGGGGAGTGCCGACGAGTCCCAGCAAGCGTTCGGCATCACCGCCTCACCGCCCTTCTTCCGGATCGAGCCGGGTTGGGCACGGCTGTTCGACGAGGCCAAGATGTACATGCCGGGCGGGTTCGACAAGCCCTACGAGGACAATGCGCTCGCACTCGCGGAGAGCGGGTTTGCGACCGACGCCGCGATCGCGCAAGCCGCCGACGAACGCAAGCTCGACCCGCGCGGGCTCCCATTGCCGGCCGACCACACGCGGCTGGCGATGCTGCTCGAGCGCAGCGCGCGTCAGATCGACCGGGTCAAGGAGCTCCTGATCCCGTGGAAGCTCAGGGAGCTCGTGCTGCCGGCGCTGCACTGGGTCGCTCGCTACCGGGCGCATCTGCTCGCGATCTCGGACGCGAGGCTCGGCGCACTGGCGCCGGTGATCGAGGGTCAGCAGGCCATCCTGTTCGAGGCCGTCGGGTCGATCCAGGAGGTCTTCGATGCCGCCGGGCGTGCGGCTGGCCTCGACGGTGACCACGGTCCGTTCGCGAAGGTGGTTCGACACTACGCGATCGCGATCGGCGAGTCGCACCTGATCGATACGGCGCGCGCGCAGCTTGCGATCGCGCGAGAGGCGAAAGCCGGGATGGCGCTCGCGGCCATGGATCGCTCGTTGCGCGAGAGTGACGCCGAGGTGCGCGACCTCAAAGCAACCGAAGGAACCCAACACTACGGTAGTGCCGAGGCAGGCGCCGCATACGCGACCTACCAGCGTCAGCTCGTCGAGTTGCGTGGCAAGCACGCGGCTGGTCAGGCGATCGACGACGGCGAGGTGGACCTGCTCGCCGCCAATCTCCGCGAGCACGCGCTCGAGACCCGGACCAAGTCGCTCTACCTGATGCTCTCGAACCTCCAGAACGAAGCGCGCGATGCGGGACTCGGCACCGTGGAGGTCATCGCCGCGAACCTCGACCAGGTATCGCCGGTGTTCAGGCCCGACTTCAAGGAGCTGCCAAAGATCCTCGGCCCGATCATCACGCAGCTGAACCTCTGGATCGCGGAGCGCGCGAGGAGCAAGTACGACCGGCCGAAGCGCGTCGGTCCCGAGGACAAGCGCTCGCAGGCAGCGGCGAAGCACGAATCGATTCGCAGCGAGGAGCAAGACCTCGCGTCGTTCGTCGAGCAGCACAGGATCAAGCACATCGTCACCCACGCGCTGAAGGCGATCGAGAACCAGCGAGTCCGCACCATCGTGGTTCAGGTCGCCTTGCTGATCGGTGTCAGCATCGCCGGCAACATCGCCGGGAGCGTCATCGCTGGTGCGGTTCGCGGCGCGCTGCTCGCCGACGCGGCGGTGGCCTCGGTGGGCATGCTTCGCGCGGCGCGGGCGGCGCAGGCGGCGGGCACGATCGCCGGCCTCGCGACGGATGCAGGCGTCAATGCGGTCGGGCAGGTCGCGATCATGGGCGGCAGCGGGTCCGACGTGTTCCTCGACAACCTCGCCGCGAACGCGGCAGTTCGCGTCGCGCTCGCGCCGCTTCACAAGGTCGCGGCGGTGTGGGGCGCGGCGGAGCGCGATCTGTCCAGGCTGAACGTCTGGCAAAAGGGCGGACGTCACGCGGCAATCACGATGCGAGCGGGAGCTGTCCTCACGGCCGACATGATCACCGGCGCCGCAGTGAACTATGTCGTCCACCGTGCACGGCATCGTGGCACGCCGCCGGATGACCAGACCGCGGGCTCGTGGGCGCTCCAGGGAGCCTCGATGGCGGTCGGCGCGTTCATCGGCCACAAGCTGAAGAACGTCGAAGCGCGCCTGGTCCAGCTCGCCGAGCACGGCGCTCATTTGCACCAGCGTGCCAAGCGACTCGGCGCGACCGCACGACGGGTGCAACAGACCGGTGACAAGGACGCCGCGATGGAGCTGCTGGTCGCGCACCACGATCTGCTCGCGAAGGAGGCAGATCTGCTCACCCAGATCCGTCGCGCGCATCCCCCCGATGTCAAGCTCGGCCAGAGCCTGAGCACGCTCGAGGCAGGCAACCGCGCCGAGGGCGGCGGGATCCGCGACCGAGCATTCGCAACGATGCCGCTCAGGCTGGCAGGCCTGACGCCCGACGATGCGAGCGGACGTACGTGGACCGGTGCGAGCGAGGACATCGCGATCGGGCTCGACCAGGCGAACCGCGCGGGGCTCTCGGTGCAGGTGCTCGACCACGACATGGCGGCGCGCAAGTGGCGGATCCAGCTCGAGGGACGCGAGCTCACGATCCTCGAGACCCGGCTCGCGGGTCGCCCGCGACCGGCGAAGTCGAAGGTGACCGATGCCGACCGCGCGCACGCGCGCCGCTACGCGAACGCGGCGGACTTCATGCAGGCTCGGTGGGAGGCGAAGGTCAAGGCAGACCTCGAGAGCCGCGCAGTCGTCGACATCGATCACCTGCAGGTCGGCTACGGGCTCTCGGGCGTGATGAATCAGGCGACGTTGCCTGCCACCGGCGAAGCGCTCGGCACCAAGCTGATCGTGTACGAGCACCAGGGCAGCCTGTCGAGTCGAGGCAAGCAGGAGCTTGGCCAGCATTCCAAGAAGTGGGACGGGCCCGGGGTCCGCGGCAGCGAGCAGGCGGGCAAGGACGCGGAGTGGATCAAGTCGGAGGAGCACAAGCGTTCGCTCGACATCGGTCGCATCGAGGTCCAGACGCCCGCATACCGCGGCGCCGTGATCGCGCTGCAGCGCCGGCCGAAGCGTGCCTTGACCCAGGCCGACGGCTGGGCCGCACCCCATCGCACGTTGCGTGCGCAGGTCCGGTCCACGAGCGGAAAGCTGCGCTGGTTCTACACCGACCGCATCGACAACACGGGCGGCATGGGCACGGGCGATCTGTCGCAGTTGACCAGCAAGCAGGGTGGGCGGCGAGCGGTCGTCGATCCCGCGCAACTCGAACCGATGCTCTCGCGCAACCAGCTGCTGCGCGGCGAGGATCCTGACTACGCGAAGAAGGTGAAGCAGGGGAACATCCTGGTGTGGGGCGGCACAGCCACGGGTGCGTGGGCGGCCGAGGCCGCGGTGCACGCGCCGGAGTCGCACATCACCCTCATGGGCGACACGCGCCCCCCGAGGACCGACTGGCCCACGCTGGTCGCCGAGTACGAGGGCGTGATGCACGAGATCCAGGCGGTGCGATCTGCAACGGTCCCGGCCGAGCTCACCACACGCAAGCAAGCGCTCGAGTCACTGATCGCCAACGCGCACGGAGGCATGGCGCTGCGGCGCAACCGCAAGGCAGGTGCGGCATACGCGAAGCCGATCGGCGCGGGCGGTGGCCGCACCAAGGTCGCGTTCGGTACGCCGACCAAGCTGGTGCCGCTCGCCAGCGGCAAGGTCGAGGTCACGATCGGAACCGGACCCGACGCGATCACGAGCATCTATGACCAGGTCGTGATCGCCCACGGCCAGGACCCCAATGCACCGGGTGCGCCGGGTCGGCTGCTCGGCCCTGGCGCCGCGCCAGTCAGCGGCTCGAGCCCAGACCGGGAGTATGGCGACGTCCCTGCGGGCACCATCGCGCTGCGCCCGATCTATGGACCGGCGAAGCCGGGTGCTGCGCGGGAGGTGCTCGGGCTCGAGAGCATCGATCCACCTGGAATTCGCCTGCTCGGCGCCGCGTATGCGAGCAAGAAGCTGAGTCGCTGGGTGATCGCGACCGAACGGGATGGCTTCGAGCAGGCCATCGATCGCCTGGCCGCACCCCATGCACAGACGCGTGATCACGGCGTGATCAGCGACGACTCGACGAAGGTCACCACCGGGATCGAGGTCCAGCGCGACAAGCTACCGCGCGCGAACGAGGTGCTGGCCGCCCAGGCATACCGGTTGCCAGGCCCGAAGCGCACGTTGCAGCTCGATCCGAACGATCGATCGAGATGGGACGAGCAGGTCCGGGACTTCTTCGTGGTCGAGCTTCGCGCCGAAGGACGCTGGGTCCGCGTGAAGCGGCTCGGCGGCGGCAAGAGCGCAGCGGTCGTGTACCTGGTGACGATCGATGACATGGACGTCGGCGTGTTCAAGCTGTTCGACGACAAGCACGGCGCCGCGAACGAGACCGAGATGCTCGACCTCCTGCGCAATGCCAAGCTGAAGTCGATGACGGTGGTGCGGGGCCGTGGCCGGATCGCGGTCGATCCCGCGTCGGGCTTCCATGGTGGCGTGTTGATGGACAAGGCCCACGGAACCACGATCCGAGATCTGATCGAGAGCGTGCCGAAAACGAACCGCGATGCCGCCATCGAACAGCTCCGGCACGCGATGGTGCGCGCTGCCAGGGGGCTCGCCGAGATGCACGAATCGTTCGGCACGAAGACGATGGGGAAGCCTGTGCTGATGACCGTCGAGGCGAAGCGAAATGACGCGAACTACTTCTTGAATAAAAGCTTTCGATCCGGTGACCAGGTCACGCGCGTGAAGGCCGCGCTCGGGGCGGACTTCGAGCGGGTCAAGGCGAAGCTCGAAGGCCCCCTGCTGGCGGAGCTGGAGGCCGCCGATGTTCCGGCGACCGCCTATCATGGAGACGCGAATGCAGGAAACTTGCTCGTCGACAAGTACGACCACCGGCTTGGCTACAAGGACCTCGCGATGATCGATGTCGGCTCGATGAAGTGGTCGGTGGAAAATGGCAGGGGCACGAAGACGGGAGCGGCCGACGTGGCCCGATTCCTCGGATCCCTGGAGACCTTCGCACCCGGCAACCTGACGACGACGGAGGTACGCGCTCTGCGCAAAGCCTTTCTCAAGAGCTATTTCGTCAACTACGCCGCGCATCAGCGTGTGGACCGCGTCGCCTATGCGCGGGCCGAGCGATGGTTTCGCATCGAGATGGAGGTCGCCGTCCTCAAGTCGGATCCCACTGCAAAGGCTCGCATCCTCCACCTCCTCGAACTGGAAACCAGACCATGACGAGATCGAGCGATCTTCATCCGCGCTGTCCGCGATGCGGCAGCGACAACGTCTCGCGACACCTGACCCCGACCGTTCCGGAGTGCGAGGCCGACCAGTGGGCTCCCGTGCGGGAGGAGGGCTATCTGTGCCGAGACTGTGATCTCACCGAGGGGGAGATGGACAACGCGGACGACTTCCTCGCATTTCGCGAGCGGTGGAGCGATCCAGTGCGGCATATGTCATTGGAGGAGATGCACGAGGCGGACGAGCGGGGACGCTTGCTCGACGAGGCGCGCGATCGCGAGTGGACCTGGCCAGAAGAGTTCGATGTCACAGATCGCGAGTCTCGCGTGAAGACGCTCGCGAGCCACAGCGAGGACCGGACCCACATCGTCTACAGCAACGTGAACGATGAGTTGGTGTTATCGGAGGCTGACGACTTGCCCACGAACCGTGACCTGTTCTCTCGCATCGTCACCTATCCTGACGACCACGCACCTCGGTGGGAGTACGCACGCTGGCTTCGTCAGCAAGACCACCTGCTCGCGCGAGATGCTGCCGACTTCGTCGAGGGGCAGCTCCAGCTGGCGGAGTCCTTGCGAAAGGACCCTCGCGCCGACATCAAGGGGCAGCTACCGGCCAATGTGTTCGCGCGACGCGACGTCTCCCCCCAGGACATCCCGGGGCAACTGTGGTGGCGATATCCACGTAGCAATGTGGGTGACGCGCTGTGTGACTTCACGGCGGTCTTGCTCCAGCAAGGGCTGATCGATGAACCGAAGTTCTATGGCGGGTTCGTCGAGCACGTGGCGATCAAGGCGGCGCGGTTCCTCGAGCTCGCGGACGAGCTCTACAGCCTCGCGCCGATCCGCCAGCTGACGCTCACCTACTGCAAGGGGATCGACCACCAGGACGATGGGCTGCTGCGAGCGCTCCTCGCGTCGCCGCACCTGGATCGGATCCGGGCGCTGCGCTTGCCGGTGCGCTACGTCGGGAAGCAGTACGCCGAGCTGAATCGGTTCACCGACTCGGACATCGAGTTACTCGCTGCGTCGCCGCATCTGCGCGGGCTCGCGTACCTCGACCTCGAGGACGAAGAGCACCTGACGATCCGCGCGTTCGATGCGCTCGCCGCCCGCGCGAACCTCCCGGCGCTGAGCTTGGTCCGCCACGAGCTGTATCGCTACGGCTTCCGCTTCGGGGGGATGGGCCCGCACACGCGGCAGCTCGCGGCGCTTCCGCTGGAGAGTTACGCAGCAGACCTCGAGGCGCGACACGGTCGGATCGCGTGGCTGCACGCGGCCGAGACCTACGGCAGCAGCGATCCGGACATCGAGGCGGTGGTCGAGCACCCCGTCGCGTTGCTCGCCACACGACAACCGCGAAGTTGAGCGCAGCGCGGACGTGTGACGCTTCTCGATGATGCGCTCGAGGAGCGGGGCAGGCCGCGAGGCGAGACCGAGATCGAACGACCCGCGCTAAAAAGCGAGTGAGATCCAGTCCGGGTTCGGCTCCGGATCGGCTAACGGCTAACGGTCCCGGGTCCGGCGAGCCGCGGCTCACCCGGCGGCCTCAGGACGACGGTCGCGTCCGCCGCGCTCGCTTGGCCGGCTTCGGCTTCGGCTTCGGCTTCGCGACCGGTGTGACGGTGCGCCACGCGCCTTCGATCGCCGCGCGAACGTCTCGCACGCGTGCGCGCCTGAGCTCGACCAACACGGCCGCGTAGCCGTTGAAGTGCGGGATGGTGAAGAAGCCGGGCGGCGCGATCTCGAGCAATGCATCCTTTGCGTCGAGGTTCTCGACCCGCACGGCGAGGATGTCGCCCGCTGGTGGCGTGTCGTCGCCGAACCGCTTGAGGTCGGCCTTGCTGAACGGGCGCTGCCAGGCGAAGCCGCGATCGCCGACCATCCAGGTCCGGTTGCCCCACTTCGTTCCGACCACGACACCGGGAAGTGCACTCGCGATGGCAGCCGCGTCTTCGAGCGTCATGGCGGTCGATCTTGCACGAGCAGGCGGCCGCGCGCTTGCTGGCATGCGCCGGGTCGGCGTGACCTGATACGCTTCGCGAGGTTGCAGTTCGTGAGCAACCGGTGGCGGTCGTGGGCGATGGACGCCGGGAGGTGAGGTATGGGTCCGAAGGAGCTGTCACGGGAGCCGCAGCGCGGCACTGGAAGCGAGACGTCAGGCGCGGGGAGATCGACGCAGTGGGGCGGCGCCCAGGTCGACGCGGCCGCGCTGGATCACGCCCCCAACGGCATCTTCGACGAGCTCGGGCAGGCCGACCGGCCGACCGGTCGCGGCGGACCGAACCACCAGCACTTCGGGTCCGACGAGCACCAGACCTACGGCAACGAGGGCGCGACCAAGGCCGGCTACACCGGCGCGTACAGCAGGCCTTCGAACGGCTACGTGTTCGAGCTCACCCAGGGCGACATCTCGTTGCTCGCGGGTGACGAATTCGATCCGCGAACCACCGACACCACCAAGCCGAAGGGCAAGCAGGCGGTGGTGCAGAACCTGTGGGCGCTCGCCGGCACGGCGTCGACCGATCCGGGCAAGACCCCCGGCACGCAGGACGAGCTGGTCTACGCGATCTACAAGAACATCCCCACCGATCCGCGGTTCCTGGCCCAGGGCGTGGGGGCGCACCGGGTGCCGATCTTCAAGCAGAAGGGAAACCCGGCGGCGAAGGCGGTGGAGGATCGATACCTCCAGCTGGCGTCCGTCAACTTCGAGCACTTCGCGCATCCGGGTGGCAAGGGCGGTCCCAAGGAAGGCGAGAACCGGGGCTCGGCCTCGGGCAGCTATCGCGCCCTCCACGAGGATGCGATCGCGCTCGCGTACAAGGCCAAGGCCAGCGGCCAGCCGATCAACGAGGCGATGGCCCACGACGCCGCGGCCCAGCACTTCCTGCAGGATGGGTTCTCGTCGGGACACGTGCGGACGCCTCGCCGCGAGATCTCCGAGTACTGGGACAACAAGTACCCGCTGCTGAACGATCAGTTCAAGAAGTCGATCGCGCAGGAGATGGCGATCTATATCAACGCGCACGAGACCAACGTCCCGACGATCTGGGAGAACGTACGAGGCATCTACGCCGACGTGCTCGAGCAGATCGATGCCAAGGCATCGGCATTTCCTCCGCTGACGATGGATCCGCTGGTCGGCCTGCTCGCCCACGACGTCGACAACGAGCACGGTCTCGAGGTCACGAATGACCTCGGCGACCGGTGGACCACGTACGGAGATGGTCGCGGCGGCGTCCGGATACCCGCCAGGATGAACGCGCCACCGCAAGGTCAGGCGGACACGCGACTGCACGTCGAGAAGGCCGTGATGCTGAGCGTGCAGGACATCCAGCATGCGTACGCCGCGCCTGCCAACCTGGCGCCCGCGGCGGTGCTCGGGCACGTGCGATCGGCGACCGCAGCTCCCGCAGTCGCGAGCGTGCCCAAGTACGGCGCCGAGCAGGTGATGCCGGTCGTCGATCCGAACGCGACCAACGGAGTGCAGCAGTGGAAGCAAGCCTCGCTCACCGACCTGTGGAACAAGGCAGTACGAACCGACGTCCCCAGTGTCACGTTCGGCTCGCTGATCACCCAGAGCTTCAAGGGTGCGAAGGGCGAGTTTCGCGAGAAGCTGGAGATGCTCAGCGGCCAGATCGATCCCGTGAAGGAGATCATCGTGAAGGGTGCGAAGGTCGGGACCCTGCACCCGCAGAAGGCGTTCGACGCCGGCTTCAAGCAGCCGCTGTTCGACGCGCCGCTGGCGCGCCTCAACAAGATCATCGAGTTCAATCCGGCCGCGGGACAGAACTACCTGCGCGATGACGGCGCGACGTTTGCCGACCTCGACCGCCTCGACCAGGTCGGCGCTGACAAGGCGAGCGAGCAGAGCGGCAAGCGGGAATCGAAGTCGACGTCCAACAGCGCGCTCCGCTGGCTGTCGGTGCCGCAACGCGCGCAGTACATCAAGAACATGCTCGGCGGCCTGATCGGCTCCGAGGAGGAGCGGCGGATCTACGAGCTGTTCATCACCGCGTCATCCGCGACCGAGCGCAGGGCGGTCTACAAGCTGGTCGAGGGCCGCGACTGGGCGGGCATGCTGAAGCAGGCCGATTCGTTGTGGCTGATCTTCCAGGACACGAAGTGGCGCGGCCCGTTCATCTCGCTCATGAATGTGAAGTGATGACCTCGAAGCGCGCCGTCGCGATCGCGTGGCTGGCTGCCTGCTCGCCACCCGGCGGCGGCACCACGCCGCAGCCTCCGGAAGCGCCCGCGTGGACGGTCGAGGTCACCGTCCCGGCCGAGCTGTCGTACACGTTCTTGTCGACGACCGAGGCGAGCGCCACGCAGGCCGAGCGGCCGATCGTGTTTCTCGACGGTGGGGTCCACTTCGCGACCTCCGCCGAACGCGTCGTCCTCACGCGTGGGCCGCTCGCGGATGGCCACGTGGTCGGGGTGCTGGAGACGCCGGACCGGACCGAGCTCGAGACGATCCGTGGCACGCAGCTCGTGGTGCCGTATTCGGTCGTGCCGCGTGGCGCATGGTGGTTCGACGCGTCGGGCCTCCTGGCCGCGTGGTTCGTCGGCACCCAGCTCACGGTCGCCCAGCTGGCGAGCGATGGCGGCTCGCTCGCTTGGTCCGCGACCACCGACACGCCACCCGGGCAGATCGAGCTGCTCGGTACGTGGGCCAGCGAGCTGGTGCTCGCGATCCGCCAGCCCGCTGGCACGCGGCTCCACGCGCTCGATCTCGCGACGCATCGCCTCCGGCCGCTGATCAAGCTGCCGGCGGGCCCGATCGCGCTCGCTCCGCGCGTGGGGCAGGTCGCCGTCGTGTACTCGCTCGCGCCCGACGCCTGCACGTCGTGCGGGGACCGGGTGGCGATCTATCGCCTCGACGAGAGGCGGCGGATCCGCGAGCTCGCGCTGCAACCCGCGTCGGAGCGCCTCACGATCGGCGAGCGTGCGACCTGGGGCTTCGATGGCACGGTGTTGTGGACCTATCTCTACGAGTCCGCAGGACGCAACGACGCGGGCCCCTATCCCCATCGCGAGTCATGCGGCTACGAGGTCTACGAGGTCTCGACGGGCAACCGCGTGCGCACACTCGAGACCGCGACCGGGACCTGGGGGGCGCTGCTCGCAAACTGTCGCGTCCGCGCGCTCCTCCCGCGACCCGACGGTGGCGTGCTCGCGATCCACGCGACCGACGAACGCCGGGCGACCGCGGTGAAGTTCGCGCATCCGCCCTGACGACCGTCACGTCAGCGCGGTGGCGGCTTGCTCGAGCGCGCCGGCCATCGCGATCGCATCGGGGTAGCGATCGTCCTGGTGCTTCGCGAGCGCGTGCTGGAGCACGTGCCCGATCGCGGCGGGGAGCGCGGGATCGAGCGGCGGTGGAGCGTCGTTGAGGTGCATCTCCACCAGATCGAAGTCGTCCTTCGAGTGAAACGGTGGAGCGCCCATCAGCAGCTCGAACAGGATCACGCCGATCGCGTAGAGGTCGCTGCGCTGGTCGACCGGCTCGCCGCGCAGGCGCTCGGGCGCAATGTACGTCAGCGAGCCGACTACGGCGCCCTGCTGGGTGAGCTTGGCCGACCCCTCGAAGGTGGCGAACCCGAAGTCGATCAGGACCACGCGATCGACGGGCCCCGGGGACGGCTCGAGCATGATGTTCGCGGGCTTGAGGTCGCGATGGAGCACGCCGGCGGAGTGGACAGCGGCGAGGCCCTGGAGCGCTTGCCAGGCGAACGAGGTGGCACGGCGCGGGTCAACGCGGCCTTCGGACTTGATGACGCCGCGCAGGGACTTGCCGCGGAGTAGCTCGACCACGAGGTAGGGCTCGTCGTGCTGGGTGACGCCGACGTCGAGCAGCGCGGCGACGTTGCGGTGGCGGATGCGTTCCTGGACCTCGGCCTCCCGCTGGAAGCGCTGGCGGGCGGCGGGATCATTCTCGAGCGACTGGCTGAGGATCTTGAGGGCGACGTAGGCGGAGGTCTGGATGTCGAGGGCGCGGAACACGTTGGCCATCGCGCCGCGGCCGATCAGCTTGTCGATCCGATAGCGCGCGCCGATCGTCTGGCCGAGCCGATCACCCCGATCCGCGGACACGCTGCCACCATATCACTTCGTTCTGCTATATGAGGTGCGTGCCGCGTCACCTGGTGAGCATCGCCGACCTCGATGCTGGTGAGATCGTCAAGATCCTCGATCACGGTGATCGCTACATGGCGCTTGTCGACGAGCCCGTGAAAAAGCTGACGTCGCTGCGGGGCCGGACGGTGATCAACCTGTTCTTCGAGAGCTCGACGCGAACCCGGACGTCGTTCGAGCTCGCGGCCAAACGCCTGTCGGCCGAGGCGATCAACATCGCCGGCCAGAGCTCGTCGACCAGCAAGGGCGAGTCGCTGCTCGATACCGCCGAAAATCTCATGGCGATGCATCCGGATGCGATCGTGATCCGGCACTCGTTCGGCGGCGCGGCGACGATGCTCGCCAACGAGGTCAGCTGCGCGGTGATCAACGCCGGTGATGGCCAGCACGAGCACCCCACGCAGGCGCTGCTCGACGCCGCGACGATCCGCCGGGTCAAGGGCCGGGTCGACGGGCTCGAGATCGCGATCGTCGGGGACATCTCCCACTCGCGCGTCGCACGCTCGAACATCCTGTGCCTCGCGAAGCTCGGGGCGCGGATCCGGCTGTGCGCACCGCTGACGCTGATCCCACGCGGCATCGAGCTGATCGGCGGCGAGTTGACGCGCGAGCGCGTGCGGATCGTGACGCGGCTCGAGGACGGGCTCGACGGCACGGACGTCGTGATGATGCTGCGGGTCCAGCACGAGCGGTTCGAAGGCGAGGCGCCGCGGTTCCCCAACACGCGGGAGCTGTCACGGACGTTCGGGCTGTCGGAGCGCTCGCTTGCATTTGCAAAGCCCGATGCGATCGTGATGCACCCCGGCCCGATCAACCGCGGCGTCGAGCTGTCCCCCCAGGTGGCGGACGGCCCGCGCGCGGTGATCCTCCAGCAGGTGTCGTGGGGCGTGGCGATCCGCATGGCGGTCCTCGAGCGCGCAATTCTTCCGGAGGCAGCATGAGCGAGCGGACCCCAGCACTTGTCGTGCGCGGGCTGGTCAAGCGGTTCGGTAATCACGTCGCGGTCGACGGCGTATCGTTCGAGATCCCGCGCGGCATCGTCTACGGCATCCTCGGGCCGAACGGCGCGGGCAAGACCACGACGCTGCGTATGATCAACGACATCATCGCGCCCGACGCCGGCGAGATCACGATCCTCGACGGGCTCAAGCCGGGCGAGACCGCCGCGTCGCACCTCGGCTACTTACCCGAGGAGCGCGGCCTGTATCCGAAGATGCGCGTCGTCGACGTGATCGAATTCTTCGGCGAGTTGCGCGGCCTCGCGCGCTCGGAGGCCAAGCGTCGCGCCAATGCCTGGCTCGACCGCCTCGGGCTCGGGAAGTGGGCCAAGAACAAGGTGCAGGACCTGTCCAAGGGCATGCAGCAGAAGGTGCAGTTCGCGACCGCGCTGATCCAGGAGCCGGAGCTGGTGATCCTCGACGAGCCGTGGAGCGGTCTCGATCCGATCAACGCGGAGGTGCTGCGCGATGTGGTCGACGAGATCCGGAAGAGCGGCCGCACCGTGCTGTTCTCGACCCACCAGATGGAGCAGGCCGAGAAGGTGTGCGACGCGGTCTGCATCATCGCGCGCGGCAAGAAGGTGCTCGACGGGAAGCTGCGGGAGCTCAAGCGGGCGTTCGCCGCGGAAGGACTGGTCGCGCTCGCCTTCGCCGACGACGACGCGCGTCACAAGGCTGATGCGATCCTCGAGGACGCGACGCTGGTCGCGGAGCGGCGGCCGCCGCGCGCGCACGATCACGCGGACTGCGAGGTCAAACTCGCGCACGACACCACGGCCCCCGCGCTGCTCGCCGCGCTTGTCGCCCGCGGGGTCTCCGTCACCCGGTTCGAGGTCGTCGTCCCCAGCCTGCACCAGATCTTCGTCGACAAGGTCGGCGAGACAGCCGCCGTGGCCGAGCGATCGGAGCCGACGTGAAGTTCTTCCGTGACACGTTCGTGATCGCGCGCCGGGAGTTTCTCGAGCGTGTCCGCTCGAAGTGGTTCGTCGTCGTGACACTGCTCGGACCGATCGGCATGGTCGCGATGATCCTGATCCCGGCGTTGATCGCGAGCAGCGGCACTGCGGGGACCAAGATCGAGATCGTCGACAAGACCGGCACGCTCGGTCACCCGATGGTCACCGTGCTCGCGGCCGCGCAGTGGAACGCCCAGGTCGTCGATCCGAAGACGCCCGACTCCGAGCTGCTGTCGCGGGTCGCGAGCGACAAGATCAACGGCTTCGTCACGATTCCCGTCAATGCGCTCGATGGCGGCGAGATCCTGTACCAGGGCGACAACGCGTCCAGCCAGGCCGTGCAGCTCGAGCTGCGCAAGGCCGCGACCACGGTCGTGATCACCGCGCGCGGGCGCCGGCTGTCGCTCGCCGAGACCGATCTGGTGACGCTGCTGTCGCCGGTCGAGTTCTCGGCCAAGCACTCGACGGGCGAGGCCGAAGGCGCGTCCGGCATGGCGACATTCTTCGTCGGCTACATCCTGGCGTTCATTCTCTACATGGTGATCACGCTGTACGGGGTCGGCGTCATGCGTAGCGTGGTGCTCGAGAAGACCAGTCGCGTGATGGAGCTGATGGTCGCCGCGGTGAAGCCGCGGGCGCTGATGGCCGGCAAGATCCTCGGCGTCGGGGCGGCGGGCCTGCTGCAGGTCTCGGTCTGGCTCGGGATGGGCGCGTTCGTGCTCGCCAATCGCGACACCATCCTCGGCTGGTTCGGCGCCGGTGGCGGTGGCACCACGCTGCCGCCGCTCGAGGCCGCCGAGATCGCGGTCGTGCTCGTTTACTTCGTCCTCGGGTTCTTCTTCTACGCCTCGATGTACGCCGCCGTCGGCGCGATGGTGTCGTCCGAGCAGGACACCCAGCAGGTCCAGATGCCGATCACGATGCTGCTCGTGATCGGTGTGCTCTGCCTGCAGGTGATCAGCAACGATCCGCGCGGCAGCACTTCGCAGGCGATGACCATGGTCCCGCTGTGGTCGCCGATGCTGATGCCGATGCGGTTCGTGCTGGGCGGTGCCACCAGCGGGGAGGTCTTGCTGTCGCTCGGGATCCTGGTGGCCTCGACCGCCGTGGTCGTGCGTGCGGCGGCCAAGATCTATCGGGTCGGCGTGTTGATGTATGGCAAGCGACCAAGTCTCGGCGAGCTGTTCCGCTGGCTGCGCTATTGACCGGATAGCCGCGAGGCCGAGGGCAACGGAGGTCACAACTTGATCGCGGTCCTGTCCTGGCGATCGAGCTGACAACGCGCGTACACTTTCGGCGATGCGTTGCCGGGTGCTCGCCACGTGGTCGATCGCCTGTGGCGTCGCGGGACCGGGAAGCGCGGCGGCACAGCTCGGATCCCCCAGCGAGCTGTCAGGCGAGCAGATGCCCGTGGGGTACGGCGCGTTGCCGGGTGGGCTGCACGCGCCGAGCGCGCTGACCCTGCCGCAGGGCATGGTCGCGGTCACCGCCACCACTGGCTTCGGCTACCGCAGCGACCTGCTCGGGCCTGATCACCGGTTCATGCGCGGCATCGGCAACCTCGCGTTCGCCTACGCGCCTCACTTGCTGCTGACGATCGCGCTCGCACTAGACGGCCGCTACGATCGCCACTTCGGCCTCGCGCCGAGCGGGGACGATGGCTACGTCGGGGATCCACGCCTGCTGATCCGCGCGAGCAAGGCCGCGGGCAAGCTGACGTTCGGTGGCCAGCTCACGCTGTGGGTGCCGGGCAAGGAGGCGCCTTCGGTCGCCACGGCGGCGATCTCGGTCGAGGCGCGCGGCCTGCTGTCGATCGCGGCCGGACCGGGCCGGGTATCGCTCGGCGCCGGGTTTCGGCTGGACAACAGTGCCGAGTCGGTCGACGTGCCCGCGAGGCTGTCGGCCCAGGATCGCGTGTCGCTCGGGGTCTCGGAGTTCCATGCGGTCGTCGGCGGGTTGCACTACGCGGCACCGGTGGGTCGCAAGGCGTTCGTCGGACTCGAGGCCAGCATCGACGTGTTCGTCGGCGAAGGCGCGCCGGGTCCGATCGTGCGCGGCGGGCTGCATGGCGGCCTGCACCTCACCGATCAGTGGTCCGTGCTGGCGTACGTCGAGGGCGCGAAGGTCCCGGGGCTCGCGCTCGGCGACGTCATGGCCGGGACGATCGCGCAGGTGCCGTATGAGCCCCTCGTGACCGGCGGACTGGCGCTCCAGGCTCTGTTCGGCGGACCGCGTCGCCCGGAACCACCCGGCACGATCACCCGCAACGAGCGCCCCGCGCAGATCGAGGTGATCGAGTACGCGGATCTCACGGGCGGCATCAGCGACGAGAACGGCAAGCCCGTGGTCGGCGCACGCGTGACCGTGAAGCTCGCGCACCACACGGGCACCGGCGTCACCGATGACAAGGGCACCTACGCGATCGCGCGGCTGCCGATCGGCAAGACGGTCGACGGCAACACCACGCTCGACGACACGGGCGCCGAGATCACGATCGAGGTCGATAAGAAGCGGCCGATCCGGCAGACGCTCACCCTCGCGCGCGGCGGGAACGCGGTCCCGAAGCTGACGCTCGAGCCGCTGCTTCCACCGGGGCAGCTGCGGGCCGTCGTGCGCGCCGGTGCCAGCGGCAAGGTGATCGCGGGCGCCACGATCACGATCGAGCCCGGTGGTGTGACCGTCAAGTCGGGCCCCGATGGCTCGATCTCGCTCGACCTGGTGCCCGGCAAGTACACGGCGACCGCGATCGCCACGGGGTTCAAGCTCCAGACGCTCGACGTCACGATCGAGACCAATGGCGTCGCCGTGAAGAACTTCGAGCTCGCCAGATAGCCGTGCGCCGCGCGATCCTGATCCTGGTGCTCCTTGGCGCTTGCGGCAAGAAGCAGGGCGCGATCGCGGAGCTGACCCGGGCCGAGGGCGCAGTTGAACGCCAGCCGCGTGGTGCCGGGTGGCGCGCCGCCGCGGTCGGGACCCGGTTCTATCTCGGTGATGCGGCGCAGACCGCCGACAATCCAGCCGAGCTCGCGATCGTCGGTGGCAACGCGCACATCGCGATGCGGGCGCACACGATCCTGCAGTTCGGCGGCGCGGCCGGCGCGGCGAAGATCGCGGTCGAGAGCGGCGGCATCGATCTCTCCGGTACGGGCAGCTACGCGCTCGATGTCGGCGACGTCCGGCTGTCGCGCAACGGTACGATCCGCGTGAGCTCGACCGGCCCGGGACAGAGCTCGGTCGAGCTGACTGTTGGCGAGGCCCAGATCTCGACCGTGGGTGGCGACACGCTCGATCTCGAGATCGGTCGCGTCGTCGATCTCGGCGACGTCAAGGTGACCACGCTGGTCGACGCTGGCGTTCAGGATGCCGCGGCGATCGCGTTCGCAGATGCTGCGCAAGATGCCGGGATCGATCCGGTACCCGTCGCCACCCTCGAGATCACGGGCAAGCGCGGCGAGATCCAGCTCGCCGGCGAGATCGGTGGCTGCCGGTCGCCGCAGGACCGGGCAAGCTGGCGCCGGGCTCGAAGCTCCGGCTCGGCGCGGGCACGACCGCGAAGCTCACGGCGGGCGGCACGTCCCTCGAGCTCGCTGGGGGTGCGCGTGTCACGCTCGGCGACGAGCTCGCGATCGCGATCGAGACCGGCACGGCCACGGTGACCGCCGCCGGCGACGTCAGCATCGCGCTGCCGGGTGGGGCGATCTCGCTGCGCGGTAGTCCGACCTCGTCGGCGGACGCCCGGCTCGAGGTCGGGGGGCAGGCGAAGGTCGCGATGCAGAAGGGCGGCGCGACGCTCACCGGTGCACCCGGAACCACGCTCGAGCTCGCGCGCGGCGAGAGCGCCTCGCTGTCCAGGGCTGGCGTGGTCCGCGTGCTCGAGGCGATCCCCGGCACGTTCGACTTCCGGATCCCCGCCGGCGAGACGCTGGTCGTCCACGATCCGCGACCGCCGACCGCCGTGCAGTTCCAGTTCGGTGGCAGGTGCCCGGGAGGTGGCATCGTGGAGCTCGACAAGGATCCGCGCTACCGGACCGCGAAGATCTCCGCCGGAAAGGAAGCCGCGAATCTGCTGGTCGCGAAGGGCAGCTGGCACTACCGGCTGCGCTGCACGACCACCGGCAAGGAGGGCAACTCGGTGACCGGCGGCCGGATCGTGATCACGCGTGACGAAGGCCGGCGCGCGCTACCGAAGGTCCCGCCTTCGAACCCGATCGATGCCGACGGCCGCACGTGGACGGTCTCGTACCAGAGCATGATCCCGAACCTCGTCGTGTCCTTCAAGGGTCCGCCCGGCGGCAACCTGTTCCGGCTCCACCTCGCGCAGGGCGGCCGCGATCAGACGTTCGACTCCACCCGGCCGAGCGTCAGCATCCCGGGGACCAAGCTGCAGGAGGGAACCTACGCATACTGGTTCGATCGCGACGGCGAGCGGCAGGAAAAGATCTCGACGCTGAAGATCAACTTCGATCAGACCGCGCCGCAGGTCTACATCGAGTCGCCGGCCAATGCCCGCCCATGGTCCGGTGACCTGGACGTCCGCGGAGCCGTGCTGCCGGGGTGGACCGCGGCCGTCGACGGCATCACGATCCCGATCGACGCGCAGCGCCGGTTCGCCGCGAAGGTCGGCGCACCAGCGGGCAACGCGCTCGCAATCCGACTCTCGCACCCGCAGCGAGGCGTTCACTATTACCTGCGGCGCACCAACTGAGAACTAGTCTGAGGGTGGCGTGGCGACAGTGTACGACCGTGCGTGATAGGGTGCCGCGGTGAGCAAGTCGATCGCGCGAGTTGGCGTGATCCTCCTCCTGATCGTGGGTGTCGCGCATGCCGACGTCGCGCCAACGCCTACGCCGGTCGTCGAGGTGACTCCAGGTGCGTCCATCGTCGCGCGTGATGGCGAGGCGCGGGGGTGGGAGCGGCCACCCACGGGGGGACGGCTGCGCGGCAAGATCGCTCTCCGCGTCGTCGGCAAGATCGCGAGCTACTTCGCGCGCGTGTTCATCGTGTATCCGGTGCGGTTCGGCGCCTATCTGCAGTCGCGCTGGAAGGTGTTCACCCGCGTCCGCGACGTGTTCCAGAACGACGCGGGCACGCTCGCGATCTATCCGATCGCCAGCTACAGCTCGGCGTTCGGGCTCACGCTCGGTGCGACCACGTTTTACAAGGACTGGGGTGGTAACGCCGAACGCGTGACGCTCAGCGCATCGGCCGGGGGCGATGTCGTGCAGGCCTACGAGAGCACGCTCGAGCTGCCACGGATCGCCGGCACCCGGTACTACCTGCGGAGTCGCCTGCGCTACGAGAAGAACCGCAACGTGCCATTCGGGGGCATCGGCAACGGCGCGCTGACGATGGGCACCGGGCTCGACGCGCGCGACGCGCAGATCGCGACAAGCTTCGCGCAGGAGCGGTTCCTGGCGACCGCGAGCGGCGGGATCGACCTCGGAAGCGTGGGGCGCCGCGCTCGGCTCGGCGCGACCGCGATCTTCAACGATCGGAGCTTCGGTCAGGCTCCCGAGGAGCTGGTGTCGATCGAGGAGGTCTATGACACCTCGACGATCGACGGCTTCGACACTGGGTTCCAGAACCTCGAGCTGACCGCGGATCTCGAGATCGACACGCGCGATACGACTGGCCCGACCCGTCGTGGCGGGGTGATGCGAGGGTTCGCCGGCGGGGCTCGCCCGGTCGGCCAGCGCGCGTTCGCGCACTACGGCCTCGAGCTCGCGTACCACTTCGAGCCGTTCTGGCGGGATCGTGTCGTCGTCGTGCGCGGTGCCCTCGAAGCGGTCTACGCGCGCGATGGTGTGATCCCGTTCACCGATCTCCCGCGGCTGGGTGGCGTCGGACAGCTGCGCGGCTTCGGGGCCGGTCAGTTTCGCGACCGGCTGTCGGCGGTCGGCACGGTCGAATATCGCTATCCGATCCACCAAAACATCGCCGGCCACCTGT
This sequence comes from Kofleriaceae bacterium, assembly GCA_037720695.1. Lineage (GTDB taxonomy): Bacteria > Myxococcota_A > Polyangia > Haliangiales > Haliangiaceae > JABFXX01. Next base: position 18,704 of record JBBJLY010000052.1, on the reverse strand, counting down.
TCGCGGAGGTCGGCCGGGTCGCTCGCACGTATGGCGAGCTCGCGACGATCGGCCTCGCCGACTGGCACCTCGGGTACGGCGGCGGCCTCATCATCCGCACCAAATCCACGATCAAGTTTCGCCTCGACCTCGCGTACGGCTCCGAGTTCCAGTTCTATTTCTCGACGGACGTGCTCGACGCGTTCCGCCTCCGCGAGCGTGAGCTATGAAGCACCTGATCCTCATCGTCTGCCTCTCGGGGTGCTACACGCGCACCGTCACAGGCCGGTTTCGCGATCAGCCAGTGGTCGAGCAGATCGACGATCGCCGGCCGATCGCCGAGCCGCGCGAGCGCGTGTTCTACACCACGGTCTACATCGCGCACGTGCTGCTCCTGCGGCCGATCCTCGACACCCTCGATCCGCCGGCCTCCGGCCCCGCGCTCGACATCAACGCGATGGAGGAGGTGCCGGACTCGACCTGGTTCGAGAATCGGATCGGGCGCGGCGAGCTGACGCCGGACGCTGCCGCGCGCGGCCCCGGGCTGTTCGGTGCCCCGGTCGGGCCCTATTCGGTGGTCGGCGGCAAGCCGTCAGGAAATAACCCGGGCTTCATCATCAAGGACTCGCGCGGGCTTCGTTACCTCGTCAAGTTCGACACCCGCGAGAACCCCGAGCAGCAGACCGCGACGGACGCGATCGTGGGTCGCCTGTTCTGGGCCCTCGGCTACCACGTGCCCGCCGAGCACGTGTTCCACTTCAAGAGCGAGGAGCTCGTGCTGTCTCGCGAGGTCGTGGCGAAGGGGGTGCTCTACGCGTCGGCGCTCGCCCGCACGATGGCGACGGCGACGCGACGGGCCGACGGGACGTATCGCGCCAGCGCGAGCCAGCTGCTCGAGGGGGTCGCGAAGGGCGGCTGGAAGACGCGCGGGATGCGTAGCGACGATCCCAACGATCGGGTTCCGCACCAGCGGCGGCGCGTGCTGCGTGGCCTGCGCGTGTTCGCCGCGTGGCTCAGCCACACCGACCTGCAGGAGGACAACACGCTGGACGTTTACGGCGGCCCGCCGGGCAGACAGCACCTGCGCCACTATCTGATCGACTTCGGCGAGGCGTTCGGCGGCCATCAGTCCGAGAAGGGGCAGATCCAGATCGGCTGGGAGTACGCGTGGGACTACGGCAATCAGCTGAAAGCGCTGTTCGCGTTCGGGCTGTGGAAGCGTGCGTGGGAGTCGCAGAAGCCGACGCCCTGGCCGTCGGTCGGTTACTTCTCGGCCGACCACTTCGATCCCGAGACCTGGCACGAGCGCTATCCGTATCCGATCTTCAATCAGGCTGATCCCGCGGACGCATACTGGGCCGCGCGCTTGATCATGCGGTTCGATCGCCCGCTGCTCGAGGCCGTGGTCGCCACCGCTCAGCTCACCGATCCAGCCGCCGCACGCTACCTGGTCGACACCCTGCTCGCGCGCCGCGCGAAGATCGGCGCGGCGTACCTCGACGGGGTTACCCCGCTCGAGCAGCTCGAGCTCCGCGACGGTCGGCTGTGCGGCGTCGATGTCGCGCGGATGTACGGCGTCGCGCGTGATGGCGCGATCGTCGTCGCGAACCGGGCGTTCACGATGCCGCCCGACGGCAAATTCTGCGTGCCGCTGCCACTCGAGCCGGGCTATCACCTGCTCCGCATCTACATCCGGCGCACGAACGGGAAGACCCCGCCGCTCGAGTTGCACTATCAAGGCGGCCCGAATGCGCGCGTGCTCGGCATCGTGCGCTGATAGGATGGTCGCTGATGCGGATGGCGATCATCGTATGCATGGCTAGCTGCGGTGGCTCGGGTGGTAACGGGACCAGTGGCCCGTTCTTCGAGCAATCGATGTTCTTCAACCAGGACGTCAGCGGTCGGGCGCCGGCGAGCAACAGCGCGACCTTGATCGGTGGGCTGCGTGCCGGGGGCGGGTGGGGCAATGGCGACAAGATGCACGTCGACTTCTCGTTCGACGTGCTGCGCGCCGACGCGACGACACCGATGCAAAGCTTCACGCCGACCAGCGACTTCTACTCGCCCGACTGCGACGAGGTCGAGGTCCCGGTGCCGGTCGGCGGCAACCTCGAGGGTGAGACGGGCTACGAGTGCGAGAGCGGCGGCGACTGCCACCTGATCGTCTTCGACGACACGCGCGGCAAGCTGTACGAGATGTGGCGCGCAGACATCGCGAGCGGGTTTCGCGGCGGCTGCCTCGCCGTCTGGGATCACGAGCAGACCTACGCCGACACGCTGCGCGGCGAGCAGTGCACGAGTGCGGACGCCGCGGGCTTCCCGATCGCACCGCTCCTGTTCACCGCGGACGAGGTCGCAGCGGGCGAGATCGATCACGCGATCCGCTTCATCCTGCCGAACGATCGGATCAAGCGCGGCTACGTCCGCCCGGCGACGCACGCGACTGACACCACGGGTGGCAGCGACGCACCGTCGTACGGCGTGCACCTGCGGCTGCGTGCGGACTATCCGATCGCGTCGCTACCGTCCGAGGGTGCGCGTGTCGTCGCGCGTGCGATGCAGAACTACGGCATGTATCACGCGGACGGAGGCAACATCGCGCTCACCGCGCAGAGCGATCGCTACACCACGGCGAAGTGGGATGACCTGCTCGGTCCGCGCGATCTCTACGCGCTGCGCGTCGAGGATTTCGATGTGATCGATCACGGCGCGTCGATTGCGTTGACCTACGACTGCGACCGATAAGTCTCGCGACTACCTCGGAGCACAGTCAGAACATTCAGATTCAGGGTTTTCACGGCGGCATTCGCGGGTGACCCTCGTCGCATGCGAGTGGCAGCGATCGGGATCGCGATGGCTCTTTGTGCGTGCACCGGTGTGATCGACGGCGGCGAAGCCGACGACGAAGGTGGACCGCGTGGAGGAAGCGGTAGTGGCAGTGGCAGTGGTAGCGGTACCAACGATCCGCCCCCGCCGGGTGCAGGTCCGTTGTTCCAGCAACCGATGTTCTGGAATCGCGACGTCTCCGGCGAACCGAAAGCGGGAACGAGCGAGCGCATGATCGGCGCGCTGCGCGCAGCTGGCGGCTGGGGCAACGGCGACGAGATGCAGATCGAGTTCACGATCACGGTGCGGTCTGCCGATCCGGCAACGCCGATGCGCACGGTCACGCCGACCGACGAGTTCTACTCGCCCGACTGCGATCAGGTGCCGGTCCCGGTACCCGCCAACGGCAACCTCGAAGGCGAGTCGGGCTACGCGTGCACCACGGGAGGCGATTGCCACCTGCTGGTTCACGATCCGGCGACGCGCAAGCTCTACGAGATGTGGCGCGCCGACATGAGCAGTGGGTTCGCGGGCGGCTGCATGGCAGTGTGGAACACGGCCGACACGTACACCGACACGCTGCGCGGCGATCAGTGCACGAGCGCGGATGCGGCCGGGTTCCCGATCTCGCCGCTGCTGTTCACGGCGGACGAGGTCGCGGCGGGCGAGATCGCACACGCAATCCGCTTCATCCTGCCGAACAACCGCGTCCGCAAGGGCTACGTGCGGCCGGCCACCCACGGCACGGCGACGACCGGCAGCGCCGATGCGCCGCCGTACGGCGTCCACTTCCGGCTGCGTGCGGACTATCCCGTCGATACGCTCCCCGCGGGGGCCCGCGTGGTTGCGCGCGCGATGCAGAAGTACGGCATGTATCACGCAGATGGCGGCAACATCGCGCTGACCGCGGCGAGCGATCGCCACACCACGGCCAAGTGGGACGATCTGCTCGGTCCCGACGACCTCGCGGCGCTGCGAGTCGAGGACTTCGAGGTCATCGATGGCGGCGGCATGATCCCGCTCACATACGATTGCGCACGAAATTGACCGGAGGGGAGCCGAGCCGTCTGGCGAGGCGACCGCGCGGGTCACAAATGCCGTAAGGTCTGGCCGTGCGCTGGGTCTCGCGCCTCGTCACGGTCGCCGTCATCGTCGTCATCGTCGGTGGGTTCGGTCTCCTGATCTACAGGAACGTCCCCGACGCCACGATCGGCGGCGACTTCCAGCTGTGGGTGAAGTTCCGCGACGCGTCACGCATCCAGCCCAGCTCGCCGATCGTGATCGCGGGCGTCCGCGTCGGTGACGTCAGGGCGCTCGGGATCGACGGCAAGCACGCGCGAGTGGAGCTGGCGCTCCGGCGCGGACTGTCGATTCCCGACGACTCGTTCGCGACCCGGCGCAGCGACTCGCTGTTCGGCGACAGCTACATCGAGATCATCCCGGGCGAGAGCAAGCGGATGCTCGGGCCGGGCGACCAGATCCGGCACGTCGTGGAAGGCGGCTCGACGGACACCGTGCTGCGCGCGATGGCGCTCGCGATGCCCAAGATCGACAACGCGCTCCAGCTGGTTCACCAGTTCATGGTCAACGGTCGCAAGTGGGTCAACGGCCCGATGATCGAGGCCTCGCGTACGGCGGAGCAGTGGCTCGCCGAGGGCCACATCTCGGGCCCGCTCCAGCGCGCAGAGCAGGCGATGGGCCGCGTCGAGCAGGGCACGACCGCGGCGGCCGACGCCATCCACGCGGCCGCCCCGCAGGTCGCCGCACGGCTGCAGAGCTTCGACCGTGGCATCATCTCGGCCCGCGGCCGGATGAAGGAGGTCAAGGAGGGGCTCTCGACTGCGCTCGCCGATACCCGCAAGGGGTTTGATCGGGTGGACCAGCAGATCGACCAGGCCGGCGAGGTGATGACCGCGATCAACGAGGGCAAGGGGGAAGACTGGAAGGGCACGCTCGGCACGCTCGTCAACGATCCCGAGCTCGCCGACACGCTCGAGGATGCCTCCGCGAGCGCGGCGGAAGGCACCGCCGGGTGGAACCGCTTCCGGTCGTGGGTTGGCGCGCGGTTCGAGGCCAACATCCTCGGCAAGTCGGCCCGCGTCTACGCGACCGCGGAGCTGCACGCGCGGACCGACAAGTTCTACCTGATCGAGCTCGAGAAGAGTCCGCTCGGCGGGCTGCCGGGCGACGAGCTCGAGGACATCACGGGCAGCAGCGCGTACACCCGGGTCCAGACGATCGAGGATCGGATCCGGATCACCGCGCAGGTCGGCAAGCGGATCGGCTCGCTCCAGTTCCGCGCCGGGTTGCGATCATCGACCCCCGGCGTCGGCGTCGACGCGCTGTTGTTCCAGAACCGGCTGCGGCTGTCGGCCGACCTCTACGGCTCGTTCGAGCCCGGGGTCCCATCGCTGCGGGTCGCCGGCGCGCTCGCGATCTTTCGCTCGCTCTACGTGCTCGCGGGTGTTCACGATGCGCTGAACGAAGGCGGCTACCTGCCGATCCGGACCGGCAATTCGGACACGCCGACGTACTTCGACGAGGTGCGCTACGGCCGGGACTATTTCGTCGGCGCGTCGCTCCACTTCGACGACGCAGATCTCGCGACGTTGTTGCGGGTCTACGGCGCCCTGATCGTCGGACTGTCGCTGTGAAGCGTTGCGTCGTGCTGGCGGCCGCGATCCTCGGATGCGGCGACGACCCCATGTCGGTCCTGGTGATCGAAGACGGCGCGCGGGTGGCGGTCGCCCCCGAGCTACCGCCGCTCGGGCTGTTCGGGCGACCGGTGCCCGATCCGGCGGCGATCTCGTCGACGTTCGGCCCGCGCTGGAAGGCGAGCGATGACCGGTACGACTTCCACCTCGGCATCGACTACTTCGGCGAGCTCGCATCCCCCGTGCTCGCGATCGGCGCCGGCACGGTCGAGGCGACCTATGCGGTCGGCGAGGGCCCGTTTCCGAACGCCGGGAACGTGATCGTCGTCCAGCACGCGCTGCCACCCGGTCAGCAGTTCCATGGCAAACCGGCGACCCGGGTCTATGCGGTCTATCTCCACCTCGACTCGATCGAGGTCGCCGCCAACCAGGTGGTCACTCGCGGCCAGCAGATCGGCCGGATGGGGATGACGGGCGACACCGAGTTCGTGCACCTCCACTTCGAGACCCGGGTCGAGACCGTGTGCTCGCTACCGTTCCAGCTCGCGAACCCGACGCTCGCGTGCGTGACCGGGTTCGATCCCCACGTCCATCCGTTCGTGTTCGTCGGTGGGCGCAACGAGGACGCGATTCGCGTCGAGGAGATCCCGAGCCCGCTGGCGTTCGGCATCCGCTACGCCGCCACCCGCGGGGATCTCGACCTCGATCGGATCGACTGGACTGGCGGCAGCCTCGGGTTCAACCACCGGCACGGGATCGACGCCAGTACCACCCCCGCGCTCGACAACTTCAACTATGGCGCGGCCAAGCTGTCGCCCGACGAGTTCCTATCGACCAGCGCGGAGCTCGCGATCGAGATTCACTTCGTGGAGCGTCCGCAGTTTCTCGAGCTCCGAGATATTTTTGGTACGGGTGTCAGGTTCGAGGCGCGCTGATGATCTCGGGATCAATGCGCCTTCCGGCATCAAATCATAGACTTGAGGCACACACGGCGAGCTGATGTCTGGCGTTGATGCCCAAGGTCACCACTGGGGACATCAGTTGTCACGCCGGGTTGGCCGCAAGTCGATGTATGGGTTCATCCGCAGACGGAGCACACCGTCGCCGCATTTTTCAAACAGGGAGCACCGCATGTCTGATGTCACCGTTCGCGCAGGTCTGATCATGGGAGTTCTTGGGATGGGTCTCGTTGGCTGCACCGATGCGCCCGACACCACCCAGAACCCACAGCCGGTTTCGCGCGAGTGCAAGACCCGCACGCCGTCGGCGTCGGAGACCATTGCGGTCGACATCGCGGTCGGCGGCGGCGAGACCGACCTCGCGCCGAGCATCCCTGGCTCGGTCGTGGTCCCCGTCTACACGCACATCATCACGGACACTGCCGGCGCTGGTGACATCACCGACGCCGAGGTCGAGGCGCAGCTCGACGTGCTCAATGCGGCCTACGCCGGCGAGACCGGTGGCGATCAGACGCCGTTCAGCTTCGTCAACGCGGGCATCACCCGCACGGCGAACGCCGCCTGGTACACGGTCGACTACGGCACTGCCGAGGAAGTTGCGATGAAGACGGCCCTCCGCCAGGGTGGCCCGGACGCGCTCAACATGTACCTCGCGAACCTCGGTGGCGGCCTCCTCGGCTGGGCGACGTTCCCGCAGGATTACACGGCCGAGCCGCACATGGACGGCGTCATCGTCCTCACGGCGTCGCTGCCGGGCGGTTCCGCAGCCCCGTACAACGAGGGCGACACGGCGACCCACGAGGTTGGCCACTGGCTCGGCCTCTACCACACGTTCCAGGAGGGCTGTAACGCCCCGGGCGATCTGGTCAAGGACACCCCGCGCGTCGCGTCGCCGAACTTCGGCGCCCCGGCTCCGGGTAGCGTTGACAGCTGCCCGAGCGACGCTGGCCAGCCGGCGCGCCCGGACCTGGTCGAGAACTTCATGGACTACACCGACGACGTTGCGATGTTCTCGTTCACCGCGGGTCAGACCAACCGCGCGGGTCGCTACTGGGTCAACTTCCGCGGCTCGGGCGCCGGTCAGTGATCTAGATCGCCGGTGCTGCGCTGCACCGGCGATCGGTTCCACGTTTCGTGGCACCGGCTCCGCTTCGCGGTTGCTATGCTGTGCAAGGCACGGCGTGCGGAGCTGAACCACCATGTCGATTCGCTGTGCATTCGTTGTTCTCACCGTCGCGGCTTGCAGCGCTCCCCAGCTGAGCCCGACGGTCGCCATCGATAGCGGTCTGCCTCACCGGCCTCCGCTGCTCGATATGGGCGTGGCGCCTCCCAGCGATCAGCTGCGGGGGCTGTTCTCGTTCAAGCTCCGCGATCGCGACGCGCTCGAGGCCTCGATCACGGCGATGTACACGCCCGCGAGCCCGACGTTCCGTCAGTACATGTCCGTCGAGCAGTTCATGGAGCTGCACGGGCCGCTGGAGGAGGACGTCCAGGTGGTGCGGCAGTTCCTGAGCGACAGCGGGCTGACAGTCGCCCGGGTCGCCGAGAACCGGATGCTGCTGCAGATCACCGGCACGGTCGCCGAGTTCAACACCGCGTTCGATGTCGAGCTCCACAAGTTCGTCAAGTCCGACGACGTTGACTACTTCCAGTACGGGACGGACAGCGACCTGATCCTGATCCGGGACATCGCCGAGCGGATCGGCGCGATCCTCGTGCTCGATCCGGCCGCCGACACCTCGCAGCTGTCCACCGAGACCGGCTCGATCACGACCGATCCGCCGCCCGATGTCGACAGCATGACGATCGCGCGTGAGGCCAAGGCCTACGGCCTCGATCCGATGTACGGGGCTAACTTGCGTGGCCAGGGCAGCACGATTGGCGTCGTTGCGGGCGCCACCTTCAGGTTCAAGGACCTCCAGTCGTTCTGGCAGGGTCAGGGCATCACCCGGGACGATCCCGAGCGCGTGATGACGATGGAACCGCCAGCGACGCGGTTCATCGAGACCACGGTCGACATCGAGTGGGCCGGCGGGATGGCCCCCGGCGCGAAGGTGATCGCCTACGAGGCGCCCGATGCCCACGACACCTCCGTGGTTTACGCGTTCAACGCCGCGATCGCCGATGCGCGCGCCGACGTCATCACCGACTCGTTCGCCCACCGCGAGGACTCGCAGCCGAACGTGATCCGGTTGTTCTACAACGATTCTGCGCGGATGGCTGCCGCGCTGGGGATCACCGTGGTCGCGGCAGGCGGCGACTCGGCCGAGCCAGACGTGCCGTCGGCGTGTCCGTTCGTGACCGCGGTCGGTGGCACCGTGATCCTGCTCGACGACACCGGTGCGCTGGTCAGCGAGCGCGCCTGGGTGCTGTCAGGCTCGGGCGACTCGCTGATCTTCGGGACCCCGCCGTGGCAGCTCGGCACGCCGGGCATCGGCATCAAGCGCGCCGTCGTCGATGTCGCGCTCAACGCTGGCACCGCGCACTGGAGCTACGTGTTCGGCGACTGGGGCGCGTTCGGCGGGACGTCGTTCTCGACCCCGGTGTTCGCGGGTCTGATCGCCGTGATCAACGGCAAGCGACGCGGTGAGGGACGGCCCCCGGTCGGATTCCTCAACCAGACCCTCTACAGCGACCCCGACGTTCAGGCGACCTTTCGCGACATCACCGCCGGTGGAACCTCGTTCCATGACGCCGCACCCGGTTGGGACTACCCGACGGGGTGGGGCGCACCAGATGCGGCTGCCCTGGCCGACGCGCTGCCCTGAACGGGCCGCAGATCCAGGCGGTCAACCGAAATCGCTGAGAATGCTGGCGATCTCGATTGAGACTTCGGGGCATCGCGTCTATGAATGGTCGGACCTGTGATGCCTACAGGTAGGACGATGTCCGTCGCTTGTGCGCTGCCATACATGTAGCGCTGCGTACACCCTCGGACATTACCAACCAATCAGCGCAAGTGTGGCCGGAGATTCACATCAAGCGCGCATCGCTTGGCAGCACCAGGTCTTGGCAGTGCCACGATTTTCTGAGGTCTGCGGGTCGCGACTCGACACCTCAGTCATCGGCGAGTGAAAGCCATCGACCCTGAGACGATTTCGGTGTGCGGCGGGGTGGGATCCGTAGCAAAAGGACCCATCCGATGAACCCGCCTTCATCCGCTTTTGGGGAGAAACACACCATGCGCTTCGCTCGAGTCTCATCCGCCCTCCTGTTCGTTGCCGCCGCTGCCGGCTGCACGTCCGACAACGACGGCCCCACCGGAGCGCCGAAGCTCCAGCAGGTCGCCTACTTCGAAACCCATGACGTTGCCGTCAGCGGCGACCTCGCCCAGTCGGCGACCAAGTACGTCCGCTCCAACGACCTGCTGACCTCGTCTGGCGACGACTGGAGCGTCCGCGCGACCCAGGACGCCGGCGGCATGAAGCACGTCCGCATGCACCAGATGCATGGCGGCGTCCGCGTGTGGGGCGGCGACATCGTCGTCCACACCCAGGGCAGCAAGTACTCGTCGGTCGCGGGCAACCGCGTCACCGACCTCCAGGGCTTTGACATCAAGGCCACCGTTGCGGACGCCGACGCGCTCGCCACGGCGAAGCAGGACTACTCCCTGCGCACCAAGGACCCGAAGGTCACGCTCAAGTTCGACCGCATGAACACCGAGCTGGTGATCTTCCCGCAGGCCGCCGCCTCGACGCGCCTCGCGTGGCACACGTCGTTCTACACCGAGCTCCAGGCTGGCATCGAGCCCGCCCTGATGCACTACATGGTCGACGCGAAGACGGGCCAGATCCTCACCAAGTGGAACGGCATCCACACCGTGTTCGCGCAGGCCTCGGGCCCGGGCGGCAACGCGAAGGTTGCGCACCCGTGGGTCAACCAGCTCGACGTCCAGAAGGACGGCGCGACGTGGAAGGCGGAGACCCCGCGCGTCAAGACGTCGGACATGATGAACTCGACCAGCGGCAACGGCACGGTCGCGACCGGCTCGCTCGAGGCTTTCGGCGACGCCCCGATCAACGATGCCCACGGTCATGCCGAGCAGACGCTCAACATGCTCGACCAGTGGCAGGGTCACAACTCGATCGACGACGCGGGCTTCCAGATCGTCAGCCGTGTCCACTACGGCAGCAACTACGAGAACGCGTTCTGGGACGGCGCCCAGATGACGTACGGCGACGGGCAGAACTACTTCTACCCGCTCAGCGGTGACATCGACGTGGTCGCTCACGAGATCAACCACGGCTTCACCACGTTCCACTCGGACCTCACCTACTCGGGTGAGTCGGGCGGCATGAACGAGTCGTTCTCGGACATCGCCGGCGCGGTCGCCGAGCACTTCGACGAGGGTGACGGCGCGGACTTCGACGTCGGCGCGGACATCTTCAAGGAAGTTGGCGCTGCCCTCCGCTACATGTGCGACCCGACCGCCGACGGCGCGTCGATCGACCACTACTCGGACTACGCGGGCCAGGACGTCCACTACACCAGCGGTATCCAGAACAAGGCGTTCTGCCTCGCGGCGCGCCGGTTCACGGGTGACGTCGACCAGGAAGCCAACGCGGTGGCCGTCCGCCGTCTGTCGACGGCGTTCTACAAGGCGAACGCGTCGTACTGGACCGCTTCGTCGACGTTCGCGCAGGGCTGCCAGGGCGTGATCGACGCCGCTCGCGAGCTCGCGTTCACGGACGTCGAGATCGGCCAGATTCGTGACTCGTACATCGACGTCGGCGTCTACTGCGACGGCGCGGTCGAGCCGCTGATCTGCGACGACACGTTCACCACCGAGACCGGTACGGTCACGTCGCCGAACTACCCGGCGAACTACCCGGACAACTTCAAGCGCACGTACTGCATCATCCCGGCGAGCGGCAACCCCGCCACCGTGACGTTCACCGCCTTCAACACCGAAGCGGGTTGGGACTTCGTCACCGTGAAGGATGGCGAGACCGGTGAGGTTCTCTCGACGACCTCTGGCACGACGCCCCCACCGCCGGCGACTGCGAAGATCGTCTCGATCAAGTTCACGAGCGACGTCACGATCACCGCGCCCGGTTGGTCGGCCAGCTGGTAATCAGTCGATGCGGTTGATTCGTAGCTAGTTAGTCACTGTCGCGGGCAAGCGTTCTGAACAGCGCTTGCCCCGCGGCATTCTTGGGCCTCGACGTGTTTGGCCAAGGAGCCTGGATGACCTTCGCAGGAAAAACGCAGCTGACTGGTTGTTACAGGCAGACGTGTTTCTACGACGACGGTGCGACCCCGGCTTCGATCCAGCATCGGACTGCTACGATGCACTTCACGGGAACCCCATGAGCTTCGACCTCCCCTCCATTCGCAAATCTCGCTCGAGCCTCAAGCTCGGGATGGTGATGCGGCTGGGCGTTGTCCTCGGCGTGATCGCCGTGGTGACGGCGCTCGGGCTGGTCGACGCAGGTGACTCGGCGCTGCGCCATCGCTACTACGACCTCCGCGGTCAACGCGCCTCGCACCAGGGCGCGATCCTCGTCTCGATCGACAACGAAACGCTCGCCGCATGGGGGGCTCCACCCTACAGCGGCGAGCGGTTCGCGAAGCTTCACGCTGCCATCGCGCAAGGTCGTCCGGCCACCATTGGTGTCCTCGACCCCGCAGGGCGCCTGCTGCAGGATCCGCCCACCTCGCCAGCCGAGCTGGGCGTTGTCATCCTGCCGTCCATTTCCAAGGAGACCCGCTCCGCGCTCACACTCGGCGCAAACGGTCTCGTCGAGTCGCTCGACCTGCGGACCCCGGAACCAACCGTGGTCGCCCAGATCCTCGCGCACTCCAAGATCGCCGTGTCCGGTGATCAGCTGCCGATCAACTTCGTCGGCGCCACCGGGCTCCCGATCCTGCCCGCCAGCCGCGTCGCGGCGGGCTCCATCCCGAGCAACGTGTTCGCCAACAAGACGGTGCTGATCGGCATCACGGCGCAACCTGATGCGGGCATGGTCCCGACCCCGGTCGGCCCGATGGCCCCCGCGCAGGTCCAGGCCCACGCGATCCTGTCGGCCCACGACGGCGCGTCCTGGTACACGCTGCCGGCGGCGTTGCGCTGGCTCGGCCTCGCGGCGCTCGCGCTGATCACCGCACTGCTGGTCCGCCGGTTCGCCGCGGTCGGCACGCTCGTTGTCACCACGGGCATGGTCGCGATGACCCTGGTGTTCGACTACGCGCTGTTCTCGTCCGGCACCGTGCTGTTCGGCGCCACGGCGCCACTCGTCGCGATCGCCGGCGCGGTCATCTCGGCACGCTCGCTCGAGCGCGAGGCCGTCAAGCGCCACCTCAACGACCTCGGCTTGTGGAGCCGCCAGCGGATGGAGCTCGGCGCGCTGCGCACCGAGTCGATGGCCGACGAGCACGTGTTCTGGAACCGCGTCTCCGAGCTCGCGCGCCTCTATCTCGACTGCCGCTCGATCATCGTCGCGGAGCTTCCGGCCAACAGCTCGAAGCTGCAGTTCCGCGTCGTCACCGGTGTCAGCCCCACCCAGATCGCCGAGACCCGCCGCGACATCCGCCAGGCGCCGTATCACGCGGCCCAGCTGACGCAGAAGCCGGTGTGGCACGACTCGTTCATGGCGAGCCAGCTCGGCCTGCGCACGCTGATGATCCCGCTGGTCGTCCAGAACAAGCTGATCGGGTTCTGGATGGTGAACTTCCCGACCGAGGCCTCGCTCGAGGCGCCGCACATGGAGCTCGTCCGCGTGCTCGCGCGCGAGGTCGCCCTGGTCACCGTGCGTCGCCGCGAAGGCGCGCAGTACAAGCGCCAGCTGCCGGCGGGCGGCTCCGGCCTGGTCGCCGACCTCGAGCAGATCCAGCGCTCGGTCAGCTGGCAGAATCAGAACCAGCAGGACCTGCTTCAGCTCGGCGAGAGCGTGCCGTTCGGCGTCGCCGTCGCGACCCTGTGGGGCGAGATTCGCTACATGAACCCGGCGCTCAAGGCGGTCTGCAAGACCGAGGGCGTCGATCCAAAGGCGACCGACAGCCTCACGGACCTGCTGTTCGCGTTCACCGCGCTGCCGAAGGATCGGATCCAGCTGCGGCTGCGCAGTTCGTCCAGGAGCTCGACGAGCTGCGGCTCCGCGGCCGGCTCCAGCCGCCGCATGGCCTGGCCAAGCACGACCTCGTACTGTCGTGGCTCGCCTCGCGGCAGAACGACGCCGATACCGAGCAGCTGGTCGTGCTGACCATCATGCCGCACGCCGGCGCCGCCGCCGAGCAGGTCATGAAGGAGCGCCGCCCGGCCCAGACCGCGATCGGCGCCCGCCTCGCGGCCCGCGCCTCCTCGCCAAAGCAGCAGCAGGTCCAGTTCGACGCCGCGGTCACCATGATTCGCCCGCGGGTCGACCTGACCGATGAAGCTGAGGATCTCGTGCTCGCCGCCGGTACGCCACGGTTCCACGAGGACGAGGCCATCGTCGAGCTTCACGAAGAGGCCGCCAGCTCGACCCGGCCGTTCGCCGTGGTCCGCATGCCGCTGCCGGCGCCGCCCACCGTCAACGGCGTCACCATCCCGTTCGACAAGCTGATGATCAGCGACGACGACGACGACCTGACCCGCCCGGTCCTCAAGGGCGATCACGACGATCTCGCATTCGCCCCCGCGCCCACCCTGATCGACCCGTTGCTCGCGAACCTGAAGATCAAGGGCAACTAGCCCCCGTCGACCGAACCGTAAACGGTCTTGCTGCTTTCCTCCTGGCTCGCGCTCGGAAAGCCTCGACCGACTAGGCGGGAACCGGGAACGACCGGGAACGACCACCGTTTACGTTTGGGTTTACGTTTACGCCTGATCGACGCCGTTTAGCGGGATAGTCCCCACCTCGCCCCGTATGTCCGACGGCATCCTCTCCTTGTTTCCGCCGCAAGGGGTCGACCAGACGATTCATGTCGCGATCCTGCTCGGCGTCCTCGCGCTGCTGTTCCTGAACGAGAGCTTCGGCTGGGTCTACAGCGGGCTCGTCGTCCCCGGGTACCTCGCGTCGCTGCTCGTGCTCGCGCCGATGTCGACCGGCGCCGTGATGTTCGAAGCCGTGCTCACGTTCGCGCTGTCGCGCGCGCTATCCGAACTCGCGTCGAAGAGCGGCGCGTGGAGCAAGTTCTTCGGGCGCGAGCGGTTTCTTCTTCTCGTGTTTGTCTCCGTCGTCGTGCGACAGAGCAGCGAGCTCTGGGTGCTGCCCGAGATCCTGCGCTGGGTCGATGGCGAGCTCGACACCAACTATCGGCTGACGCGCGACCTCAGCTCGATCGGGCTCGTGCTCGTGCCGCTGACCGCGAACATGTTCTGGAAGCTCGACCTGCGCAGCGGGCTGGTCCAGATCGCGGTGCCGACGCTGCTCGTGTTCGTCGTGCTGCAGTACGTGCTGCTGCCATACACGAACCTGTCGTTCTCGCGGCTCGAGCTGACCTACGAGAACGTGGCGCTCGACTTCTTGTCGTCGCCCAAGGCGTACATCGTGCTGCTGATCGGGGCGCTGCTCGGGGCGCGCTACAACCTGCGGTACGGTTGGGACTACTCGGGGATCCTGATGCCGGCGCTGCTCGCGGTCGCGTGCTTCTCCCCGATGCGTCTGGTGACCACCGCGGTCGAGGCGGTCGCGCTCGTGCTGATCATCAACACGATCCTGATGATCCCTGGGCTGCGGAACCTGAGCCTGCAGGGCCCGCGCAAGATCGCGTTCGTGTTCACGATCAGCTTCTTCATGAAGTTCGCGCTCGGCTGGTACGTCGGCGTGCCGGACTCCGAGGCCAAGGTCAGCGACCTGTTCGGCTTCGGCTACCTCGTGCCGAGCCTGATCGCGGTCAAGATGCTCGACCGCGAGGCGATCAGCCAGATCCTGTTCCCGGCGTTCTCGGTCGCGATCATCTCGCTCGTGCTCGGCAGCGGCATCGGGCTCGCGCTCGATCAGGTGGCCCCACCACCGCCGATCGTCGGCGACGGGCTCGCGCTTCCGGAGTCGTCGCCGACCACCGTGCTGGCGCAGACGCCGGTCGGCGTGATGTCGGTGGCGCGCGCGCGGGCGCGGCTCGACATCGCGAGCGATACCCCGCTCGCGCGCTCGCGCGGCGAGCTCGATCGCCAGGCCGAGCTGTGGCGGGCAGTCGAGCGCTGGTTGCGAACCTCGAGCGAGGCGGACCGCGCGACGGTCGCCACGTTCGCCACCGAACGCGGGCTCGTGCTGATCCCGATGCCAGCACCGATCGCCGGGCGCCCGGCGTTTGCGCTGATCGAACGCGAGGAGCGACTCGGGGCCCAGCTCGGCTGGAACACCTCGATCCTGGTGCCGGGAGCGAAGGGGCCGATCCTCGACGTCCCGCGGCCTGCGACCGAGCCGCCAACCGCGGAGGTCGCTGCGCTGCGCTGCGCGCCCGTTGCCTGTCGCGCCGTGATCGCGAGTGGGCTCGATACCCGCGAGGCCGGGCTCGACGTCGGTGACGCGCTCGCCAACTCGCAGACGCCGCATGCGATCGCGCTCCGCGAGTTGCGCGCATCGTCGGTCGTGCGGTTCCGCGCCGATGCGCGGGTGCCGCGTGGCAAGCCGATCCTCGACGTCGGCGACCACCTACCGGAGCTCGACCTGGCGACGCTGTGGCCGACCCAGCTCGAGCTGTCGTGGCAGGGCAGCCCGAGCGATCAGGTCGCCGTCCTGCGCGCGCATCCAGATGATCTGTGGCTCGCCCTCGCGGCCGCGGGACATGCGCCGGCCACGGGGAGCCCGAGGTGACCGTCGAGGCGTGGCTCGCGCGCCGGCTCGATCGCAACGAGGCGCTGCAGAGCGAGAGCGACCGCTCGGGCGGGTGCCGGTCGAGGTCGCGAGCTACGTGCCGCCGTCGCAGAGCGAGCTGCGGTTCCTCGAGCTGATGGCGACCCGGCTGGTCTCGGCATCGCGGAGCGATCCGCGCGGCTACGAGGTCGAGCTCCGGCTCGCCAACACGCTGGCCGCGCTGATCGGCTACGAGGTCCGGCTGCTCCCCGATGGGGGCGGGCCCAAGCGGCCGACGTTCCTGCTCGCGGAGGTCACCCCGAAGCTCGGCTGGGGCGTCGTCGCGGGTCGGCTCGGCGAAGCCCAGCCGGTGGCGATCGAGGTGCCGCGCCCGCTGTCGGAGAGCGGGACCTGGCGGATCGGCGCGGAGCTGTGGCTGGCGATGGATGCGTCGGTGCTGCTGGTGGCGAGCGGCGATCGCACGATCAACGTGATCAGCGCGACCGGCACGGGGAGCACGTTCGATCCAGCCGCCCCGTGGAACATGGCGACGCCGTTCCAGGCGTTGCACCAGGCGATCCACACCGCGCTCGGTGGCGCCGCGCTCGACGCGATGATCTTCGAGATCCGGGGCTTCGGCGCGACGCAACCGGTGCGCGAGCAGCTCGTCGTCACGCCGTCACGACCGCTGCTCGATGCGTCGCAGATCGGGGGCCGGCTCGCGACTGCGCTGGCGTCCGGGCCGCTGCGGTTCGCGAGCAGGTCGACGCGATTCCAGGATGGCGCGCAGGAGTTGCTCGATCTGACCGGCACCGGCAACCCGCAGCTGCATTACTGCCAGCGGGTCGACACCTTGCCGTGCGCGCTGCTGTGGTTTGGCGAGGCGACGCGCGCGGCGTACTTCGGTGCCGATCAGGAGCTGCTGGTCGACCGCGCGCTCAAGATGGGGATCCAGCGCGCACCCGAGGGCGTCGCGAAGGCGCTGCTCGAGCCCGCGCTCGGGCGCCCGAACAAGCAGATCTCGATGCCGCTCAGCGAGCGCTACGGATCGGTCGTGCGGATCGCGCAGGCGTTCGCGGCGAGCGGCAACATCCAGGTGCTGCGCCAGCTCGTCGGCCACGTCGCCGCGCTGCCCGGCACCACCGTCCGGATCGGCACCAGCTCGGAGCTCGGACGGCCGTTTCTCGTGATCGACGTCCGCGAGGGCAGGGATGTCATGCGCGGGCTCGTCCTGGTGCCCGGGCTCGGGATCACCGGCGAAGAGGTGATCGTCGATGCGGGCGGCGCGAACGAGCTGGTCCGCCTGCGCAGCGCGCTCGTCCAGCGACCGCGGGTCGTCACGCTGTCGGGACCTTGCCGTGACGCCAGGCGCTATCGATCGATCCACGTGCTCGTCGAGCCGAAGCCGCGGAGTCGCGTGCTCGCGCCGTTGGTGCTGGTCGCGGTGATCGCCGGCTTCGTGCTGCTCGGCTGGCGCGTCCACAACGTGCTCGAGGAGCCGATCGATCCGCTCGAGCAGAAGACCGCCGCCGCGGAGCGCTACATCTACTACCGGATCACCCAGGCCAAGGGCCCGCGGTTCAAGCTGACCGGCGAGGAGCAGGTGCTGCGGTTCGTCTCGCATGCGGTGCTGCCGCCGGGTTTGCCCTACGCCAGCGAGCCGCCAGGCGAGCAAGTGCCCTTGGGGTATGACCCGATCCTCGAGATCGAGTACGGCGTCCAGTTCGAGATCTTCAGCGGCGGCAAGTCGGTGTGGAGCCATCGCATCTACACGCGCTCGCGCCAGAGCAAGGCCCGGCCGCAGCAGCGCGGCTGGCTCGATGAGAACACGTTCAGCCTCGAGTCCAAGCTCGAGCTGACCGACGACCGCGTGATGATCGTCCCGATGCCGCCAAATATTGCGGCAGGCGCGGAGATGCAATTGACGCTGATCGGCGCGGCCGACGGCGCGGTGCGTGGCTACATGCAGACCGCGCGTAGCGAGCTGCTCAAGGAGCTGCGGATCGAGGTCATGGCGCCGGCGGATCGCCAGCGGTTCGCCGAGCGCTCGAGCTTCGAACCCTGGGATCGCTTGCCCGAGGCCGCCCGCAACGCGGTGCTGCGATCGGTCCAGCACCGGCTGTCGGCGATGGGCAAGGAGGATGACGACTACGAGGCGCGCGTCATCTACACCAGCGGCTTCCGGTTGCCGCCCACGCCGCCCGTCGAGCTCACGGCGCCCGGCGTGATGGTGACCGCGCTTCGCGGCGGCGCTGTCAACGTCACGGGCCCGGCGGAGCTGACGCTGCGGGCTGCTCGCGCGCCCGTCGTGCCGCCGATCCCCGGCGCACCCGTGCTGCCGGTCGAGACCGGTCCGGCACGGATCACGGCGATGATCGTGAACGACGCGCTCGTCCAGCCCGCGCCGGTCACGTTCGAGGCGCCTGGTACGGCGAAGCTGACAGTGCCCGCGGGCGTCGCGACGGTCGTGTTCGCGACGCCATCTCGCACGGGCGTCGTCGTCGAGGTCGCGCGCCGGCCTCACCCCGGAGCAGCTCGCCGAACGCGAGCGTGCCGCGGTCCCGTTT